>JARRQH010000033.1:0-18732 GCA_037381985.1 Pseudolabrys sp.
TGTCCAGGCCGCCACCCGCTTGTTGTCCGCAATGCGGATATCGCATCGTCGCCCCCAAAATCAAACTTCTGCCAAAGTAGTGCTAGCACCGATGATCGTAGTACACTGGCACGCTGGATCACAGTTGTCGGCTGTTATGGGATACTATGGCGTAGGCGTTGGTTGCGGGGGTAGGATTTGAACCTACGACCTTCAGGTTATGAGCCTGACGAGCTACCGGGCTGCTCCACCCCGCGATGAACTCAAGAATTTCCACAACCCACGGACGGCAGCGGGCCCCGGATACCGCGCTTTGCGCGGAAAAGATTTTCGACCTAGTCTCTTCGGCGCCGGCGGGTCCTGCTAGGCGGCCGCCGGCTCCGACGACCTCTTTCGCCCCCAACCTGGGCCGAGACACGAAGCGCGGGGCTCAGTCCGCGCTCGCTCAAGAGCTATGTAGCAACGGCAGGCCCCAATGGGAAGAGCGGAATCGGCAAGTTTTCATCGGCCTGTCACGATTTCCGACCAGAAACCGGCCATGAGCGACCCGCCGGCGAGGGACGATAGGGGATTTGGCGGCGCCCTAGCCGCCGCGGCCCAATCGATCATCGCCGACGCCCGCAAGGCCCTCACCGACCTCGAATTGCCCGAACCCGAGGCCGTCCACGATCTGCGCAAGGCCTTCAAGCGCTGGCGCGCCCTGCTGCGGCTGTCGTCGCGGCCGCTCGGCGAGCCGGCCGCGCAGATGCGGGCCGAGGCGCGCGAGCTGATGCACACACTCGCCGGCGCCCGCGACGCCCAGGCCGCGCTCGACGCCCTCGACGACCTGACCAAGTGCGAACAGCCTTTCTCCCCAACATCGACCGAAACCGTCCGCAAGCGGCTGACCGAGATGCGCGACGCCGCCGAGAAATCGAGCTTCACCCCTGACATGCGCGAGCGGGTCGGCCGCTATCTCGATTTCGCCGCCCTGTCGATCGAGCGCTGGCCGCTCAACGACATCGACTTCGACGCCGTCTCCGAAGGCCTCACCGTCACCTATCGCCGCGCGCGCCAGCTCATGCCGAAAAACTGGTTCGAGGCCGACGCTGAACACCTGCACGACCTGCGCCGGCGCGTGGTCGAGCACCGCCACCAGATGGACCTGATCGAACCGCTATGGCCGCGCCTCGGCGCGGTATGGGCGGCGGAGGCGCAGCGCCTGCGCAACCAGCTGGGCGCCTGCCAGGATCTCGCGGTGCTGGCGGAATTCACCGCGCCGCATCGGCCGCTCGCCCCCTGGCGCTCGCGGCTGGCGCCGCTGATCGAGGAGCGCCGCGCCGCGCACCTGAAAAACGCAGCGCGGCTCGCCGGCCGCCTGTTCGCCGAAAAGCCGAAGGCGTTCCGCCGCCGCATCGACGCGCTGTGGAGCGCGCAGCGGCTGCGCAAGCGCAACCAGGCCGACACCAAAGCGAACGGTCACGCCGAGGAATAGAGCAACGGCATCAGCCGGCAACGGCGACCGCCTCGGACATGATCTTGAGCCCCAGGTCGATTTCCTCGTCCGTTGCGGTCAGCCGGGGTGCGATGCGGAAGACGGCGCCCATGGCCGGGATCTTGACGATGTTCATGCTCAGGCCGCGCGCCAAGGCCTCGGCAGCGATCCTGTCGCCCTTCTCGAGGTCGGGCCGTTTTCTGGCACGATCCGTCACGATCTCCAGCCCAGGCAGCAGGCCACGCCCGCGCACGTCGCCGATGCAGTCGTAGCGTTGACGAAGGGCCTCCAGTCCGTCGCGCAGCCTTCGGCCGGTCGTGCGCGCCCGCGCCACCAGCCCGTCGCGGCCATCACGCCCGGAACCGTCAGGCCGACGGCGGCGGGCAGCGGGTCGGACACGTGGATCGCGAGGAAGATGAAGCCCTTCGCGTGCGCCGTTTCCTCGATCCCGCGGCTGGTCCGCACGGCCGCCAATGGCAGGACCGCGCCAAGCGTCTTGGACAAGGTCAGGATGTCGGGGGCCACGCCGTCGCGCTGAAAGGCGAACATGTCGCCGGTGCGGCCGATGCTGGTCTGTGCCTCGTCGAGGATCAGCAGCATCCCGCGTTCCTCGCACTTCCGCTTCAGCGCGGCCAGGTCGCCTTCGGGCAATTCGATGATGCCGCCGGACGACAGGATCGGCTCGGCGATGAATGCGGCAAGGCTGCCGGTGGACGGTGGTGTCCAGATTCTTTCGCACATTTGCTCAGGCAACAACTCTAGTTTGCGTGGCTTGCGACTGGTGGAGCGGCTGCATGTTCATGCAGCGTTTGATCGACCGTGCCGAGCCCGCGATGTAGCGCAGCCCGGCCGCGGCTAGGTTGAGGCATGACTGGCCGTCCGGGAACGCCCCGACTACCTTCGTGCGACGCCGGATCTCGCGCATGATCCGCTCCAATGGATTGTTGGTGCGGATCTTCTGCCAATGGATGTCGGGAAAGGCCCCGACCGTCCAGCAGGACGACGCCACCGTGCACATCACGCGCTGGGATTTCACGCCCGGCACGGCGACCGCGCTTCGAACGACGCGGACTCCGTGAAAATCCCTTCCTTCGTAAGCAGTGTTCCTTTAACACCTGAGCGGGATCGCCACCGGGCCGGCAAGCGCCACAAGCGGATACTTACTGCGCAATAATTAACATTTGCGACGCCGACCGAGTTCGAACTTTTTCAGGCGAACGTTGCACCCCTGAACAATAGTTCATCTACAAAGCGTCGCGAATCCCGGTTTGCAGCCCGGCATGATGGCGGCGCAGCCAGTCGTACCATGAGTCCATACCATCGCCGCTCCGGGCCGACACACTAAGCACTTCGATATCCGGATTAACCATGCGCGCGTTCTCGACCGCCCGCTCGACGTCGAAATCGACGTGCGGCAAGAGATCCATCTTATTGACGATCATCAAGTCCGCCGCCTGGAACATATGCGGATATTTGAGCGGCTTATCTTCACCTTCCGTGACCGACAAAATAATGACTTTGGCGCGTTCGCCAAGATCGAATAGCGCCGGACATACCAGGTTGCCGACGTTCTCGATCAGCAGCAGCGAGCCGAAATCCGGCCGCAGCTCTTCGAGGGCCCGCGCGATCATGTCGGCCTCCAGATGACACCCAGTGCCGGTGTTGACCTGGATGGCGGCGGCGCCCGCCGCCCGAATGCGTTCGCCGTCATTGGCCGTCGCTTGATCACCCTCGATGACAAAAATCGGCCGGTCCTGCTGCAGATCGCGGATGGTGCGTTCAAGCAGGGTGGTTTTGCCCGCGCCGGGCGAGCTCATCAGATTGAGGGCGAGAATTTCGCGCCCCTCGAACCAGCCACGGTTGCGGGCCGCCAGCTTTTCGTTCTTCGCCAGGATGCGCGCTTCAAGCGCAACCACCGACGCATCGGCCGCAGGTGCGTGATCATGATGATGGTGGCCGTGATGATGATCATGGTCATGATGACCATGATCACTGTGCGCGTGTCCGCCATCTGCGCCGTGAACATGATCATGCGTGTGCTCGTGATCATGGTCGTGGCCATGGTGGTCGTGGTGGTGATGGTCATCGGCGAGTGGCCGCTCCGCCCCCGTCTGGAGGTTTACGATCCGTGCCTCGGCTTTCGAGCCGCAACCGCATGTCCCACACATCAGGCAGCCTCCTCCAGTTCCATTTCTTTGATATTGAGCTCTTCGCCCGCCAAACGTTCGACGCGCCGCGAACCGCACGAGCAGGGTTGAATGAGCGTATCGCTCTGAAATTCTGTTCCGCATTCGAAACAACGAAAGCGGCCTACGATCTCGTTGATGTCGAGCCGCGCGCCTTCGAGCGCGGTCCCTTTCGAAACTACGTCGAAGCAGAACAGCAGCGCGTCCGGCATAACACCGGCAAATTTGCCCACGTCGAGCGTCACCCGCTTGACCCGCCGGCCTTTCGCCGCATCTTCCACGATCGAGACGATGTTGCGGCTGATACCCAGTTCGTGCATGGCCTCGGTCCTCAACAGATACGCGGCAATTGATCGCCGACCAGCATATCCACGATCCGCCGGCCACCGAACGTCGTCTGCATGGTCACGCGACCTACTTCGCCGGGCCCGGCGCGGCCGATAAGCGCGGCGCCGGCGCCGAACGGATGCGCCCGCATCGCCGACAGCGCCGCCTCGGCTTCCTCCGGCGGTACCGCGATAACGATCTTACCTTCATTGGCGAGATAGAGCGGGTCGAGACCGAGGATCTCGCAGAAGCCGCGCACGTCCTCGCGCAGGGGCGTCGCCGCTTCGTCGATCTCGATCGCCAGGCGGGAGGCCTCCGCCATTTCGTTCAGAACCGTGGCGATGCCGCCGCGCGTTGCGTCGCGGATACACCGTGTTCCCGGCGCCGCCGCTAACAGCGTGGCGATCAGGCCATCAAGTGCTGCGCAGTCGCTATGGATTTCCGTTTCAAGCGCAAGATCGCCGCGCGCGCACAGGATCGCCGCACCATGGTCGCCAAGGCGGCCGTTAACGAGGATGACGTCGCCCTGCTCGATCCGATCGACACACAGGTCAACGTTCGGCGGAATGACGCCGATTCCGGTCGTAGTAATGAAGATCTTGTCGCAGGCGCCGCGCTGCACCACCTTGGTGTCGCCGGTGACGATGGCGACGCCGGCCGCGCTTGCCGTCTCCGCCATCGATGCCGCTACCCGCCGCAAAACGTCGATCGCGACTCCCTCTTCGATCACCACCGCGCAGGAGAGATAGAGCGGCCGGGCGCCGCCGACCGCGAGATCGTTGACGGTGCCGCATACGGCGAGCTTGCCAATATCGCCGCCCGGAAAGAATAAGGGATCGACGACGAACGAGTCGGTGGTGAAGGCCAAGCGGTCGCCATGGCGCTGCAGCGCCGCAAGATCGAAGCGCGCCTGATCTTCCAGTACGTCTGGCGTCGCCGCGAAGGCGCCGATGAAGACATCGTCGACGAGGTCCTTCATCGCCTTGCCGCCGGCCCCGTGCGCTAGCGTGACGGCCGGCACGTGGACCCGACCGAGGGTGCGGCGGCGCGGCGGGATCATGATATTCATGACGCCGCCTCCAGGTTCTGCTGGCGCTTCACGCCGCCATATTGGTAGTAGGCGGCGCAGGCGCCCTCGGGCGACACCATGAGCGCCCCGAGTGGGGTTTCCGGCGTACACAGGGAGCCGAAGACCTTGCACTGCCACGGCTTGAGCACGCCCTTGAGCACCTCGCCGCATTGACAGGATTTCGGATCGGCGATCCTGAGATTCGGAATTGCGAATTTGCGCTCGGCGTCGAAGCGCGCGTATTCCTCACGCACCTTGATGCCGGAATGGTCGATCGAACCGAGCCCGCGCCATTCGAAGAACTCGCGCAGCTCATAAACCTTGGCGACGGCGGCGAGCGCCGGACTATTGCCGGCCTCCGGCACGACGCGCGTATATTGGTTTTCGATCTCGGCGCGGCCCTCCGAAATCTGCTTCAGAATCATCCACACCGATTGCAGCACGTCGAGCGGCTCGAATCCTGCCACCACCATCGGCCGCTTGTAGTAGTCGGCAATGAATTCGTAAGGCGCAGTGCCGATCACCATCGACACGTGGCCCGGTCCGAGAAATCCATCGAGATGCAGATCGGGACTGTCGAGAATGGCCTTGATCGTCGGCACGATCGTGATGTGGTTGCAGAAGACCGAGAAATTCTCGATGCCGTCCGCTTCCGCCTGCAACACCGTGAGCGCCGTCGACGGCATTGTCGTCTCGAAGCCCAGCCCGAAGAAAACGACCTCGCGGCCGGGATTGTTGCGCGCCAGCGCCAAAGCATCCATCGGCGAATAGACCATGCGCACATCCGCGCCGTCGGCCTTAGCCTGAAGCAAGCTCTTGCGTGAACCCGGCACACGCATGGCGTCACCAAAGGTCGTGAAGATCACTTGCGGGTGTTCGGCGATCGACACGCAATCGTCGACCCGGCCCATCGGCAAAACGCAGACCGGACAACCCGGCCCGTGCACCAGCTCGATCGAAGCGGGCAGCATGCCTTCCAGACCATAGCGGAAGATGGAATGGGTATGGCCGCCGCAAACTTCCATGATGTTCAGCGGCCGGGTCTTGGTTACCTCGATCCGAGCGGCGAGCTTCTCGATTTCGAGTATGAGCGTCTTGGCCTTGTCGCGGTCGCGGAATTCGTCAGCATATTTCATTGGATGCCTCCTTGGCGTCCCGCGGACCCGCGCTCGTCGGCGAGTAGCGTGTGCACGAGGTCCCACAGGATGTGATATGTGGCCACGTGACATTCCTGAATGCGATGGATCGACATCGACGGCACGACCAGGCAATGGTCGACCGCACCGGACGATTTCATCTTGCCACCGTCGCCGCCGGTGAGCCCGATAGTGACGGCACCCAATTCCTTGGCCTTGAGGAAAGCCGCGATCAGGTTTTGCGAGTTGCCGCTGGTCGAAATTCCGATCAAGGCGTCGCCTTTGCGAGCATGCGCCACGAGTTGGCGGACGAAAACGTGATCGAAGCCGAGGTCGTTGCCGACCGCCGATATCATCGCCAGATCGGCGACGAGGTTGGTCGCCGCCAACGCCGGACGCCCGGCGGTCACGGGATGCACGAACTCGACCGCCACGTGCGACGCATCGCAACTCGATCCGCCGTTGCCCATCGAAAAGAGCTGGCCGTTGTTGCGATAGACATCCGCCAGAGCACCGGCGGCCGCGACCAGGATTGGGGCCTGCTCGCCGAAGAAGCGTTCGTTAGTTTCCCTAGAGTCGCGCGCCTTTTCCGCGACGGAATGCGCTAGTGCCGCGTCCAGTTTCTCCGGATTTTGCGGTTTGCCGTGAAGAAACGGGTAAAGACCTTCGAGTTGGCTCTGGTTAGACACGGCCATGCCTCCCTAGTGTCGGGCCGACTGCCGCATAGCCTCGATTTCGGCCTGCGCCTCGCCTAGCTCTTGAAGTATCTTGAGTGTTTCGGCCGCCTGCTGCTCGTCGATCCGGCTCATGGCAAACCCGACGTGGACCAAAACCCAATCGCCGATGCAGGATTCGACCGGGTGCTCCTCATCGACGATGCAAACGATGTTGACCTGTCGCTTGACGCCGCTGACATCGACGGTCGCGAGCTTGCGCGTTACATCGTCGATCCTGACGATCAGTCCTGGAATGCCGAGGCACATGGTCTTCCTCCCTACCGGCGGGCAACGCCGGCATCGATGAGTTGGGCGGCCGCGATAACTGCCTGGCCGAGCGCGATGCCGCCGTCGTTAGCGGGTACGCGCGCGTGGGTGAGCACGGTGAAGCCTTTCTTTTCGAGGCGTTTCACCGTCTCTTCGAACAGGATGCGATTCTGGAAGCAACCGCCGGACAGAGCGATCGTATCGAAACGCGCGGGCGAGCCGTCGTCTTCGCCATGGCCGGCGAGCCGGGCCGCCATCGCCGCAATGGCGTTGGCCAACCCTTTATGGAATCGCGCCGCCATGACGGGCACGGGCGTCGCCAGGATCAGGTCGCCCAGGATCGCGTTCCACATGCCGAGCGGTTCGATGTAGGGCAGCCCCGATCTCTTCAGACTGGGGATCGGCATCGGATAGGCAGGCGTGTCGTCTTCCTCGGCGAGCGTGCGGCGACAGACGGCGGCTTCGAGCCGCGCGGCGGCTTCGCCTTCGTAGGCCTGATGCTCAAAGCAAATGTCGAGGGCGGCGGCGACCGCATCGAAAAGACGCCCGCACGACGACGCAAGCGGCGCATTCACGCCATTGCCGATCATGGCATCGAGCGTGGCCCGCGGCTTCTCCGACAGTTTGCGGAACAGAGCCAGGCCATCGAAGTTCATCGCAAAGCCGCTCCAGCCCATCTCGGCCATCAGATGCGCATAGAGATTGCGCCACGGCTCGCGCGAGGCGCGCGCGCCGCCCGGCATCGCGACTGGCTTGAAGGTGCCGAGCCGCTCAAACCTGCGGTAATCGCACAGCAAGAACTCGCCGCCCCAGATCGTGCCGTCGATTCCGGAACCAAGGCCGTCGAGTGCGATGCCGAGAACTGGGGCTGTATTGAGTGGCCGGCCGTTTTCCGCGAGACATGCGGCGATATGCGCGTGGTGATGCTGGACCTCGACAAGGGGCAACCGCGCGGCCTGCGCCCGCTCGCGGCCCAACTTGGTCGACAGATATTCGGGATGCATATCGCAGGCCAGCGCCTGCGGCGCATGTCCGAAAAGACCGCGATAGAGCGCGAGATTCTTATTGTAGTCGTCCCAGGTTGCCGCGTCTTCAAGATCGCCCTGGTGCTGCGACAGGATGGCCCGGCCGTCCTTGACCAGACAGAACGTCGCTTTCATTTCCGGGCCATAGGCGAGGATGTCCGGTGCCGCTTCGAAACCGGGCGGCAATGCAATAGATGACGGCGCATAGCCCCGCGCGCGGCGCAGCACGCGAATGTCATCACCCATGCGGCGTACCACCGAGTCGTCGACGCGGTTAGCGATCGCCCGGTCGTGGGTCAGCGCATAGGCCGCAATGGCTGAGAGCCTAGCGGCCGCTTCGTGATCGTCGATGATCTGCGGCGCGTCGGACAGGTTTCCGCTGGTCATGACGACTGGACGCTTCATCCGCCGGAACATCAGCACATGCAGCGGGGTCGACGGCAGCATGAAGCCGAGCGTGCCCATGCTGGGCGCGACGGCGTCGGGAAGCCGTTCCGGCCCGTCGGCCTCCATGAGGACAATCGGCGCGGCCGCCGAGGTGAGCGCCTCCTCCTCACGCACGCCGACGGTGCAGAAGCGCCGAATGACGTCGAGATCGCGCGCCATCAAGGCAAAGGGCTTAGCCTCGCGTCGCTTGAGGTCGCGCAACCGCGCGACGGTCTCGGTGCGCGTCGCGTCGCAGGCGAGCTGATAGCCGCCGAGCGCCTTGACGGCGACGATCTCGCCCTTCTGGATCAGGCTCATCGCCGCGTCGACGTCATCGAGCATGGAATGCTGCTCGTAGCTGACGGCACGGCCGTCGAAGCGCACGAGGCGAGCCTTCGGCCCGCAGATGTGACAGGCGATAGGCTCGGCATGGAAGCGGCGGTCGGCCGGATCGCCGTATTCGGCCGCGCAAGCCTCGCACATTGGAAACGCGTTCATGGTCGTCGCGCGCCGGTCGTAGGGCACGGAACGAACGATGGTAAGGCGTGGCCCGCAATGGGTGCAATTGGTGAAAGGATAGCGGTAGCGCCGCTCGAACGGATCAAGCACTTCAGCCGCGCAGGCCGAACAAATCGCAGCATCGGGCGAAATCTCGGTGTGCGCATCGCCAACGGCGCTTTCAATGATGCTGAAGCCGGTATCGAGCGATCCGGCGAACGGCGCGACTTCGATTGCCGTGATCTCGGCAAGCGGCGGCGGCGTGGCGCGCAGCCGCTCGGTCAGCGCGGCGATGCCATGGCTGCTGCCGCGAACCCGAATAAGGACGCCCTCACCGTCGTTCAACACTTCGCCGTCGAGGCCGACATCCTGTGCGTGCCGCCACACGGTCGGCCGGAAGCCCACCCCTTGCACGCGGCCGCGCACCCTGATCTCGACGCTCTCGAGATGCTCGGTAGCCGCGATGGCAAGGGACGTCGTCATGATGCCGCCTCCCACAACAGGACGCGATTGTTGCCGGTATCGGCAACGGCTACCAGGCCGTCGCGGACGGCCAACGCGAACGGCCAGCAGAGACTGTCACGCGAAGCCGCACGCCAGCGGTTGTCGCCCTTGTCCGCAAAGCCGCGTTGACCGGTTAGCGTCGTCGCGGCGGCATCCATCGCGAGGTCGTGACGGGCGAAACCGACGAGACGGGAATTCGCTGTGTCAGCGCAGACGATCATGCCGTCTTGGACGGCAATGCCATAGGGCATCTGCAGCGCACGCTCGGTCGGATTATAGGCGGCGCGGTTATGGTCGATCGCATCGAACGTCGGCTGTCCGAGCACAAAACTCGCCGGCGCGCCGTCGGCGTTGGGCATCCGGTTCCAAACCATCAGGCGGCTGTTGCCTGCGTCGGCGACGATGATCTTTTCGTCGACCACCGCGATCGTGTGCGGCCAGCGCATGCCAACGGCACTGGCGGCGGCGCCCGCGTTGTCGTCGTGCGTCGTCATGACCGCCTGGCCGAGCACCATGTCGGCCGGTTGACCGTTGCGGTCGGGGATTGAATTCCAGATCAGCACACGCCGGTTGCCCGTGTCGGCCACGAACAGATTTTGCCCCGCAATGGTTACGCCGTAGCACCAGTTGAGCGTTTCTGGGCCGGCGGTATCAGCGCCGCGATTGGCGAGAGCACCGCCGAAATTCGCCTGCCCGAGCACGATGTCGGCCGGCTGGTTGCTCGCCGTCGGCAGCGTGCGCCAGATGAGAACGCGATGGTTCCAAGCGTCCGCGATCGCAAGCGCCTGGCCGTCGGTTGCGATGCCCGTCGGCATGTTCAGCGTCGCGGAACCAACCGCCCCTCGCCCGTTGCGGCCTTCGCCGGTGAAATCCGGTTGGCCGATAACGATGTCGGCCGGCGCGTTGTCTTGATCGGGGATCCTATTCCATCCAAGCAGACGGTGATGGCCGGTGTCGGCGACGAAGAACGGACCGTTGGAACCGGCGAAAGCCACACCGCGCGGTCCAAACAACGTCGTGCGACTTGGCGCGATGGGTATCGGCAGGCCGTCCGCCGTCACATGGGCGCCCAGCACAACCCGGGCGCCGGCTGGATCGAGCAGCGGCGCCGCCGGCGCCACGTGCGGCATCGGCGAAGACTGCAAGGTATTGAGCGAGACACGCATCATGTCGCGAGCCTCACTTCGACGCGGTTTCCGGTGACCTTGACGGCATGTGCCTGAAGCTGCACTTCGCGCGCGGTCAAACATTCGCCGGTCGCGAGATCGTATTGGAAGCCGTGGTAGGGACAGGTAATGACGCCGTTCTCGACGGCGCCGCCGTCGATTTCCATCCCGAGATGGGCGCAAGCGTTCTCAAAACATGAAACGATCGCGCCTTGCCTTGACAGAATGACGTTATGTCCGCCGACAATCTTGGCGCTGACCCCGCCTTGCGGGATTTCATCGAGACGGCAAACCAGATGCCATCCGTTGGCGGCACCGGCCGCGAACGGACTGACGAAGCGGACGCTGTCGTTATTCGCGCCGCCGCCCCGACCCTTCACCTGGAGGATCTCGGTGATTTCGGGACAGGCTTCCTCCACCGCGCTCTTGACGCCGGCGTGAAAAGTCATGGCGGAGGCCGGACACCCGTCGCACGCGCCCAGGAACCGCACCTCGATCGCTGGCGGCCGGATCGAGACCAGCTCGACGTCGCCGCCGTGCGAACCGAGCATCGGCCGCACGCCGTTAAGCGCTTGCTCGACACGCTCGCTGAGGCTTGCCTTGAGGACATTGTGGCGCCTGAGCACAGCGTAAACGATCTCATCCGAGACGGCGTCCTTCAGCGCCGCGAGCGCCGCCGGATCCGCCTTGAGCGAACGCACGATACGGCGAAACGCTTCGCCTTGCAGGTCCTCGATGGCGCTGCGATAAGCATCCACCGCCGCACGCTGCGTCTCATCCCACCCGGCAAAAATCGATTCTAGACGTGCGATATCATCCGCATAGCCCGCAAGGTTATCACGTTTACTGGCGATGGGATCGACGGCGTTCATGCTTGAGCGAACCTCAATCAGCGATAGCGCAGATCTTTGAAGAGATACGGTTGCAAGGCACCGCCGAGAATCCCAGCGACAACGGCGGCCAGAACAAGCGACACGCCAATCTTTGCGAGGATGACCAGAACCGCCGCGGCCACAGCGGCCCCGACGAATGTCTGCCTATAGACCTTTGCGGGCTCAGAGAAGAGTTTGCCTTGCGCGAACAGAACGATCGAGTGTATCGCCATCTGCCACATGGTTCGTCCCTCACTTAAAGAGTGCGAGCAAGATCAGGCCAACGATGATGCCTGGCACGGCACCCACCGGGCCGTAGAAGCTACCCATGACGGCCGCGAGTTCGTTTCCAATGTCTTTGCCGCCGGTCAAAATGCCCCCGAGCGCGCCGCCAATACCGGCCGCGATAATCCCGACGACCAGCGCGATCACCGCGCTGCCAAGCGTCACTTCGACTCCAGTCACCTCGCAAGCTCCTCATTTGTTCAATTGAGTTGATAGCGTTCGTTGTCCACGGAAGGTTCGGGTGCGCCGGCCACAGCCAGCAACAGCTCGCGGTCGATCTCTGCGCAGGCTTCCGCCACAAGGCGCGCCTTTTCCGTTTCTCCATTGCGGACGAAAATCTCGCGGCTCTCGCGGTAGAATTCGCGCGCGACCTTTAGATTGGCGCGATTGCCATCCTCGGGCCGCTCCATACTGTCAGGCAGATTCAAAAGGCAGTTCGCTTTGTTTGCGATCGTGTTGGCGTATTCCAGCGGCATCGCAGCGCGGGTACGCACCCTCAGCGCTTCATCGTAAGCGTCGAGCGCCCGCAGATTGTTCTCGATCGTATGGCTGGAGGAAGCATATTGCAGCGCGTTGCCGAGGTTGTTCTGGAGCATCGCGTATTCGACTGGATGATCGACCAGGTTGACGATCTTCAAGCCTTCCTCAAAGGCCTGGACGGCCAGCGCCTCACGCATTTTGGCGCGGCTATCTGTAAAGGGCATCGAGAGGAAAGCGGTCGCGAGATTGTTCTGGAGGATCGCGAACTCACGGGGAAAGCGCTGCTTGTCGAATGTGCGTAATGATCGCTGATACGCCGAGATCGCGTCAGTGACACGCGCCTTACCTTGAGCGGCGAGGTTCTGGATTGCGAGACCAAGGTTCATTTCCGCCTCGGCCAACTCTTCCGGACTCCCAAGCGCGACGAATACCGCTATGGCCGTTTCGAAGGCGTCTCGCGCGGCCTGCAACGCGTCGGCGCCGCTCTCCGGCAAAGCGAGCAAGGCCGTCCCCTTGCGGGCGCAAATGCGTGCCGCCAGCACCCCCTCGTCCGCGGGACATGTTTGCAATGCGCGACCATAGAGCGCGATGGCCGACCGGATCTGGCCAGTGTCCTTGGGGCGCTGCTGCAGCCCCATGGCAATCTCCATCAGCATCTCGGCGCGCTCGACGGGACTAGCCGATTGATCTTCGGCGGCAGCCAGTGCGGCACGCACGTCGGTGTCGACGCGTTCGCGCTCCATCGTAACCCTCCCGGAAACGCTGCCTCCTGTTGCAGCTCATTCTTCTTGGCAACAAACGCTAATCGCAGTTGTATCTTTTGTCTATAATAATTACGAATTGCGAACTTAGTTTACAAAGACCTGGGGGATCATCAGGATGGCATCAGTCGATATCCAATGCGCCGCGCATTCCCGCTCGACGTCGTCATCCATTCCGTGTTCGCGGAAGAAATCCGGGGCGAGGACCACGCGGTCGCCCGCGCTGTTCCGGCGCTTGAGCAGATAGCCTCCGGCCCCCCTGTGGCGAACGGCAAAAACCAGAAGGTCATCGTCCCGTCGCATCAGCGCGACGGTTTCCAGCCCGGAGAAGCAGTGATCACAAAGAGACGCGCTCAGATAGAGGCCGCCGTTGCGAACCTGGACACTCTTGAGCGGAGCGCTCATGTCAGCAGAACGGTCATATAGACAGAACATTCACGGCGAGCTCACCGGTTGTTCGTAGATGAGCGCTGCGATACGCTCCACGACCGTGTCAACGGCCACGGTCACAGCGTGTGACAGACCAACACCGAAGCCGAGCTCACCGGCTTCGATGAGAAACACCCGCACATCCGCCGGAAATTCGCTGCCGAAAATCTGGCGACCAGCGTAAAGCGCGCCATCCCACCTAAAATCGTGAAGATTGAAGCCTTGAACGTGCGGCCGCTCGAGCTCCGCGCCGGGCACTTCGTAAATGGCGCCGGGCTCGACGCCGGTGCACGACGCGTCGATCACAATCAATGCTCCACAACCCCGGGCAGCGAACATGACCGCCATGCCGTCGGTGCCCGCATCCAGCAGCTTGACCTGCGATCCCTCAAGCCCGCGGCGCTTCAACTCGCTCACGACGGCCGGCCCGACACCATCGTCCTGACGGGTCGGATTACCACATCCCACAACGGCAATCACCTTGTCGGTCACGTTGCTGCCCATACGCCTATCTCCGCACCTATCTCGGCGCCTATATCCGCCACAGCCTGCACGACCATTGTGGCTCAACCGGCACGGCCAGCTCCGGCAGTTCGCAAAAGCGGCGGTGCACCACATAGTACATGCAGGTCTCGCAGGGCTGCTCGATACCGCCATGCTCAATCGTTTCGAGCGTCATGCCGGAAATCACAAGTTTGGCTTTCAGATCGTCGCCGGCCGCGCGCAGCCGGCCAATGATACTCATGACCTGTTCGTGAGAATCGGCGCGCGGATAGACCTCTGTACTCAGGCCGCCCGCCAGCATCCGCTCGATCTCCTGGCGCTCCACATCATCACGCGCTTCCGTCGTCATCATCACCTCCCCGCGCCAATTCGCCGCGCGGCTTCGGCGTCAAATGCGCCACAGTCGACACCACCAATCCGGATCGACCGGCACGGCCAGTTCCGGCAGATCGCACCATTGACGGTGGACAAGGTAATACATGCACTCCATGCAACGTTGGCTGTCGGGTCCATACGGGTGATTGACGAACCCGCTGATCACCATTTTCTCATCGATATTATCCGGCGCCAGATGCCTCAGTTCGTCGAGAATCGCAGCAAACTGCTTTTCCGTTTCCGGAAAAGGCTCGGTCTGCGTCTCGAGGCCCTCCTTCATCAACTGGGCCATCTTGCGCAGCAAGGTGTTCTCCTGCTCGCTGTTCATTGCCTACGGTCCGAGTTCAGCGAAGCGGCACCACAACTGACCGCCGAAGACGGCCAATCGATACCGATTTATCCGAAAGACAACATCCCGTCAGGCGGTTCGGAAACGAGCCAGTTCCTCCCCACTCCGGGCGTCGTGCGCATGGACTGTACAGACAAGGCAGGAATCATACGAGCGGCAGACGTGACCGACCTCGACCGGATCACTCGGATCGGCGATCGGAGTGCCGACGAGCGCCTGTTCGATGGGACCGAGCTCGCCGCTGTCTGATCGCGGCCCGACATTCCACGTGGTCGGCGCGATGATTTGGTAATTCTTGATCTTGCCGCCCTGCACTTCGATCCAGTGGCAGAGCGCCCCACGGATCGCCTCGGTGGCGCCCCAACCGCGGCCATCCTTTTCGGTCGGCTTGACGTACCACGGCTCGTTGAGCCGGAATTCCCGCAGGCAACGCTCCGCCTCCCGATAGAGCTTCACGCCTTCGTGCATGCGGGCGAAGTGGCGGAGCATCACGCTCGCGCCGCCGAGCTTCTTGTACATATCAAGGACCAGCGGATCGTGGTGCTGCCAGGCTTCCCCATGGTTGCCGCCAGCGATCAGTTGACGAGACAGCGGACCTGCCTCCAGGCGACCGTTATCCTCGTGGCGCACGGCCGTCGCCCAGGAGTACTGGCCGTTGTGGTCGACCGGATTCTTGCCGACCGGCTTGGTCGTGCGATCGAACGGATGCTTTCCGCCCGGCTCGTCGTACCACGCGTGCATGAGGTCTTCGCGTGTGTGGATCTGGTCCATCAGCTTGTGAGTATCGGTCGCCCCGTCATAAACGCCACTCTTCATGATGACGGACGCGTTGCGGCTTTCGATCGTCGGGCGGTTGTATTTGTCTTCATGCGGGAGATACCCCCAGGAGACATATTTGCCGTGACCCTTGCCGTAGCTGTCAATACCGATGTCCTGGCTCATACGCCAGAACATGCCGAGATCGGAATTAGCATGCTCGGGACGCTCGTCGAGCCACGCCATGAAGTCGTTGTAGGACTTGATCTCCTCATAGCGCTCCAAAGAGCAACCGAGCCAAACCGGCTCCATCCAGTTGCGGCGGAAGTGTTCCAGGATCGACCAAGCGCGCGTGACGTCGGTCAGCGTCGGGGCGCACATGACGCCGCCGGGCACCATGTAGCTTGAGTGCGGCCATTGTCCGCCAAGCAGCGCATAAATCTCGACCGGACGGCCGGAAATGGTCACGCCGAGTTCGTAGTTAGCACCGGTAAACGGTGCCCAGCGCTTCACCGCCTCTTCGTAATACTTCGAGCCAGAATAGTTCTTGTGCGTGTAGTCGATCATGAAGAGCCCATAATGATGCCTGGGAAGGCTCTGGATGCTCTCCACGATCTGGCCCAGGTTGCGCGCCAGGATGGCGTTGCGCGGCACTTCGGCCTTCCAGGCGGTATCGAGCGCCCAGGCCGCGCACGTCAGATGCGACGCGCCGCAAATGCCGCAAGCGCGTGGCGTCACGACGAGTCCGGCCTGAGGATCCTTGTCGCGAAGGATCACCTCGAAGCCACGGAACAGTTCGGCCTGCGTCCACGCGTTAACGACGACGCCGTTCTGAATATCGACACGAACGTCGAGGTCGCCCTCCACCCGGCCGACCGGGGAGATATCAAGCGTTTGCACAGCTGCTGACATGGTCTCACAACCTTTCTCGAAATAACTGTTCTAAATCGCGCACTGTCAGACGACGAAGATGTCCTCTTCGGCCCAACGCGGCGATGCGGCTTTGGCGGCGGCGGTCAGCTTGACGTAACCCGTCTTGTCGACGCCGGTCGGCATATCCTTCGGGACGCCCATGACGGTCTGCGTCTTGAAGACCGTGCCGGGCGCGAGATCGAAGAATGGAAACTCCGGCTCCGTGCAGCCCATACACGGCATGCCGGCGCGCGTCTTCGAAGATTGCCGATTCCAGAGCACCCGGTTGCACGGCGAATGCGTCATCGGACCGCGGCAGCCGAGGTCGTAGAACAGACAACCTTTGCGCTGGCCGAATTCGGTCGCGGAAACCTTGTAGGCAAAGTGCATGTTTCGGGTACAGCCGGTCTGGGTGAACGACGTGAAGAACGTCTTCGGCCGCTGGAATTCGTCGAGCGACAAGTCGCCGCCGCGGCCGGTGGCCACCGCCACTACGATCTGGGTGATCCAGTCGGGGTGGGCCGGACAACCAGGAATGTTGATGACGGGCAAGCCCGCCTGCGACCGAAAGTCTTTGCCGAGAAAACCGCCATGGTCCCGTTTAAGAAACTGAAGCCCTTGGCTTTCGGAAGGATTGGGAGCCGTGGCCGGAATGCCGCCCCAAGTCGCGCAGTCGCCAACGGCGACAACATAACCCGCGACCTTGCAGAGATCGGTGACCCAGTCGCGCATCGGACGGCCCGCAAAGCGGTTCCATTCGCCGGTGCCGTTCGGCGCGTTCACGACAGTGCCTTCATAAACGAAGATGTCGAGCGCGAGCTTGCCGGATGTGAGCGCCTTGAGCAGCTTCTGGAGATTTTCGCCAAGCTCAAGACCGAGCGACGGATGCCAAAGCACGTTGATGCCGAAGTCCGTCACGAGATCGCATGCGCTCGGTTCTTCGGCGTTCAGGAACGACATCGTGTTGCCCGAACACGCCCCGCCTTGGAGCCACAAGAGATTGGCCATTCATTCCTCCCTTGATGCGTCGCAACATCTTTGTGCTGCGGTGCTTACGGAAGCTTAGTCTCGCAATCGTTGTGCCAAGTCCCGGTAAGATGATGTTGTGTTGCAAACTCAATGAGTTGGAAAATCACGCGCACTATTGCGACGCAATAGTCAGCAACGGTTTGTCAGCAAAGTTGGTTTGCACTGAATACTTCGTTTGACGCCGGAAGGCCGTACAATAACGGCGCTTCACCCATGCCGATTATTGCAAATCGGACAGCTGACCTCCAAGAGATAGCCGTACCAAATTCCCTTGCAGCGGCTACACCAATGGCCGGTGGCCTGATGGTCCGGCGCCCCGATGATCTTAGCCATCGCGCCGACACCAAGCTGTCGCGGTGGTTCGGTCGCGGTCGAGGGCGAAACCCGTGACTGGGGAAACCGGATAATAGCCGCGCCTGGGAGCTTCTTGTCGTCATTAGCCATCGCAAACTCACCCGCCGTCAGTGAGGTTGTAACGCCTGATTTTGTTGGAAAGGCCGACCCGAGACAAGCCCAGTTCAGCGGCCGTTCGGCTTTGATTCCAGTGGTTGCGTAACAGCGCACTACTGACGATCTGCTTTTCGAGGCTTTCCACTTGGTCCTTGAGCGTTATGCCCTCGGGCATAAAGGTGCGTGTCGGCCCGGAAGCCGTCCTCGCGGCCGCTGCGGCCAGGATGGCTTGCGACATATTGCGCGTCGTGAGGTACTCGCCGTCTTTGGCCAGCGCGACCATACGGCGAATCTCGTTTTCGAGCTCTCTCACATTTCCATTGAATTCGCAGACACTCAGCTTGTCGAGAGCGCTGGCGCTGATGCCGAGGATATGGCGACCGATCGCATCCGCATGTTTGGCCGCGAAAAACTCCGACAAGGGAGCGATGTCGTCTGGCCTGTCGCGCAGCGGCGGCACCTCGAACTCGAAACCCTTGAGCCGGAAATAGAGATCCTGGCGGAACTCGCCACGCGCGACGAGATCTTTCAAGGGCCGGTTCGAGGCGGCAATGATGCGCACGTCGCAATGAAGGACCTTGTCGGCGCCCAAGGGCTTAACCTCACCCTCCTGGAGGAACCGCAACAGGCTCACCTGAAAGGACGGAGAGACTTCGGAAATCTCGTCCAAGAAAACCGTGCCGCCGTCAGCCGCGCGGAACAGCCCCAATCGATCCGAAATCGCACCGGGGAATGCGCCACGCTTGTGCCCGAACAG
>JARRQH010000034.1:0-22843 GCA_037381985.1 Pseudolabrys sp.
GGCGCGCTTATAGCGGGCGACCACGTCCCCCATGGTGTAGTTGCGGACGTGCCCCATGTGGATGCGCCCGGACGGGTCGGGGAACATCTCCAGGACATAGTATTTCGGGCGCGGGTCGTCGTTCGCGGTGGCGAAGATGCCCTGGTCGTCCCAGGCCTGCCGCCAGCGGGGCTCGGCCACGCGGGGGTTGTAGCGCTCGGGACGCTGGTTTTTCGGCGATTCGGCGGTCATTTGCGGGTTTTCTCTCGGAGACCCGGGAAATGACAGGGAAGGGGGCGGGGGTCAATGGGAGAGGCACTCTCAGAGGCCCTCGAGGCGGACACGCCACCCGCCCGGGCGAAATCTGTTGGAGCAATTGACAACATATCAGAGTGTTGTCATATTCTCCAACATGGACGCCGAGCCGTTGATGAACGAACGGCACGTTATGGACGAAGGAACCTTCGTCGAGATCGTCATCTGGCGTGTGCCCCGGCCGTTGCGCGCATCGAAGCATCGATTCAAATACCGGCTGGCGCTCGTGAGCGAAGGCGTATGTGTCCTCCGTTACGACAATGAAGCCGGAAAGGGCGATCATCGGCATTTGCAGGACAAGGAAATGCCTTACGTTTTCACCAGTCCCGAAGCTCTGCTCGCTGAATTCTGGGCTGACGTCGAGAATTGGAGGCGGAAAAGATGAAGACCGTTATACTCCAAGTCGCTTCGCTTGATGCGGTCAAGAAACGTGCGGCGGACGCTTTCCACGGCCACAAACAAGACGCGCGCATCACCTTCGCCTCGCCCGAGTTGCTGTTTAAGCTGATGACCGGCAAGCGCTGGGAACTACTGCAAATGATGACCGGCGCGGGTCCGATGACGATCCGCGAAGCCGCACGGCGCCTCGCCCGCGACGTCAAGGCGGTGCATGGCGACGTGCAGGCGCTGCTTAAATGTGGCGTGCTGCAGAAGACCGACGACGGCAAGATCGTGTTTCCCTTCGACGCCGTTCGCGTCGACGTAACGCTGCGCGCCGCGTAACACAGGGTAAACTCGGTGCTCTTTGAGGCCATTTCCGGCCCGTCAATTCGTCGCGCTTTGGCCAAATATTGAGCCATCGCAAAGGGCCTGCCGGCGGATTTGGCACACTCCGCCCGCCACGCGAAAAACGGGCCGCCATGACCCACGCCATGCCAGTTTCCGTCGATTCCGCTGAGACGGTCTTCCGCACCAAGGACCTGACCAAGGTCTATGTCACCGGCGACATCGAGGTGCAGGCCCTGCGCGGGGTCGATTTCGAGGCGGCGGCCGGCGAGTTCGTCGTCATCCTCGGGCCGTCCGGCTCGGGCAAGTCGACCTTCCTCAACATCGTCGGCGGGCTCGACCGCGCCACCGCCGGCGAGGTCTGGTTCACCGACCATGAGCTCAGCAAGTTCAACGACCGCCAACTCACGCTCTATCGCCGCGACCACGTCGGCTTCGTGTTCCAGTTCTACAACCTGGTGCCGAGCCTGACCGCGCGCGAGAACGTGGCGCTGGTGACCGAGATCGCGCGCGATCCCATGCGGCCGGAAGAGGCGCTCGCCATCGTCGGCCTTGAGGATCGCATGAGCCATTTTCCGGCGCAACTTTCCGGCGGCGAGCAGCAGCGCGTGGCGATCGCCCGCGCCATCGCCAAGCGGCCGCAAGTGCTGCTCTGCGACGAGCCGACCGGCGCGCTCGATTCCAAGACCGGCGTGCTGGTGCTGGAGGCGCTCACGCAAGTGAACGCGCAACTCGGCGCCACCACGCTCATCATCACCCACAACGTGGCGATCCAGGGCATTGCTCACCGCGTCGTGCATTTCGGCGACGGACGTATCGTGTCGACCAACATCATCACCGACTGCAAGCGCGCGTCAGAGATTAGCTGGTGATCACGCGCATGATCCCGAAAAGTGGGAACCGGTTTTCGGAAAAGATCATGCGCAAAATAAATATGTCAGGCGAGCGATGAGCCAACCTGAAGGAGCGAAACCTCAGTGACCGCGCTGCATCGAAAACTGCTGCGCGATCTCATCCGGCTCTGGCCGCAGGCACTGGCGATCGCGCTGGTGCTGGCGGCGGGCGCGGCGACGCTCATCCTCGGCATCGGCGCTTATCAATCGTTGTCGGAAACGCGCGCGGCCTATTACGAGCGCAACCGCTTCGCCGACGTGTTCGACGATCTCACGCGCGCGCCAAAAATCGTCGAGGACGAGATCGCGCGCATTCCGGGCGTCGCGTCGGTCGAGACCCGCGTCTCCAAGATCGCACTGCTCGATCTACCGAACGTGCCGGAGCCGGCTTCCGCCATGTTCGTGTCGATCCCCGACCTGCACGCGCAGAAGCTCAATCTGCTTTACATGCGCAGCGGGCGCCTGCCGCTGGTGGGTGACGAGCACGAGGTGGTGGTGAGCGAGCCGTTCGCCAAGGCCAATCACTTTCATATCGGTTCGACCTTCGACGCCATTCTCAACGGCCGCAAACGCACCTTGCGCATTGTCGGCACCGCGCTGTCGCCGGAATTCATCTATTCGCTCGGACCCTACGGGCTGATCCCCGACGACCGTCGTTTCGGCATCGTGTGGATGCGGGAGAAGGCGTTGGCCGCCGCCTACGACCTCACCGGCGCTTTCTCCAGCGTCCACCTCAAGCTGACGCGCTCGGCGTCGGAGCCGGCGGTCATCGACCGGCTCGACAATATCCTCGCCCGCTATGGTGGACTTGGCGCCTATGGCCGCCGCGACCAGACCTCGCACGCCTTCCTCGATGCGGAGCTGTCGCAGCTCAAGGCCATGAGCCGCATCCTGCCGCCGATATTCCTGTTGGTGGCGGCGTTCCTGGTCAACATGACGCTGTCGCGGCTCATTCTCCTGGAGCGCGAGCGCATCGGGTTACTGAAGGCGCTAGGCTACAGCGGTGTCGCGGTCGGCTGGCATTATCTCGAGTTCGCGCTGGCTATTGCGGTGGTCGGCATCGTGATCGGGCTTGCCGCCGGCACCTGGCTCGGCTTCGGCATGACGCGGATGTATGCCACGTTCTATCACTTTCCGTTTCTCGTCTTCCGCACCGATCCGGCGATCTATGTGATCGCGGCTGCCACGACGCTTGCCGCAGCGGCGCTGGGCGCGCTGCGCGCGGTGCGCCAGGTGGTGACGCTGCCGCCGGCGGTGGCGATGTCGCCGTCGGCGCCGGCGGTCTACCGTCGCACGCTGCCGGAAGCTTTCTACGCGCTGCTCAGGATTCCGCAGTCGCTGACCATGATGGTGCGCCATCTCATGCGCTGGCCGATCCGCACGGCGAGCAGCGTGCTCGGCATTGCATTGGCGGTGTCGGTGCTGGTCGGTTCGCTGTGGGCCTTCGGCTCCACCGAGTTCATGATCGACGTCACCTACAATCGTTCGGAGCGGGAGAACGCCACCATTAGCTTCGCGCACGAGCGTTCGCTGAAGGCCTATTTCGACGCCCTGTCGCTGCCCGGCGTGATGGCGGCGGAGCCTTACCGCGCGGTGCCGGTACGCATCCATCACGGGCAATACGAGCGACGCATCTCCATCACCGGCAAGCCGGCGGACTCCAATCTCAGCCGCGTGCTCGGCCCGGGCCTGAAGCCGGTGACGCTGCCGGAAAGCGGCATCGCGCTGAGCGACGCGCTGGCCAAGATTCTTCACGCCGAGATCGGCGATATGGTGGAAGTAGAGTTGTTGGAGCGTAATCGGCGCCGGGTGCGGCTGCCGGTCACCGGCATCATCGAGGGCTATCTGGGCTTGAACGCCTACATGGCGCTGCCGGCGCTCAACGCCATGATGCGCGAAGGGCAGGTGATCAGCGGTGTGCATCTCCTGTTCGACACCGCGCATCAGAACGCGCTCTATCGCCGCCTCAAGGCCACACCAATCGCGAACTTCATCGCCCTGCAAGACACCACGTTGCGGAACTTCCGCAAGACGCTGCAGGAAAACCTGCTTGTCATGGTCACGGTCTATGTAACGCTTGGCATGATCATCGCCTTCGGGGTGGTGTATAATTTCGCGCGCATCTCGCTGTCGGAGCAGGGGCGCGAGCTGGCCAGCCTGCGCGTGCTCGGCTTTCACAAGAGCGAGGTGTCGGAGATCCTGCTGGGGGAGTTGGCAATCCTGACCATCCTGGCGCAGCCGTTCGGCTGGGCGATCGGCTATTTCTTCGCCTGGGCCATGGTGCAGGGCTTCGACAGCGATTTGTATCGCGTACCGCTGGTGGTGGAGCGGTCGGTCTATGCCTGGGCGACACTCATCGTATTCGCCTCTGCGTTGGTGTCGGCGCTGATCGTGCGCCGGCGCATCGACCGGCTCGATCTTATCGAAGTGCTCAAGACGCGGGAGTAGGCTTGTGTTCGGCAAGGTCGTCAGGCGTGGCATCATCGTGCTGATCGGATTGGGGATCGCCGCGGCGATCGTGTGGGCGCTGCTGCCGCAGCCGGTGCCGGTCGATATGGGCACGATCACGCGTGGGCCGCTCGAAGTGACGGTCGAAGACGAGGGCGTCACCCGCATCCACGACGTCTACACGGTGTCGGCGCCGATCGGCGGCAAGATGCTGCGCTCGCCGCGCGAGGTCGGCGACAAGGTCGTGGCCAACAAGACACTGGTTGCGGCCATCGAGCCGAGCGAGCCGACGTTCCTCGACGTGCGCTCGCAACGCATCAACCAGGCCGCCGTGCACGCGGCGCAGGCCGCGGTTGATCTGGCGCAAGCGAAGGTCAAGGAGGCCAAGTCGCAGCTCGAGTTCGCGCGCAACGATCTGACGCGCGCGCAGACGCTCGCCGAAAGCAAGACCATCTCGGCCCGCGCGCTGGACAAGGCCAAGCTCGACGTCGCCACGGCGGAAGCCGCGGTCGCCAGCGCGATCGCGACGCTGGAGGTGCGCCGCCGCGAATTGGAAAGCGCCAAGGCCAACCTGATCCAGCCCGGCCAGATCAACCGCGACGCCAAGGCCGCCAATTGCTGCGTCCAGGTCTATTCGCCGGTCAACGGGCAGGTGCTCAAGATGATCGCGAAGAGCGAGCAGGTGGTGCCGGCGGGCGCGCCCCTGGTCGACATCGGCGATCCGCACGATCTCGAAATCGCGGTCGATTTCCTGTCGCGCGACGCGGTGCGCATCAAGCCGGGCGACCTGGCGCGCATCGAAAGCTGGGGCGGCGACACGGTGCTGCCGGCCAAGGTGCGCCGCGTCGAGCCGACAGGATTCACCAAGGTGTCGGCGCTCGGCATCGAGGAGCAGCGGGTCAAGGTGATCCTGGATTTCACCGGCCCGCCGGCGGAATGGCGCGATCTCGGCCACGACTACCGCGTCATCGCCCGGGTGGTGATCTGGCACCGTAACGATGTGCTGCAGGTGCCGCTGGGCGCCTTGTTCCGCGAGGGCGACAACTGGGCGGTGTTCGTGGTGACGGACGGCCTGGCGAAGCGCCGGCTGGTGACCATCGGCGAGCGCAACCTGCACGCGGCGCGGGTGCTCAAGGGCCTGAAACTCGGCGACAAGGTGGTCCTGCACCCGAGCGACCGGGTGCACGACGACGTCAAGGTCGAGCCGCGCCAAGGGGGCCCATCTTAGACATGTTCGCCGTTTCCATGAAACGGTGAACATGTCTAAGTTCTTGTTTCATCGCGTTTCCGGACGGCGAACCGGTTCCCACTTCGCCTGGAAACGCTCTGGCTCGTGCTTTCGTTACCAGCGACAAGCTGATATCTGGCGTGCCATGGAAACGACAACTAAATCCGGCCTCGAAGCCGTCCGCGCCGAGATCGCGCGTGCCTGCCGTGATGCCAATCGCGACCCGGCCGAGGTGATGCTGATCGCGGTGTCGAAGACCCACGGCGCCGGTTTGATCGAGCCGGTGATTGAAGCCGGCCAGCGCGTATTCGGCGAGAACCGCGTGCAGGAGGCAAAGGCCAAATGGCCGGCGCTGATGGGCAAGCATCCCGGCCTGTCACTGCACCTGATCGGGCCGCTGCAATCCAACAAGGCGAAAGAGGCGGTGGCATTGTTCGATGCCATCCATTCCGTCGACCGCCCCAGCCTGTGCGCGGCGCTGGCGAAGGAGATCGAGAAGCAGGGCCGCAGGCCGCAGCTGTTCGTCGAGATCAACACCGGCGCCGAGGCGCAGAAGGCGGGCGTGCTGCCGCAGGACGCCGATTTGTTCTTGAGCGCGTGCCGCGACACCTACGGCCTGGAGATCGCCGGGCTGATGTGCATCCCGCCGTTCGACGAAGCGCCGGGGCCGCATTTCGCGCTCACCGCCAAGATCGCCAAGCGCAACGGCTTGAAACTGTTGTCCATGGGCATGAGCGCCGACTTTGCCACCGCCATCCAGCTCGGCGCCACGCACGTGCGCGTCGGCAGTGCGATCTTCGGGGTGCGGGAGAAGAAGGCATAGCTGTCGTCCCCGCGAAGGCGGGGACCCAGTACGCCGCAGCTTATCGAGAGGACACGGAGTACTGGACATGCCCAACACCCCCGAATTCGAACGCTGGCAGGAGCGCTTTGCCGCGCCCGGTTATCTGTTCGGCACCGCGCCGAACACGTTCCTGAAAAATCACGCGCACCTTCTCAAGAAAGGCGAGAAAGCCCTGACCATCGCCGACGGCGAAGGCCGCAACGGCGTGTTCATGGCCGAGCAAGGGCTCGACGTGTTGTCGATCGATTTCTCACCGGTGGCGCAGGAGAAGGCGCGCAAGCTCGCGGCCGAACGCGGCGTGACGCTGAAGGTCGAGCAGGTCGATGTCCTGAACTGGGACTGGCCGGTGGAAGCCTTCGACGTGGTCGCGGCGATCTTCTTCCAATTTGCCGGCCCGGAAGGCCGCGCTAAGATCTTCGCCGGTATCAAGAAGGCATTGAAGCCGGGCGGCCTGTTGCTGCTCGAGGGCTACGGACCCAAGCAGCTCGAGTACAAGACCGGCGGGCCGGGAAAGCTCGAGAACCTCTATACCCGCGAGCTGCTGGAAAAAGAGCTCGCCGACTTTTCATCGATCGAGGTGCGCGAATACGACGCCGAGATCAATGAAGGCTCAGGCCACGGCGGCATGTCGGCACTGGTCGATCTGGTCGGGCGGAAGTAGCCACCGGTCATTCCGGGACGGCGGGCCCATTCTGCTGTCATCGCCCGCGCAAGCGGGCGATCCAGTAAACGCGGGCCGGGCGATTGATCGAAGATCTTTGGACTACTGGATGCCCCGCCTTCGCGGGGCATGACACCGAGGTTGGGTCGCGGTCGGAAGGCTACCGATACCGCAGCGGATAGCCGGGCGGACTGGCGTTCTGCGGCGCGCCGCCAGGTGCGGATTGCTGTGCCGGCTGGGGTGCGCGCTGAGGCGCGGGTGGAGGCGCCGGTCGCTGTGCCGGTGCAGCGGACGCCGCACCCGGTACGCCGGTGCCGAGGTTGGCATCGAGCGGTTTGCGCAACAGGCCGGAGCGGAGCGTCTTGCCGCGCGGCGAGGGCGGCACCGCCTGCGGCACGTATTGAGCTGCCTGCGCGGATTGCGGCGCGCGCGGTGCCGCGGGCTGCTGCGGCGCCGGCTGCAGCGGCGGCGAGGCTTCCAGCCTGCTGAAATCGGTGGTCAGTTCGTCGGAGCGCTGGCTCATGGACGCCGAGCGCCAACGCTCGATCACCGAGCCGATCAGGGCGCGTTCCAGGCAGTTGCCGGCGTTGGACTTGGTGTCGCCACCGGCTTCGCTGTTCGGCCGCAGCGCGGCTGGCAGTTCCTTGAAGCGCATGCGCGTCGGCATGGCAACGCCCGTGCCGAACGTGAACACCTCGCGGGTGCCGAGCGAAGGGATGAACGACAACAGGTTTGCCGCCGCGTCCGACACCGCCGAGCGGATGAGATGCTGGTCGTTGTCGTTGGCGAGCCGCATGACGAAGAAGGTCGAGCACTGCGAAATGATGGTCGGATCGATTTCCGCCGGCCGCTGCGTCACCAGGCCGAGGAACACGCCGTATTTGCGGCCTTCCTTGGCGATGCGCGACAGGGCGCGGCGGGTCGGGCCGAAACCGATCTTCTTGTCGGCCGGCGCGTAGCGGTGCGCCTCTTCGCACACGAACAGCAGCGGGGCGATGCCGTCGCTCCACAGGCCGAAGTCGAACGCCATGCGGCACAGCACTGAGACCACCGAGTCGATCACCTCGGCCGGAAAGCCGGCGAGCTGCAGGATGGTCATCGGCACGCCTTGCGGCGGCAGCCGGAACACGTTGCTGAGCGTATCGGCCATGGTGTCGCCGCCGATGTTCGCGTTCTCGAACATGAACGAGTAGCGCGGGTGACTGCGGAACGTCTGGATGCGCGAGATCAGGCGGTGATAGGTGACGCGCGAGGTGCGGTTTTCCAGCTTGCCCATGCGCTCGTCGAGCACATTGAGGAGGTCCTCGATGCGATACGGCACCGGCGTGTCGGCGGTGAAGCCGGCGTCGCGTGGATCCTTCCGCTTCGACAGCGGGCTCGCTGGACCGGCTTTGTATTGCAGATAGGCCGACTTCGCGACCGGAATGACGTCGGCGAGAATCTCGACTTCCTCGTCGACGCCGGGACGGCCGCCGAAGAACACGTCGACGATTTCCTCGAAATTGAACAGCCAGAACGGCAGCCGCAGGTTCCGCGGCGTCAGCACCTGCGCCTTGTCGCCGAAGCAGGGGGCGTATTCGTTGTGCGGATCGACCAGGAAGATGCGCAGGTTGGGCCGGGTGGCGAGAATCTGGTTGAGGATAATGGCGACGCCGCTCGACTTGCCGACTCCGGTGGCACCGAGCACGGCGAAATGGCGGCTGACCAGATGATCGATGTCGATATGCACGCCGATGTCGGGATTCTGCTGCAGGTCGCCAATATGGCCGTGATCGCTGTCGGCGGCGCCATAGACCAGCCTGAGCGCGGCGACGGAGAGCAGCTCGGCCCCGTCACCGATATTGGGATATTCGGTGATGCCGCGATGGAAGCGCTGCGCGCCACCGGGCTCGGTTGTGATTTCGCCGATCAGGTCGAGCCGCGCCATCTTGCGGTAGTTGGGACTGAGCCCAGAGCCGGTGATCGGCTCCTCGCCCACCTCTGTGATCAATCCGACGATGAGGCCTTTGCCGCAGGTCAATCCCATGAACTTGCCGACGGTCGGCTGCTCGCCCGTCATGGAGCGCGGATTGAGTTCGACGGTGGCCTGCGCGCCACCGACGATCGAGACGCGGCCGATGGATTCGGCGCTGCTATGCGGCGGATTGGCGCTGGCGGTTGCGAGGGGGGCGTTCATTATCGTTCGTCCTGTCTCGGCGATTATTCTTGCTTGCCCGACGGCGCGCCGATCAGGATAGCTGGTTTCTATGTTTGGTAAGGATAAGGGCCGTGCGTTAATGCGCCGGTTAGCACGGCCGGCCGGTTGGCATGATGCTTAATACATCACTTCCAACATATATGAATTTAACGATTTATTTGGATGTAAGGCGCGTGCGCGGTCCGAGCTGCGCGAGCAGCCGCCGCAGATCCTTCAAAGGAAGCGCCACACAACCGGCGGTCGGCGCGAGTCCCGCGCGGGCCACATGGACGAATACCGCGCTGCCACGGCCGGCTATCCGCGGGCGCGTGTTGTGGTCGAGCTCGATGATGAAATCGTAGAGGTGGTCGGGGCGAGCGAGTCGGTCGGCCAGTGATCCACCCGGCACCTTGACCGGCCGATTGTAGCGGCGGTCGCTCGGGTCTTCGCACCAGCCGTCGTCGGGCCGGATGCGGCGCACCGGCAGCGCCGTCACGGGCCGCGGATAGCGATCGGCCCGCCACCACAGCCGGACCAGGCGGAAGGTGCCGCGCGGGGTGGCGCCGTCGCCCTCGATCTTGTTGGCCTTGATGCCGCCGCGCCCGAGCGCCACCGGCAGGGTGAGCGCGCCGGCGGTGAGCCAGCCCTGCGTCGGACGGCCTGGGCGCGGGCGGACCAAGATGTTGGGGATAGTGCGTTTTTTCATTCGCAGCGGGATACCAGCGGTCCGGTTGTTCAGCGCGCCGTGCGTGGCCTAAACACCAGTTCGCGCTTGCTCTTTCGGCCCCGAATGCTCTACTTCGGCGCCGTTGCCGAATGGGGGTATCCTGGCCGCCTGCCAATGCCCCGTTTCCGGAGTTCGTGGTAGATCGCAGCGGGCTCCAGCACGAATTTCGGAAGCCAAGAGATACTAGGGGCCCAGGAAGCCATGTCCAGCAAGCGCACCATCCTGATCGTCGACGACGACGCCGAGCTGCGCGAGGCGCTGGTCGAGCAATTGGCGCTGCACGAGGAGTTCGAGGCCACCGCCGTCGATAGCGGCGCCAAGGCGGTGCAGGAGGCCAAGGGCGGCCAGATCGACTTGGTGATCATGGACGTCGGTCTGCCGGACGTGGACGGGCGCGAGGTCGTGCGCATCATGCGCAAGAACGGCTTCAAGGCGCCGATCATCATGCTGACCGGCCACGACACCGACAGCGACACCATCCTGGGGCTGGAATCCGGCGCCAACGACTACGTCGCCAAGCCGTTCCGCTTCGCCGTGCTGCTGGCGCGCATCCGCGCGCAGCTTCGCCAGCACGAGGCGAGCGAAGACGCGGTGTTCACCATCGGGCCCTACACCTTCCGGCCGTCGTCCAAGGTGCTGCTGACGCCCAAGGGCACCAAGGTGCGGCTGACCGAAAAGGAAACCGCCATCCTGCGTTATCTCTACCGCGCCGGGCAGAAGCCGGTGTCGCGCGAGACGCTGTTGCAGGAGGTGTGGGGCTATAATTCCGGCGTCACCACCCATACGTTGGAAACGCATATCTACCGGCTGCGGCAGAAGGTGGAGAAGGACGCCGCCGCGCCCGCGATCCTGGTGACGGAAGCTGGCGGCTACAAGCTGGTGCCGTGAGGCATCGTCTCAACGCCCGGAGGGTAATGCCCGGATGGGCCTCGAAAGCGACATCGCCTTTTTCGAACGGGTACCGACTCTCGCGGTGCTGGGCAAGCAGGCCCTGCGCGTGCTGGCGATCGGCGCGGAGACGCGCCATCTCGCCAGCGGCACGGTGCTGTTCTATGCCGGCGAGCCCGCCGACGGCGGCTATATCGTGCAAGAAGGCTCGCTGTCGCTCGAAACCGAGGACGCCAAAGGCCATGAATACATGGCCGGGCCCGGCGCGTTCCTGGGTGAGCTGGCGCTTCTGACCGACACCACCAGTCCGGTGACCGCCATCGCCCAGGAGCCGACGGTGGTGGTGCGTATTTCGCGCGGCCTGTTCCGCAAGATGCTGGAGGGCTATCCGGCCGCGGCCATGCGGCTACGCGACGAGATCGCCGGCCGCGCTGGCGACTGGGCGCAGGAACTCATGCGCGTGAAAGAGAAGCTGGAGCGCGGGGAGAAGTGACTTCCCTCTCCCCGCACGCGGGGGAGATAACAGCGGTCAGATCTCGAACCTTGTCGTCACCGGCACGTGATCGGATGGCCGCTCGGCGCCGCGGTAGTCCTTGGCGATCCTGATCTTCGACACGCGGTCGGCGATGGCGTTCGATGTCCAGACGTGATCGAGGCGGCGGCCGCGGTTGGCTTCGCGCCAGTTGCCCATGGCGCGATAGCTCCACCAGGTGAACAGCTTTTCCGGCTCGGGCGTCAGCACGCGCATGGAATCGACCCAACCGCCGGCCTCGCGCACGTCGGTCAGCTTCTCGCATTCGATCGGCGTGTGCGACACCACCTTCAGCATCTGCTTGTGGCTCCACACGTCATGCTCGAGCGGCGCCACGTTGAGGTCGCCGACCAGGATGGCGCGCTGGTTCTTCTTCGGTCGCAGGCGCTTGTGCGTGCGCATCTCGTCGAGAAAGGAGAGCTTGTGCTCGAACTTCTCGTTCACGTCCGGATCGGGCTCGTCGCCGCCGGCCGGCACATAGAAGTTATGCAGCGTGACCGGGTCCTTCAGCCCGGCGCGCTCGCCCAGCACCACGGAGACGTGGCGGCAGTCGGTCTTGCCGCAGAAGTTTTCGATGGATGTCTTCTCGAACGGCAGGCGCGAAAGAATGGCGACGCCATGATAGCCCTTCTGCCCGTTGAGCGCGGCGTATTCGTAGCCGAGCCGCTTGAAGCGCTTGAGCGGGAAGGCGTCGTCTGGACACTTGGTCTCCTGCAGGCACAGCACGTCCGGCCGCGCGCTCTTCACGAACTTGGCGACCAGGTCGATGCGCAGGCGGACGGAATTGATGTTCCAGGTGGAGACGGTGAAAGGCATGGCCGTAACATAATCATCCGCCATGCCCCGCGAAAGCGGGGCATCCAGTATCCACCGATTGTCCAGAGACTACTGGCTCGGCTTGCTCGCCGTCGCCCGGCAAGGCCGCGCGCCACGGCTATCTGTTCGTGATGCCGGAATTCGGGTAGCGGGTGTAATCGATCCTGAACAGGCTGGGATTGGGCTTGGTGTTGGGATCGAGATTGTAGACAGCCACCGTGGTGTCGTAGCCCTGCGGGTCGGTTACGGTCCACTGCTTGAGCTGCATGTCCTTGGCCGAGAACATGATCATCAGCCGGCTGGTGCCGACCACCGCGTTTTTCTCCTCGACCACCACGGTGATGAACACGTCGTCGGCATAGACCGCGACCAGGTTGGTGTCCTTCATCAGGTTGACGTGGTCGGCGAGCAGGAAGCGCAAGGGTGTCTGCGACAGCGGGTAGAGATCCTGGGTCGCCAGATTGCGGTCGCGCACCACCACCGATTGGCCGTCCGAGATGATCTCGGTCGGGCTCGGCGGGTCGTATTCGAAGCGCATCTTGCCCGGCTTGGAGATATAGAACTCGCCCTTCGAGCGGTTACCGTTGGGCGCGACCTGGACGAAGTTTCCTTCCAGCGTCTTCACGCTGGACAGATAGTTGTCGACCTTCTCGATGATGGCGCGTTGCTTGGGGTCGAGCGCGGTGGTGCTGCCGGCCTGGCCGAGCAGACTGGCGAAGGGATTGGAAACCGGGTTGGGCACCTGCTGCGCCGGGGCCGGCTGGACGCTGCCCTGCTGCGCGGGAGCTAGGGCCTGGGCCTGAGCGCGCGCATGAAGCGCGCGGGTCGACGCGCCGGCGCCGATTGAGCCGGTGGTGAGGAAATGCGGGCGCGGGCGCGGCAGCGGGATGGCCTGCTGCGCGGGCGCGATGAACTGCGCCAGCGCCGGGGCCGCGGTGAGACAGGCCAAGACGGCCGCCAGAGCAAAGGTACGACCGCTTCGCGCCTTGTGATTCATCGCCATCACGATCTCCGCCTCGCGCCCCTAATGCCTACGCCGACATAGGGTGTGGGTGTGGCCTTTTCGCGACCCCGGCGAATCCCTCGGGGCCCAGGATTAAGGTTGGCAAGCGCGATTCTCAAGGACGATCCTAGTGTCCCGCTTCCGAAGTTCGTGAACCACGGCAGTATGCTCTGACACGAACTTCGGAAGCAAAGGGGCGCTAGCATGTATTTGATTCTAGTGCCGCTTTCGATTTGAAGTTTCTGAATGAGACTGCGACAAGCGGTGCAGAAACGTCAAATCGGCGACACTAGCCCTCTTCGTCGATCAGGATTTCGCGTTTGCCGGCATGGTTGGCCTGGCCGACGATGCCTTCGAGTTCCATGCGCTCCATGATGGTCGCGGCACGGTTGTAGCCGATCTGCAGCCGGCGCTGGATGTAGGACGTGGACGCCTTGCGGTCGCGCCGCACGATGGCGACCGCCTGCTGGAATAGGTCGCCGCCTTCGCCGCCCATGCCGGTGGAATCGAACACCGCGCCGTCCTCGCCGGACAGTTCGTCCTCGGCGGCGGTGACTTCCTCCAGATAGTCCGGGGCGCCTTGCGACTTCAGGTGCCGCACGACCTTTTCCACCTCGTCGTCGGAGACGAAAGGCCCGTGTACGCGGCTGATGCGGCCGCCGCCGGCCATGTAGAGCATGTCGCCCTGGCCCAGGAGCTGCTCGGCGCCCTGCTCGCCCAGGATGGTGCGGCTGTCGATCTTGGAGGTGACCGCGAACGAGATGCGGGTCGGGAAGTTGGCCTTGATGGTGCCGGTGATGACGTCGACCGAGGGGCGTTGCGTTGCCAGGATGCAGTGGATGCCGGCGGCGCGCGCCATCTGGGCAAGGCGCTGGATGGCGCCTTCGATGTCCTTGCCGGCGACCATCATCAGGTCGGCCATCTCGTCGACAATCACCACGATGAAGGGCAGCGGCTCGAGGTCGAGCTCTTCCTTCTCGTAGATCGCTTCGCCCGATTCCTTGTCGTAGCCGGTGTGCACGGTGCGGGTGAGCACCTCGCCCTTGGCCTTGGCCTCGGCGACGCGCTGATTGTAGCCCTCGACGTTGCGCACGCCGAGCTTCGACATCTTCTTGTAGCGTTCTTCCATCTCGCGCACCGCCCACTTGAGCGCGACCACCGCCTTCTTCGGATCGGTCACGACCGGCGTGAGCAGATGGGGAATGCCGTCATAGACGGAGAGCTCGAGCATCTTGGGGTCGACCATGATCAGTCGGCATTGCGCGGGGGTCAGCTGATAGACCAGCGACATGATCATGGTGTTGATGGCGACCGACTTGCCGGAGCCGGTGGTGCCCGCAATCAAAAGATGCGGCATGCGGGCGAGGTCGACGATCACCGCCTCGCCACCAATGGTCTTGCCGAGGCAGAGCGGCAGCTTGGCGGTGTGCTCATTGTATTCCTTACCGGACAGGAGCTCGCGCAGCACCACCTTCTCGCGCGTCGCGTTCGGCAGCTCGATGCCGATGGCGTTGCGGCCGGGGACGACGGCAACGCGCGCCGACACCGCGCTCATGGAGCGAGCAATGTCGTCGGCGAGACCGATGACGCGTGACGACTTGATGCCGGGCGCCGGCTCCAGCTCGTAGAGCGTGACCACCGGACCGGGGCGCGCGTTGATGATCTCGCCGCGCACGCCGAAGTCCTGCAGCACCGTTTCGAGCGACTGGGCGTTGGCCTCGAGGGTTTCCTTCGAGACGGCCGCGCGATCGGACGCCTTGGCGGAGCCTAGCAGGTTGAGAGACGGCAGGGTGAAGCCGCCGCCCGAACGGCGCGCGGGCGCCTTCGGTTTCGGGGTGGCGTGGCGGCGCGGCGCGGGTGCCTCGTCTTTCTCCTCCTCGCCGTCCTCGTGTTCCTCCGCCTCGTCCGCGAACTGCTCGGGCACGAGATGCGGCGCGCCGCCCTCGAAGTGGGGCTCGACGCGCCGGCCCGGCGCCGGCGGCTTGACGCGCGGGGCGTTCTCGCGCGGTCGGCTGATGAGGCGCACCAGGCGCGCTTTCCAGCTCAACAGCGCGTGGACGACGAAGCCGAGCCAGGGATTGGCGCGGTCGGCTTCTTCCTCGTCGTCCTCTTCTTCGCCCTCGGCGAGTTCGTCCTCGTCTTCCGCTTCGTCCTCCGCCGCCGTGGCCCGCCGTGGCAGGCGCCAGCCGGTGGCGAACATCAGCGCTACCGCGGTGGCGGCGAACAGCACGATGCCGCTGGCGAGCAGTGCGAGATCACCGAGCGGCCAACCGAAGACGAAGCCGGGGATGTGCAGCAGCGCGTCGCCGCAGACGCCGCCGAGGCCGGTCGGCAACGGCCAGGTGCCGATGCGCGGCAGCGTGGAGATGAAGCCGGCGGCGAACAGCGTCACCGCGATCCAAGCCAGCCCGCGCCATTTCGAGCCGAGCGGCCGGTGCGACAAGAGCCGCCAGCCGAACAGCGCTTCCGGCGCCAGCAGCAGCACGGCGGCAAGCCCCAGGAGCTGGGTCGCGAGATCGGAGAAGATGGCGCCCGGGTAGCCGAGCAGATTATGGATCGATCCTTGCGTGGCGTGGCTGAGCGAGGGATCCTGCACCGACCAGGTCGCGAGCGACACGGCACCGAGCAGCGCGACGGTCAGCAGGCAAATGCCGGCAAGCTCGCGCAACCGACGGCGCAGGAATTCGCGCGCGTGGTCGGTGATGAATGCGACGGCGTCGATGCTGCGATCCGTGGCTGCCATCGTTTTTCCTGTTACCCCTACCCCAGCAACGCGACGAGACGATGAAGCGCCTCGGCCGTCGCTGCCTTGTCCTGCACCATAGCGACGCGGATGTAATCCGCGCCCGGATTGGAACCGTCTTTCTGCGTGCGCGCGCAATAGCGCCCCGGCAGCACGCGCACGCCGGCTTCCTGCCAAAGCCTCTTGGCGACCAGTTCGCTGCCGCCTTGCGCGGAAACGTCGAGCCAGAGGAAAAAACCGCCGGCCGGCCGTTTGTAGCCGTAACGGTCGCCGATGATCTGGTCGGCGAGATCGAATTTGACGTTGTAGAGCCGGCGGTTTTCTTCGACGTGCGTTTCGTCGTTGTAGGCCGCAACCGCGACGTGCTGCGCCGGCACCGGCACCTGCGGCGCCGCGACGTTGCGCAGTTCGAGAAAGGCGGTGAGGAAGCGCTTGTCGCCGGCAACGAAGCCGACACGCAGGCCCGGCAGGTTCGAGCGCTTCGACAGCGAATGGAACACGACGACGTTCTCGAAGTCCGGTGCGGAGACTTCCAGCATGCCGGGCGGTGCGTGTTCGCTGTAGATCTCGCAATAGCATTCGTCGGCGAAGACGAGAAAGCCGTAGCGGCGCGCCAATGCGGCGAGCTTATCGAGATAGTTGCGGTCGGCGACGGCGCCCTGCGGATTCGACGGCGAGGCGAGGTAGAAGGCGGTCGCGCGCTTGAGCAGCGCCTCGTCGAGGGCGTCGAGGTCGGGCAGGAAGCCGCTCTCGCGCGTCGCCGGCAGATAGACCGGCTCGCAGCCGGCCGCCAGCGCGGCCGCTGCGTAGGTCGCGTAGAACGGATTGGGGATCAGCATCGCCGGCTTGCCGTCGCGCGGGGCCACCCAGCGCTGGGCGGCGATGGCGGCCAGGAACAGGCCTTCGCGGGTGCCGTTGAGCACCAGCACCTCGCTCTCGGGATCGACTGCGCGCGGCAGCGCGAAGCGGCGGCCGAGCCATTGCGCGACCGCCTGGCGGAACTGTTCGGTGCCCTTGTTGGCCGGATAGCGGCCGAACTCGGCGAGGTGCTCGGCCAGCACTGGCCCGACGAAAGGCGGGATCGGGTGCTGCGGCTCGCCCACCGAGAGATTGATCATGGGTTCGCGCGGCGCGATGCCGGCGATCAGGTCGTTGAGCCGCACGAAGGGCGAGCGGGATTCGTCCTCCGTCGGCGCGGGGGCGGTCGATGGGCGCTGTGCTGCGGTCGTGGACATTGCTGCTAAGTTTTTGGTGCGCCTACTCTTTTCCGGAAACCAAACCCCGTCGGCAGAGCGGTGCGCGGAGCCGGTTCCGGCCGGCCGCGCGGGGGGTGGATTACCTTAGAGAGGGCGAGGTTAAGACCCGATTAACCATCGGGGTATGGGGATACAAACATGCCTCAGTGCTGGGTGGTTTGCATCAGCCAGTCACGGAAAGCGGCGAACGCGGGTTCTTCGCACCGTGCCGGCTTATAGACGAGATACCAAGCCTCGCCCTTCGGTATCGTGAGCGTGAAGGGAGTCACCAGCCGCCCGGCGGCGAGGTCGTCGTCGATATAGGGCCGAATGCCCACGGCGATGCCGATGCCGTCGGCCGCCGCCTGCTGGGCCTGGCCGTAGTAGGCGAACTGCGGGCCCGATAGCGCGGCGCCCGCGACACCGGCGGCCTGCAGCCAGCGCGGCCAGTCGTCGGGCGCGTGGGTCACGCGCAGCAATGTCGCGCCTTTCAGATCGGCCGGTGTCTCAAGCTTTGCGGCGAGTGCCGGGGAGCAGACCGGCACGAGATCGGCCTCGAACAGCGGTTCGGCCGCCCAGTCCGGCCAGGCGCCGTCGCCGAGCTTGATGCCGCAGGTCCAGTCGTCGGCGAACGGAACGCCAGCCCCGCCCATGGTAATGCGCACGTCGATGTCCGGCTGCTGTTCTTGGAACGATGCCAGCCGCGGGATGAGCCAGCGCACGGCGAAGGTCGGTCCGACTCCGACGGTCAGCACGCGCTGATTGGGGATGGCGGTGATCTGGGCGGTGAGGTTGGCGAGCGCGTCGAGGATCGGCGTCAGCCCGGCCTGGTAGGCGCGGCCGGCGGATGTCAGCTCGAGGCCATTGGGCCGGCGCAGGAACAGTGGCAGCGCCAGCCGATCCTCCAGAAGCCGCACCAGGCGGCTGATGGCGGCTGGCGTCACATTCAGTTCTTGTGCGGCCGCGACAAAGCTGCCGCCCCGCGCGGTGGCCTCAAACGCTTTGATTCCATTGAGAAATGGCAGCCTGCGCAAAAAGCCATGCTCCATCTAGCATCAAGAAACCTGAGCCTCATCCTCAGATAACGCCGTTTGCCGGCTGCCGGCAAGTGGCGCAGTCAGGTGGCGGCCAAGAGGTGCACCGCATGACTCCTGTTTTGATGCTTGCTGTCGGACTGTCGATGTTCGCGACCGCGTTCCTGTCTGGGATATTCGGGATGGCCGGCGGCATGATCCTGATCGGGGTGCTGTTGGCGGTGTTGCCGGTGCCGGCGGCCATGGCGCTGCACGCGGTAACGCAGATTACGTCGAATGGCTGGCGCGCGCTGCTGTGGTGGCGCTACATCCGGCTCGGCAGCGCCGCCGGTTATCTCATCGGCGCCGCCCTGGCGCTGATCGCCTGGTCGCTGTTTCGCTACGTGCCCCACAAGGCGATCGCCATGCTGATGCTGGGCGCGACGCCATTCCTGGTGCGCCTGCTGCCGGCGCGCTTCAAGCCCGACGCCGAGCGGCTCGACCACGGCGTGCTCTACGGCGTGCTCTGCATGTCGCTGATGTTGCTCACAGGCGTTGCCGGGCCGCTGCTCGACACGTTCTTTCTGGGCGGCCGCCTCGACCGGCGCGAGATGGTCGCCACCAAGGCGGTGTGTCAGGTCTTCGGCCACGCCGCCAAGCTGTTCTATTTCGGCGAGCTCGTCGCGCATCCGGGCGCGGTGGACGGCAAGATGATGATTATCGCGGTGGTGGCGGCGATGAGCGGCACCACGGTGGCGCGGCGCTTCCTCGAGGGCATGAGCAACGACCAGTTCCGGCTCTGGGCCAACCGCATTATCGTTTCGGTCTGCGGTTACTACGTGCTGCAGGGCAGCTACCTACTGCTCGTGCCTTTGATCGCGAAGGTGCTGTGATGCCCACCGTCGCGGACGACAAGCTCGACAGCCTGGTGCTCGATCTTCTCGAATGGATCGCGAAGAAGCCGCGCGGCTATCGCGAGACGATGGAGGCCTGGCGCACCTCCTGCCCGCGCCTGGCGGTGTGGGAAGAAGCGCTCGACCGCGGCTTCGTCGTACGCGAGCGCATGGCCGACGGCGTGCAAGTCACGGTCACGGATGAGGGCTTGGCATTCCTGCGCCAGCGCGGCCGCGTCGTTGCGCGCATTTCGGAACACACGTTTCCCAAATAAGTGAGGCCCCGGCTCATTCGAACCGGGGCCTCGACGGGAGGGACAGTGCCGGGTTTCCGCCCCTACCGCTAGCTCGTGTTGGTGTCCCTGATTTACTTAGGGGACCACCTCGCCGTGCAGGTTGATGTCGAGGCCTTCGATCTCGGTCTGCTTGCTGACGCGCAGGCCGATCGTGGCATCGATCACCTTGAGGATCACGAAACTCGCGACGCCCGACCAGATGATGGTGGCGAGCGTACCGAGGAACTGGATCCAGACCTGGTGACCCATGGTGATGCCCTTATCGAGGCCGACGCCACCGAAGCTCGAGCTGATGAAGACGCCGGTCAGGATGGCGCCGACAAAGCCGCCGACACCGTGGACGCCGAAGGCATCCAGCGAGTCGTCGTAGCCGAGCATCGGCTTGAGCGTGGTCGCAGACCAGGCGCAGATGACGCCGGCGGCAATGCCGATGATCAGCGCGCCGGTCGGGCCGACAAAGCCGGAGGCCGGGGTGATGGCCACGAGGCCGGCGACGGCACCGGAGATGATGCCGAGCACGCTCGGCGTACCGCGGCCGATCCACTCGTAGAACATCCAGGCCAGCGCCGCGGCTGCCGTGGCGATCTGCGTGACGGCCATGGCCATGCCGGCGGTGCCGTCGGCGGCGAGCTCCGAACCGGCGTTGAAGCCGAACCAGCCGACCCACAGCAGCGAGGCGCCGATGAGGCTGTAGACCAGGTTATGCGGCGCCATGTTCTCGGTGCCGAAACCTTCGCGCTTGCCGAGGACGAGGGCGCAGACGAGGCCCGCAACACCGGCGTTGATGTGCACCACGGTGCCGCCGGCGAAGTCCTTGACGCCGAGGCCGCCGAGGAAACCGCCGCCCCACACCCAGTGGCAGATCGGGCTGTAGACGATGATGCTCCAGAGCCCCATGAACCACATCATGGCCGAGAACTTCATGCGGTCGGCGAAGGCGCCGCAGATCAGCGCGGGCGTGATGATCGCGAAGGTCATCTGGAAGACCATGAAGACCGTCTCGGGGATCGTGCCGCTCATCGAGGCGCCGGTCATGCCCTTGAGGAAGAAGCTCTGCAGGCCGCCGACATAGGCGTTCATGCCGCCGCCGTCCTTGAACGCCAGCGAGTAGCCGAGGATCATCCAGATCACCGTGATCAGGCAGGTGATGGCGAAGCTCTGCATCACGGTCGCCAGCACGTTCTTCTTGCGGACCATGCCGCCGTAGAACAGCGCCAGGCCGGGAATCGTCATCAGCAGCACCAGCGCGGTGGAGGTAAGCATCCAGGCGGTGTTGCCGGTGTCGAGCTTCGCATCCGCCGCGAACGCCGGATGCGTGAAGGTCACGCCAAGCGCGAGTGCCGCAAGCGCCAGCAGCCCCGCACGCGAAAATCTCTTCAACGTCATGGTCTCTAACTCCTGTGCGTATCGTTTGCTGCGGGTCATCAAAGTGCCGCGGCGTCGGTCTCGCCGGTGCGGATGCGCACGGCTTGATCGATGCCGAAAACAAAGATTTTGCCGTCGCCGATCTGGCCGGTCTTCGCGGCACCGCTGATGGCGCTAACGACCTTGTCGACCTGGTCGGCGGCCACGGCGACTTCCACCTTGATCTTCGGCAGGAAGCTCACCGCGTATTCGGCGCCGCGGTAGATTTCCGTATGGCCCTTCTGACGCCCGTAACCCTTAACCTCTGTAACAGTCAGTCCCTGCACGCCGATGGAGGTCAGGGCATCGCGGACCTCGTCGAGCTTGAAGGGCTTGATAATAGCCATGACGATTTTCATGGATTCAGATCCCCGCTTGGCCCGTTCGTACGTTTACGCAGTGCGGGCTGTTTCACTGGACCGCGCTCACGAAGTCGCCCTGGTAGGCACGGCCGCCCATAGGGAATCAAACACCGTGCCAGTTCGGCGGGCGGCGGCTAGGCGACTGATTCGATGAACAAAATTTGATGGACGCAGATGGCCCTCGGGTACCGCAGCCGGTCATTGCCTAAAAAATAGACAGGCGAAAAATGTAGTGCCCGAAAAGTAGGCACAAAAAATGGGCAGTGTATTGCGGGCCATCCGCCGGCCATGCTGGCTGCCGGCGGATGGTGGCACATCACACTATTGCAGGGCTTCACCGTGCTGGGTGACGTCGAGGCCCATGATCTCGTCCTCGCGTTTGACCCGGAGCGGCACCAGCGCGCCGACGATCTTGAGGATCACGAACGTGAGCGCCCCCGTCCACACCAGGGTGACGATGACGCCATAGACCTGCGCCAGCAGTTGATGCGGGTTGCCCTCGATGAGGCCTTTGACCCCGCCGGGATCGGCGGCGGTGGCCGACACCGCGCCGACCGCCAGGACACCGGCGAGCAGCGTGCCGGTGAGGCCGCCGATGCCGTGCACGCCGAACACGTCGAGCGAGTCGTCGTAGCCGCATTTGAGCTTGAGCCAGGTGCAGGCCCAGAAGCAAACGCCGCCGGCGATGACGCCGATCGGCACGCCTTCGATCGGCAGCACAAAACCGGACGCCGGCGTAATGGTGCCGAGCCCGGCGACCGCGCCAGAGATCATGCCGAGCACCGAGGGCTTGCCGCGCGTCCACCATTCCAGCGCCATCCAGGTGAAGGCGCCGGCCGAGGCCGCGAGATGCGTCGCGACGATGGCCGAGACCGCGCGGCCGTTGGCGGCGAGCGCCGAGCCGCCGTTGAAGCCGAACCAGCCGACCCACAACAGGCCGGTGCCGACCACCGCCATGGTGAGATCGAAGGGCGCCAGGTTGTCGTGGCCGTAGCCGTGCCGCTTGCCGACCATGGTGGCGGCGACGATGCCGGCGGTGCCGGCGCTCAAGTGCACGACAAGGCCGCCGGCGAAATCGACGACGCCGTCCTGCTGCAGGAAGCCGCCGCCCCAGATCCAGTGCGCCAGCGGCACGTAGACGAACAGCAGCCACAGCACCGAGAACAGCAGAAACGCCGAGAAGCGCAAACGATCCGCCACCGAGCCCGCGACCAGCGCCACGGTGATGACCGCGAAGGTCATCTGATAGATCATGAACAGGTTTTCGGGGATGGTGGGCGCGAATGGCGAGACGCTGTTGCTCGTGATGCCGCGCAGGAAAACCCGCGACAGCCCGCCGATATAGGCGCCGTCGCCGGTGAAGGTCAGCGAATAGCCGACGACCACCCACAGGATCGACACCAGGAAGGTGGCGGCGAGGCACTGCGCCATGGTGGCGAGCACGTTCTTCTTGCGCACCATGCCGGCGTAGAACAGCGCCAGCCCGGGGATGGTCATCATCAGCACCAGGCCAGTGGCGCCCAGCATCCAGGCGGTGTCGGCGGGATCGATTTTGCCCGCAAAGTTACCTGTTTGCGCGAACGCCGGCGTGACGGCGAAGGTGAGAGCTGCTGCTACGGTGGCGGTGGCCAAGCGATGGTGCGCCTTGTTCATTTCATGGT
>JARRQH010000035.1:0-39311 GCA_037381985.1 Pseudolabrys sp.
AGAGGCCGTGCAATGGCCGGCTCCGCTCCGCGGACCAGCTTCGCCGGCCGCACCAGCCATGGTGCCAAAACCCGTCATGCACTAAGACTCAACCCGGACCACCCGATAGGGGCAGGCCACGGTGGCGTTATCAGATATCTCAATGGGTTGAGCAGCCAAGCAGCATACTCAACCGGGTACATGCCTGTGCCCTTTAACCGCTGCCAAGGCGTTGCTCGCTCGTCCATGCCGCGAACTCATACCACGTTCCAATTGCAATCATACCACTGTCGGCAAATCTCTTCTGAGGTTGGCCCTTGACCGACCGGCCAGCAACGTCGGTCGATTTCCGCTTTCATTGACAAAGCGGATCTGACGCGCAGCAATCAAACGAGCTGAGGCCCTACCCCTTCTCGCCCTCCAGCGCCTTCTTGGCCTGCTGCAGTTCTTGCAGCATGTCGTCGCCGACCTTCGGGAATTGCAGGTTAAGCTCGTCGAGCGCATTGGCTACGGCGGCGGCCACCACCACCCGGGTGAACCACTTGTTGTCGGCCGGCACCACGTACCACGGCGCTTCGTGCGTCGAGGTATTGCGGATCATGTCCTCATAGGCCGCCATGTAGGCGTCCCAGTGTTCGCGCTCCTTGACGTCCGACATGGAGAACTTCCAGTTCTTCGCCGGTTCGTCGATGCGGTCGAGGAAGCGTTGGCGCTGTTCCTCGCGCGAGACGTTGAGAAAGAACTTCAGGATACGCGTGCCGTTGCGGACCAGATGGTCCTCGAAATGGCGGATGTCCTCGAAGCGATGCTGCCAGATGTCCTTGTGGTTGAGGACCGGCGGTAGTTTTTGCTTCTCCATGAATTCCGGATGCACGCGCACCACCAGCACTTCCTCGTAGTGCGAGCGGTTGAAGATGCCGATGCGGCCGCGCTCCGGCAGCGCCTTGGCGACGCGCCACAGGAAATCGTGATCGAGCTCTTCCGCGCTCGGCTGCTTGAAGGAATGAACCTGGCAGCCCTGCGGATTGACGCCGGTCATGACGTGCTTGATGGCGCCGTCCTTGCCGGCGGCGTCCATGGCCTGGAACACGAGCAGGAGCGACCAGCGATCGCTGGCATAGAGCCTTTCCTGGAGGTCGGACAGCCGCTCGACGCCCTCCTCCAGCATGTCCTTGGCCTCTTTCTTGTCGATGTCGAGGTCGCAGGTGTCGGCCGGCTTGTGGTCGGCAAGCTTGAACTCGTAAGGCTTGTCGATGCGGAATCGCTTGGCGAGATGTTCGAGCTTCATGGGTGCCATGTTCACGCGGTTCGGGCCGGCTTGGCAAGGGCGCATCCCCGCGCCTTAAAGGCCCTTAAAATGATACCGAAGAAAGGCGGTGACGAAGCGCGGCATGGCGAGGTCAAAATCCGCCGGCCCGCGCACGATGCGGATGTCGGACAACTCGGGCTCTTCTTCATTGGCAAGATGCGCCAGCACGCGCTCGCGCAAGGTCTCGGCACTCTCGGCGCTGCGCAGTATCTTGATCAGGGCCATCAAGCCGCCGTCGGTCACCATGGTCCAGCCCGGCGCGGCCGTGAAGTCCGCGGCGTCGCAGCCGGTTTCCTCCTTCAGCTCGCGCCGCACGCTGAAGTCGAGATCGACCCTGCCGTCGATGATGTCGCTCGGGTCGGGCGTGCCCGCGGGAAAATAGATCCAGCCGGCATTGGCGGTGTGCGCGCCCATGACGCCCAGCAGCACGGCACCGTCGGCGGCAACGATGGCTGCCGCACCGAAGCAGTCATGAACGTCCGCCGCCCCGCCTCCCCAGGCGCGCCAGGCCGTGAAGCTGGCGTAATCGGTTTCGAGATAGCGGCCGCGCAGGATGCCGGCTTCGAACCGGTGCTCGTGCATGAGCAGCACCCGACCGTTCCACACCCCGGGCTTGTCGCGCTGAAGCGCCGCGAAATGGGCGTCGATCTCGGCGCGCCGCGCGTCCGCGAGGGGCCAGGGCCGCGGGTCGAAGGTGAGGTCCAGCTGGTCGACGGCAGTAACGGTGGGGGGTTGCATCGACGGCAATCGACGCGACCGCGCCGCCGCCGTCAAGCCTCGATCTTGCCTTCCTGCGCCACGATAGCGCCGCCGCCGACGGTGCCCGCGGTCAGCGCACCGCCTTCTATGGTCAGGCCGAGGGTGATCAGGCTCTGCCGCCCCATCTCGTAGCCCTGTTCGATGGTCACACTGTGGGTGCCATCTTTGAGGCCACCGAAGCGGCCGAGCACGCCGGCGAAGGCTGCCGCCGCCGAGCCGGTGGCCGGGTCCTCGACGACGCCATGGGACGGGGCGAACATGCGGACATGGAAATCGTGCCCCGGCTCGGCCGCTTCGGGACAATAGACATACACAGCGCGGTGCGCCCGCGCGCTCAGCTCAGACGAGAAACGGGCAAGGTCCGGCGCTGCGCGACGCACGGCATCGAGGTTCTTGACCGGCGCGAAGGTGAAAGCGATGCCCATCGAGAAACAGGCAGGTTGGTAGGCGCCCGCGCCAATGTCATCGGTCGCTAGGCCAAGCGCTGCGGCAAGATCCGCAACCGGTGGCGGCGGGCCCTCGTCCTGCGGCAGGGCCGGGAGAGCGAATGACGCCTGCCCGGCCGCTCCCGCAGGCACCACGCGACATGGGACGGGGCCAATCTTGGCTTCGAGCACCATATCGCGCGCTTCGCTGCCTCCATCGAGCATGCCCAGCAAAACGGAGGTGCCGATGGTCGGATGGCCGGCAAAGGCGACCTCCTCCTTGGGTGTAAAAATGCGATAGCGCGCGCGGTGCGCGGCATCCTGCGGCGGCAGCACGAACACCGTTTCCGACAGGTTGAACTCGCCGGCAATCGCCTGCATGGCCGCGGTGTCGAGCCCCTCGCTCTCCAGCACCACGGCCAGCGGATTGCCGGCGAAGCGCCGGTCGGTGAAGACGTCGAGGGTGAAGAAGCGGCGTTTCATGGTACCCAATCCCGTAAGCGAGCTGCGGCGCGCGGAAACCGGCAGCCCTCCTAGCACGCGCCGCCGCACGCGAACAATCAATAGAATCGATACGTCCTTGCGCGCCGTTTATGCGGCGAGCTCTTCCGCGTCGAACGTCTCGCTCGGTTCGACGAATTCGTCCTGCGCCGCGATGAGCTGGATTTCGCGCATGCCGGCATCCGCCGTTTTCTTCAGCACCCCGAAGATGCTGGATGCGGCGCGGCTCAGCGCCTCGCCAAGGCGTCCGCTGCGCAGGTAGTGCGCGTAGAACAGCGCGGCGATGGCGTCGCCGGCGCCGTTGACGATGAGCTGAAGCCGCGGCGTGCGTACGCGGACGCAGCGCTCGCCGTCGGAGGCGAGCAAGTCGATGGCGTCTTCCGGCGTCTCGTCCTCGCAATGCAGCGAGGTGACCATGATGACACGGGGCCCGAGCGCGTGCACGGCATCAAGCGCGGCGCGCACTTGCGGCAACGTTTTCGACTCGCTGCCGGCGAGATAATCCAATTCGAAATGATTAGGCGTGATGATGTCGGCGGCCGGCACCGCCCTCTCTTTCATGAACTCGGGGATGCCCCGCGCGACGAAGATGCCGCGGTCCTTGTCGCCGATCACCGGATCGCAACAGTAATGCGCCGACGGGTTCGCTTTTCGCACCGTCGCCACCGCCTCGAGGATCGCGGCGCCGATCTCGGCGCTGCCCATGTAGCCGGAGAGCACGCCGTCGCACTCGCCGAGCACGCCGCGCTTCTCGATGCCGGCGGTGAGCTTGCGGATGAGATCGGCGTGGAACACCTCGCCCTGCCAGTCCTCGTAGCCGGGATGGTTGGAGTATTGCAGGGTGTGGATCGGCCAAGCCTCGACGCCGATGCGCTGCAACGGGAACACGGCGGCGGAATTGCCGACATGGCCGTAAGCAACGTGAGACTGGATGGAGAGAATGTTCATGGCACTCTCCCCCTCCCCGCTTCAGCGGGGAGAGAGTCGGGGTGAGGGGTTACTAAGAGTGTAGCACAAACGGCGCCGTCCCTCACCCGGCTTCCGCACTTTTGTGCAAAAGCCGGCCTCTCCCCGCACGCGAGGAGAGGTATAAGAGCGGCAACGCCAACGCCCTACCTGCTCGCCGCGTCGACGAACTTGTTGGTGTAGGTCTTCGACAGGTCGATGTGCGCCTTGGCGATCTCCGGCGACGACCTGGCGAACACCGCGAGCACGGCCTTGGCGCCCTTCGGGTCCATCTTGCCGTCGGTGGAATACATCGACATCGTGTTCTTCAGCGCCGCGATGTAGAGCTTCTTGTTCTTGGTGAACGCCGGCGGCATCTTGGCGGCGATCTCCTCGGCCGAGTGCGAGTGAATCCACTTCAGCGTCATGACGATGGCGTTGGCCATCGCCTGCGTCTCCTTCTGGTGCGATTTGATCCAGCTCGCCTTGGTGTAGAGCGCGCCGCCGGGATACCGGCCGCCGAACACGGCGAGCGTGTCTTTCTGCGAGCGGGTGTCTCTCAGGATCCGCAGGTTCTTGTACTTGCCGGCGAGTACCGTCACCGCCGGGTCGAGCATGACGGCGGCGTCGATCTGGCCCTGCTCCATGGCGGCGATCGCCGAGCCGCCGAGGCCGACGCCGATCACCGCGGCGGCGTTCTTGTCGACGCCGTTCTGGCTCAGCAGGTACTTGAGGAAGAAGTCGGTGGAAGAACCGGGCGCGGAGACGCCGACCTTCTTGCCGGCGAGATCCTTGATCGACTTGATCTCATCGGTGTGCTTGGGCGAGACCACCAGCACGAGGCCGGGGAAACGGTCGTAGACCACGAAAGCCTGAAGGCCCTGGCCCTTCGGCGCGAGCTCGACGCAGTGGTCGAAATAGCCGGAGACCACATCGGCACTGCCGCCGAGCACGGCCTTGAGCGCGGTCGAGCCGCCCTTGAACTGGACCACATCGACGTCGACGCCGGCCTTCTTGTACATGCCGAGTTGGTGGGCGAGCATGGTCGGCAGGTAGCACAGGCACGAGGCACCGCCGATGGCGAGCGTGACCTTGGGCATCTGCGCGAACGCAAAACTCGTCGAAAACACCAGGGCGGCCAGCGAAACGCCGAGCCGCCGCAACAACTTCTTGGACATGGATTTCCTCCCTTCGGGAACCGCGGCCTTGAGGGGGCCGTTGGGCGCGGACGATAATTCAGCAGTGCGGCGCTGCCTAGCGGAATCCGCGACGGCTGGGGCGACCCGGTCGCCCCCGGCGTCACGGTCGCGCGTCGGCGGGCGACGGGCGCCAGACCAATAGCCGCTTCTCGACCAGGGTGACGATCACGTCGATCACGATCACGAAGGCGGCGAGCACGAACATGCCGGCGAACACGCCGGCGACGTCGAACACGCCCTCCGCCTGCTGGATGAGATAGCCGAGGCCGGCCGCCGAGCCGAGATATTCGCCGACCACCGCGCCCACCACGGCGAAGCCCACCGAGGTGTGCAGCGAGGAGAACATCCACGACAGCGCCGAGGGCCAGTAGACGTGGCGCATCAGTTGCCGCTCGTTCATGCCCAGCATGCGCGCATTGGCGAGCACCGTCGGCGAGACTTCCTTGACGCCCTGGTAGACGTTGAAGAACACGATGAAGAACACGAGCGTCACGCCCAGCGCCACCTTCGACCAGATGCCGAGCCCCAGCCAGAGCGTGAAGATCGGCGCCAGCACCACGCGCGGCAGGGCGTTGGCCATCTTGACGTAAGGATCGAACACGGCGGCCGTGCGCGGCTGGCGCGCGAACCAGAAGCCGACAAGCACGCCGCCGATGGAGCCGATGACGAAGGCCAGCATCGACTCTTCCAGCGTCACCCACAGGTGCTTCCAGATGATGCCGCTGACGAACCATTCGACGATCTGCTTGGCGACGTCCACCGGGTTGGAGAAGAAGAACGGCGGCAGCACGACGTGGCCGAAGATCGGATAGGTCGTCAGCACGTACCACAGCACGACGAAGACCACCGCGACCAGGATCTGCAGGGCGAGGAGCTTGATGCGGGACATGATCACGCCCCCTCCGTCTGCGCGTAGCCCTTGGCGACTTCCGCCTTGAGCTTGTGCCAGATGTCGCGGTGCAGGTCGTGGAAGGCGGCGTCGAGCTTCACCTCGGAGATGTCGTCGCGCGGCCGCTTCAGTGGCACCCGCCAGTCGCCGATGATGCGCGAGGCCGGCCCTGCCGACATGATCACCACCCGGTCGGACAAGGCGATGGCCTCCTCGAGATCATGGGTGACAAACAACACCGCCTTGCGGTCGGCGCTCCACAGCTCCAGCAGCAGGTTACCCATGATCTGCCGGGTCTGGGCGTCGAGCGGCCCGAACGGCTCGTCCATCAGCAGAATCTTCGGATCGCGGATCAACACCTGCGCCAGGCCCACGCGCTTGCGCTGGCCGCCCGAGAGCATGTGCGGATAGCGGTCGCCGAAGGCGCCGAGCCCGACCTTCTTGAGCCATTCCTGCGCCTGCGGGCGCGCCTCGCTGGCCGGCATCCCGGCTGTCTCTAACCCGATGGCGACGTTTTCGAGCGCGGTCTTCCAGGGAAACAGCGCGTCGGCCTGGAACAGGTAGCCGGCCTGCTTGTTGAGCGTGGCAAGCGGCGCGCCGAGGATGTCGACCCGCCCGGCCGCCGGCGCCAGCAGCCCGGCAGCGATGTTCAAAAGCGTGGACTTGCCGCAGCCGGTCGGCCCGACGATGGCGACGAACTCGCCGTCGGCGACGTGCAGGGTCGCCTGCTTGACGGCCGTGAAGGTACCGCCGCCCGCCACGCGGAAGGCGACGTCGACCTCGCTGAGCGCGATGGCGGTCTCTCCGGCGGCGATAGCGTCGGTGGGGTTTTGGACTGGGATGGCCATGGCGGGGGCAACCTAGCCGCTTGTCGGCAACTTGCAAGCGCCGCCGAATTCTTGAGCGGCCGCTCGGGAAAAGAAGTCCGGCGCGCGCCTGGGCCCACCTCTTCTGGAAACGCTTTAAGGCTCAAGGGCGCGCTTGAGTTCCCTGGCCCGGCTCCTGGTCATATCCAGCATGCAAGAGCCGGCCTCGATGCGAGCAATAGTGCCTTCACCGAGGTCGTAGTAGAGGCAATTGGCGTCGCGATACTTGATCCACAGCCGTTGCGCCTTGCGCAACTGCTCGGCCTGCTTCCGGTCAGCCGCCTTGAGCGCCGCCTGGTAAGCGGCGTTGAGTTGCTTGTCCCAGTCAGCGGTTTTCATCTTCAGGCACTCCACCATCTCATAGGTGTTGCCATCGCAGCGCTGCCCCGGCGCGGCGGCGGAAGCGGCCGCCCCGGTGAGGGCGGCCGCGGCAACCAGTGTCAGCGCAACGCGCATGAACGTCAGTTCTTGCTCTTGTCGACGAGCGCGCGTTCCTTGATCCACGGCATCATGTCGCGCAGCTTGGCGCCGATCTGCTCGGCGTTGTGCTCGGCGAGCTTGGCGCGGGTCGCCTTGAACGAGGTCTGGTTCACCTTGTTCTCCAGCATCCAATCGCGGGTGAAGCGGCCGGACTGGATGTCGTCGAGCACGCGCTTCATCTCGGCGCGCGTCTCCTGGGTGATGATGCGCGGGCCGGTGACGTATTCGCCGTACTCGGCGGTGTTCGACACCGAGTAGTTCATGTTGGCGATGCCGCCTTCGTAGATCAGGTCCACGATCAGCTTCATCTCGTGGATGCATTCGAAGTAGGCCATCTCCGGCGCGTAGCCGGCCTCGCACAGGGTGTCGAAGCCCGCCTTCATCAGCTCGACCACGCCGCCGCACAGCACGGCCTGCTCGCCGAACAGATCCGTCTCGCACTCTTCCTTGAAGGTGGTCTCGATGACGCCGGCGCGGCCGCCGCCGATCGCCGCGGCGTAGCTGAGGCCGAGATCATGCGCGTTGCCGGAAGCGTCCTGGTGTACCGCCAGCAGGCACGGCACGCCGGCGCCGCGCTGATACTCCGAGCGCACGGTGTGGCCGGGGCCCTTGGGCGCGACCATCAGCACGTCGATGCCCTTGCCGGCTTCGATCAAGCTGAAGTGGATGTTGAGGCCGTGCGCGAACATGATCGCGGCGCCTTCCTTGAGGTTGGGCGCGATGTGCTCGTTGTAGATGTCGGCCTGCAGCTCGTCGGGGGTGAGCATCATCATGACGTCGGCCCACTTGGCGGCCGCGGCGACTTCCATCACCTTCAGCCCCTCGCCTTCCGCCTTCTTGACGCCGGCGGAGGTCTTGCGCAGCGCGACCACGACCTCCTTCACGCCGGAATCGCGCAGGTTGAGCGCGTGGGCGTGGCCCTGGCTGCCGTAGCCGACAATGGCGACCTTCTTGCCCTTGATCAGGTTCAGGTCGGCGTCGCGATCGTAGTAAACTCGCATGATGATCCTCTAAGAACTAAGCTCGGAAACGTCGGCCATGCTTCTAGGACGCCCCGGGACCGCCGACAAGGCCCGGAATCCCTTTGTTTTGCCTCTGAATTTCACCCCTCGAGCAGCATCGGCACGATACTGACCACCAGAAGCAGCCCCATGGCGATGTTGAACAGCCGGGCGCGGGCCGGATCGCGCAGCAGGCGCCGGAGCGCTACGCCGAAGCCCGCCCAGGTCGTCACCGAGCCGGCGGTCACGATCCCGAACACCGCCACCATGATGGCGAGGTCCCGGGCCTCGTGGCCGGGTCTGAGGTAGATGGCCAGGGCGCTGATGGCGGCGACCAAGCCCTTGGGATTGATCCATTGGAACGCCGCCGCCTGCCAGAAAGTGAAGGGCCGCGCCGGCCCGCCGCCGGCGTCGCGGGCCTGGTGGGCCGTCGCGACTTTGTAGGCGAGCCAGAGCAGATAGGCGCTGCCCACAACCTTGATCACGATCTGCAACTGCGGCACCGCGGCGAAAACGAGGCCAAGCCCGGCGCCGGAGGCCAGCACGAGCACCATGAAGCCGACGGTAATGCCGGCCATGTGCGGGACGGTGCGGCCGAACCCGAAATTCACGCCGGAGGCCGCCAGCATGACGTTGTTCGGCCCTGGCGTGAACGCCATGGCGACCGCGAATGTTACGAGGGCAAGGAGGATGTTGGCAGGCATTTCCAATTACCGGGCGTGAGGCGGCTCAGCCGCCGCTGCTCACGCCTCCCCCGGCCCGCGCCGGATCGCGGCGATGCCGGTGCGCGCCACCTCGGCCAGGCCGAGCGGCAGCATCAGCTCGATGAATTGCTCGATCTTGCTCGAATTGCCGGTGATCTCGAACACGAAGCTCTCGGTGGTGGCGTCGATCACGCGCGCGCGGAAGGCGTCGGCCAGCCGTAGCGCCTCGACGCGATGCTCGCCCTTGCCCCTCACCTTGACCATGGCGAGCTCGCGCTCGATCGAGTTGCCGGCGAGCGTCATGTCGACGACGTGATGCACCGGCACCAGCCGGTCGAGCTGGTTCTTGATCTGCTCGATCACCATCGGCGTGCCGGCGGTGACGACGGTAATAAGCGAGAGGTGATGCAGGTGCTCGGTCTCCGACACCGTCAGCGACTCGATGTTGTAGCCGCGGCCGGAGAACAGGCCGATGACGCGCGCCAGCACCCCCGGCTCGTTGTCGACCAGCACCGACAGCGTGTGGGTCACGATGCCTTCGTCGACCGATTTGGCCGGATAGTGCGACGTGCTCGACGCCACGTTGGTATTTGCGTTCACGGTCTTGATCCTTGTTCCGTCTGACAGCGCGTGTGGCGACGCCTACACCAGCACCTTGCCTTCCTCGGTGATCGCCTGCTCGATGTCCTCGGCGGCGCCGCTCAGCAGCATCTCGTTGTGGGCGCGGCCCGACGGGATCATCGGGAAGCAGTTCTCCGCCGGATCGACCACGCAGTCGAACAGCACCGGCCGATCGACGTCGATCATCTTCTTGATGGCATGATCGAGATCGCCCGGCTTCTCGCAGCGGATGCCGTAAGCGTGCATGGCCTCAGCCAGCTTGACAAAATCCGGCAACGCTTCCGAATAGCTCTCCGAATAGCGCCCGCCGTGCAGCAGCTCCTGCCACTGGCGCACCATACCCATGTAGCCGTTGTTGAGGATGAAGACCTTGATCGGCAGTCGGTACTGCACCGCCGTCGAAAGCCGCCGGCAAGCCGTAGCCCATGGTGCCCAGGCCTCCCGAGGTCATCCAACGGTTGGGCTCGCTGAAGCCGTAGAACTGCGCCGCCCACATCTGGTGCTGGCCGACCTCGGTGGTGATGAAGGTGTCGCGGTCCTTGGTCAGCTCATAGAGCCGCTGGATCGCATATTGCGGCTTGATCACCTCGTTCGACTGGCGATAGGCCAGCGACTTGCGGCCGCGCCATTTGTCGATCTGCTGCCACCAGTCACCCAGCGCCGTCTTGTCGACCTGCTTCGCCTGCGTACGCCACAGCCGCACCATATCTTCCAGGACGTGCGCGCAGTCGCCGACGATCGGCAACTCGACGTTCACGTTCTTGTTGATCGACGAGGGATCGATGTCAATGTGGATCTTGCGCGAGCCCGGCGCGAAGGCGTCGAGGCGGCCGGTGATGCGGTCGTCGAAGCGCGCGCCGACGCAGACCATGACGTCGCAGTCGTGCATCGCCATGTTGGCTTCCAACGTGCCGTGCATGCCGAGCATGCCGAGCCACTGCTTGTCGCTCGCCGGGTAGGCGCCGAGGCCCATCAGCGTCGAGGTGATCGGGAAGCCGGTGAGTTGAACCAGTTCGCGCAGCAGGTCGCTCGCCGCCTTGCCGGAATTGATCACGCCGCCGCCGGTGTAGAAGATCGGCTTCTTGGCGGATGCCATCATCTCCACCGCCTGCCGGACCTTGTCCATGTCGCCCTTGACCTTGGGCTTGTAGCCGGTGTGCTGGTTCTCCTTCGGCTTGAAATAGGTGCCGGTGGCGAACTGGACATCCTTCGGGATGTCGATCACCACCGGGCCGGGCCGACCGCTCGAGGCGATATGGAACGCCTCGTGCAGCACGCGCGGCAGGTCGTCGACGCTCTTCACCAGGTAATTGTGCTTGGTGCACGGCCGGGTGATGCCGACGGTATCGGCCTCCTGGAAAGCGTCGTTGCCGATCATGTGCGTCGGCACCTGGCCGGTGAGGCAGACGAGCGGGATCGAGTCCATCAGCGCGTCGGTCAAGCCGGTCACCGCGTTGGTGGCGCCGGGGCCGGAGGTCACCAGCACGCAGCCGACCTTGCCGGTGGAGCGGGCATAGCCCTCCGCGGCGTGCACCGCGCCCTGCTCGTGGCGCACGAGGACATGCTGCACCTGATCCTGCGCGAAAATGGCGTCGTAGATCGGCAGCACCGCGCCGCCCGGATAGCCGAACAGGTGTTTCACCCCTTGGTCGGCAAGCGCCTGGATCACCATCTCGGCGCCGGTCATTTCGCGTGTCATGGTCCTCGTCCTTACTTTCAGTTCGCTCTCGTTATCGCCCGCTCGTGTCGTTTCGATGCCGTCAGGCCAAATCGATGCCATTCGGCCAATAAAAAAGGCCCGTCGAGGGGCCTGTTCGGACGCTTTCCTCTGGCAATAGGCCCTCATGGGCCGCCGGGAGGCGTCCGAACGCTTACTACGAGAATAAGAATATTGCGCGTCATTGTTCCTGCTCGAACTTTCGTTGCGCGCGTTATAGGTACGGCGCATTGCATGGTCAAGCGCAAATTACAGCCTTTTGGGCACCCTGGCCAGAACCGCCAGGTCACATTTGATGTCGAAGGCTTGAGAGCCGCGGCTGGTGAGAGGCAGCCTGGTAGCGGCCGCCCCTCGCCTTTCAAGCGCCGCCTCAGGCGGCGGCGGCGCTCTCGTCCTCGAAATCTTCCGCCACCGGCCCCGCGCCGGCGGAGGCGCCGAGCTTGAAGTAGGCGACGCGCTGGGCCATGTCGGCGGACTGGTGCTCCAGCGTCTTGGCGGTCGCCGCGTTCTCCTCGACCAGCGCCGAGTTCTGCTGCGTGACCTCGTCGAGCTGCGTCAGCGCCTGGTTGACGTGGTCGATGCCCAGCGCCTGCTCGTTGGTGGTGCGCGCGATGTCCGCCACGATGCCCGACACGTCGCGGATCTGCTCGACGATCTTGGTCAGCGCCTCGCCGGCCTGGTTGACCAGCGCCACGCCGTCCTTCACCTGGCCCGAGCTGTTGGCGATCAGTTCCTTGATGTTCTTGGCCGCTTCCGACGAGCGCTGCGCCAGGCTGCGCACCTCGGTCGCCACCACCGCGAAGCCGCGGCCGGCGTCGCCGGCGCGCGCCGCCTCCACCGCCGCATTGAGCGCCAGCAGGTTGGTCTGCCGCGCGATCTCGTCGATGACGTTGGTGATCTCCGAAATCTCGCCCGACGATGACTCGATCTTCGACATGGCGTCGACCGTGTTGCCGACCACCGTGGTGCTGTTGTCGGCCACCGTCTGCATGCTCGCGGCGAACTCGTTGGCGCGCTGCGCGTTCTCGGCGTTCTTCTTGACGCTCGAGGCCATCTCCTGCAGCGAGGCTGTGGTCTCCTCCAGGCCCGCCGCCTGCTCCTCGGTGCGCTGCGAGAGGTCGGTGGTGGCGGTCGAAATCTCCACCGCCGCGTTGGCGACGTCGTTGGTCGCCGCGATGATGCCGGCGACGGTGTCCGACAGGCGGTCGACGGTGCTGTTGAAGTCTTCGACGAGTTGGCGATAGGCCTCCGGCACATCGTCGTCCATGCGCACCGTAAGGTCCCCGCCCGACAGCCGCGCGAGGCCGTCACCCAACGCGCCGATCAGGCGGGCGAGTTCCTCGGCGCCGCGCGCCTGCTCCAGCGCCGCCTGGCGCTCGGCCTCCATCTGCTTCTGGCGCTCGGCGTCGGCTTCTTCCTTCAGCTTGGCGCTGCGCGCCTGCTCGGCCTGCACCTGCTCTTGCGAGGCCATCATCTTCCGGCGTTCTTCCTCGACCCGGGCTTCCAGCAGCGCGACCTGTTCGGCCCGTTCGCGCTCCTTGTTGCGTTCGGCCTCCTCAAGGGAGGCGCGGGTCTGATCGAGCGACTTCAACAGGCGGCCGAGTTCGTCACGGCGCTTGGTGACGATCGGTTGCGAGAAGTCGCCGCTGGCGATGGTTTCCGACGCCTTCATGGCGTTGCGGATCGGCCGGCTGAACGAGGCGGCCATCAACACCGCCGCACCGAGCCCCGCGACGATCGCGGCAATGGCCAGGATGATCAGATTTCGTTTCGATTTGGCCGCGGTTCGATTTGCCGCGGCCTGAAAATTAGCGCCGTACATATTCGCGTTGCCGGCGATCATGTCGAGCTCGTCGCTGAGCGTGTTGCCGTCGCCGATGACGGTCTGCGCCGCCGGCTTCTTGGCGCCGGCCGCGGCCGGCTTCAGATAGGCCATCGCGGCTTTGTGCCACTCCTGCGCCATCGGCATGATCTGGTCGATACCGTCATTGAAGCCGCGTGCCTTCGCCAACTGCTTCTTGATCGTCTCCATGTTGTCGCCCAGCTCCGCCATGAACTGGTCGACGCCCTGGAGATCCTCCGCGCTGGCGGGCTTGTTCAGCAGAATGGACTTCTCGACGCCGCGGCGTGCCTTTTCGAATCCAACTTGTGCCGCGCGGGCCGAGCTGGCGGCGGCCATGGGGCCGTCATGAAGGCCGGAAACGAGCGCGCTCGTCGATGTGATGAGCTGATAGCCGTAGCCGGCGACACCGGCCGCGAGCAGGACGACGATGCTGAAAGACAGAAGAAGTTTGATACGAATCGACATGAGCGCTCTCGTTCTTGTAATGGAGGGCTCGCTCCGTCGTCGTTCGCTGCAACGGAAGTCCAGCGGTAGCGCCGCCGTGCGAACGGCCTCCATCTCCCATTCCTCACGCAGATACCGCTCAACCATTTTAGAACTGCTTAACCAGCGGCGATTTCCGGCTATTTTAGTTTGCCGTCCTGGGCTATGAATTTTGCGGGCTACTGAACGACCGGATTTCCCGGACTTTTCGCCCCAAATCCGCCCTTCGCTCAGCCGAAAGCACGCGAAATCTCCGCCTGCGCGGCTTCGGCGTCCATCCAAGGCCAATCCTTCATCTGATTGCGGAACCAGGTGAGTTGGCGCTTGGCGTAGCGGCGGGTGTCCATGACGCCGCCGGCGGCCGCGTCTTCCAGCGAGATTTCGCCCCACAGATGCCGAATCAGCCAGGGCACGCCGTGCGCCTTCATCGCCGGCAGCGTCGAGTCGAGCCCGCGTGCGGCGAGCGCCCGCACCTCGTCCAGTGCGCCGGCCTGCAGCATGGCGGCGAAGCGGGTCTCGATGCGGCGCACCAGCTCGCCGCGTTCGCAGGTGACGAAAACCTTCGCCGCGCGCGCGGCATCGATGAGCGGCGGCATGCCTTCCCCGTGCCAGTCGGTCAATGACCGACCGGTCGCCAGCACCACTTCGAGCGCCCGTGAGATGCGCGCGCGGTCGTTGGGCATGAGCCGCGTGGCCGTCGCCGGGTCGCGCTCGATCAGCTCTTCATAAAGGGGACGCACGCCCTCACTCGCAAGCCGCCCGCGCACCGCCGCCCGAATATCGGGCGGCACCGGCGGCACCGCCGCAAGCCCCGTGGTCAGCGCCTTGAAATAGAGCCCGGTGCCGCCGACCAGGATCGGCACGCGGCCCTCGCGCGCGCATTCGGCCAAGACCGCGGCCACGTCCTGGCACCAGCGCCCCACCGAGTAGTTCTCCGCCGCGTCGACATGACCGTAGAGCCGGTGCGGCGCGCGCGCTTCTTCCTCCGGCGTCGGCCGCGCGGTGATGACGCGCAAATCCCGGTAGACCTGCATGGAGTCGGCATTGACGATGGCGCCGCCGAGGCGCTCGGCCAGCCGCAACGCCAGCGCCGACTTGCCGCTGGCGGTGGGGCCTGCAATAAGCACGGCTCGTTCAACATCGCGCGCCAAATGACCGCTCCCCATACACATGTCACAACCGTGATCGCCGCCGGCGCGCTCGACCGCGCCGCCGTCGGCCGCGTGCGCGCGGCGCTTCCCCGCGCCGGCGAGCCGCAAACGCTCGGGCCGGACGCCGCCGACATCACCTTTAGCGCGGACGGGACGGTCGACCAACGGGCGCTTGCCGCGGACTTGCGCAGCGCCGCCGCCGCGCCCGTCGACGTCGTCGTGCAGCCGGCGGCCAACCGGCGCAAGAAGCTGTTCCTCGCCGACATGGATTCCACCATGATCGGCCAGGAATGCATCGACGAACTCGCCGACTACGCCGGCCTCAAGGCCTACGTGGCGGCAATCACCGAGCGCGCCATGCGCGGCGAGATCGACTTCGAGCCGGCGCTGCGCGAACGCGTGGCGCTGCTCAAGGGCATCCCGGTGTCGGTGATCGACGAGGTGATCGAAAAGCGCATCACTCTCACCCCGGGCGCGCGCGCGCTGGTTGCCACCATGCGCGCCAACGGCGCCTTCACCTGCCTCGTCTCCGGCGGCTTCACGCTGTTCACCAACCGGGTCGCCAGCATGATCGGTTTCGACGAAACCCGTGCCAATATTCTAGAGATCGCGGGCGAAACGCTGACCGGCGCGGTGGCGGAGCCGATCTTCGGCCGCCAATCGAAGCTCGCGGCGCTGCACGAGCTGCGCGCCGCGCATGGACTCCGGCCGGAGGATACCTTGGTCACCGGCGACGGCGCCAACGATCTTGCCATGATCGCGGAGGCCGGCCTCGGCGTCGCCTACCACGCCAAACCGAAGGTGGCGGAAGCGGCCGCCGCGCGCATCGACCACGGCGACCTTGCCGCGCTGCTCTACGTGCAGGGATACCGGCGCGAGGAATTCGTGGAAAGTTGACGCGGCCGGCGCCGATTTCGTGCATAGTGCGGCCATGAACTATCAGGACGTCATCACCATCGAGCCTGGCAAACGCGGCGGATGCCCTTGCGTCCGTGGGTTACGGAGATGGCTGCGCTTTTGGGGCATCCGCCGAAGGTTATCTGGCTGAGACGCGGCAACCAACCGACGGCGACAACCGAGCGGCTACTGCGGAATCATGCCGACGCGATAACGGCGTTTGAAACCGACACTGTGGCCTGTCTGGAAATCCATTGAATGGCGCGAATACACCTTCAATCGGAAACGCCGGGCCACGAGGCGAACCGCGCGGCCCGGCGATAATGATCGCGCTCCAGGGCTCGGAGCACTGGGCCTGCCAGCCCTAGTTTAACTTCAACGCCACGACGGTTGTATCGCCGTCCGGCGTGACCACCAGCAACGCCACGCTCTTCTTGCCGCCCTTGCGCAGCTTGACGATGCGCTTCTCCAGATCGGCGGCGGTGTCGACCGGCTCCAGCTGCAGCGCCGAAATCACCATGCCGGGCACCAGGTGCTGGTCGGCGGCCTCCGAGTTCGGCTCCACACCGGTGATCAGCACGCCTTTCACGCCGTCTTTTATATTGTGCTTCTTGCGCGAAGCCGCCGTCAGGTCGGCGAGATCGAGGCCGAGCGCCTTCTTCACCGCCGGCTGTTCTTCCGACGGGTTGTCCTTGTTCGGCGCCAGCGCGGCCTCTTTCGTTTCCTTCAACTGGCCGAGCGTCACCTGCTTGGTGACCTCCCGGCCCTTGCGCAGCACGACGACCTCGACCTCCTTGCCGACCGGCGTGTCCGCGACGATGCGCGGCAGGTCGCGCATCTGCTTCACGTCCTGACCGTCGAACTTGACGATCACGTCGCCGATCTGGATGCCGGCGGGCTTGGCCGGGCCTTTGTCGTCGACGCCCGCCACCAACGCGCCGCGCGGCGGGCTGACGTTGAGGCTGTCGGCGAGTTCCCTGGTCACCGTCTGGATCTTCACGCCGAGCCAGCCGCGCCGAACCTCGCCGTACTTGCGCAACTGCTCAATCACGGGACGCACGGTGTTCGACGGCAACGCGAAGCCGATGCCGATTGAGCCGCCCGTCGGCGAGATGATCGCGGTGTTGACGCCGATCACCTGTCCTTCGAGGTTGAACAACGGGCCGCCCGAATTGCCGCGATTGATGGCGGCATCGGTCTGAATGTAGTTGTCGTAGGGTCCGGAGTGGAGATCGCGATTGCGCGCCGACACGATGCCGGCGGTCACCGTGCCGCCGAAGCCGAACGGGTTGCCGATGGCAACCACCCACTCACCCAGCCTCAGCTTGTCGGAATTGCCGAACTTCACCGCCTTGAGCGGATGCGCCGTCTTCACCTTGAGCAGCGCCAGGTCGACCTTGGTATCGCGGCCAACGATAGTGGCGCGCAACGTGGTGCCGTCGGTGAGGATGACATCGACCTCGTCGGAATCGGCGATGACGTGATTGTTGGTCACCACGTAACCGGCCGGATCGATGATGAAGCCGGAACCGAGCGAATTGCTCCGGCGCGCCGGACCACGCTTCTCGCCTTGCCGCTTCTTGAATTCCTTGAACAGCTCGCCGAGCGGCGAGTTCGGCGGCAATTGCGGCAGGCCGCTCATGTCCACCGACTGCTTGGCGGAAATGTTCACGACGGCGCCGATGACCTCCCCGGCCACGTCGGCGATCGCCTCGGGGCCGCGCGCCTGGGCGGGCGCGACGAAGGCCGGCGAGAGCAGCAACCCGACGGCCAGAAAAGCCATACCGGCGCTGCCGGTACGCATACGCTCAAAGAGTGCCCCCATCAGCGTCTTGGCTCCTGAAAAATGGTTCGAAAGAGAGTGCGCCCGACATCAAGGAGATTCAAGGGCGGCCCGGAACATATCGGTGGCGCCCGGCGCTTCCGCAAGCCCTGTTTTTATGGGCAAATTGCACAAGTGATATTAGGCCGCATGACGCAGCCGCGCCGACTGAGCCCGCGCGTGCGGTTCAGGACGTCGGGACGATTCGCGCGAAATCGGCGGTGCGCCTCATCCGAGGCCGGCCACCCGCACCAGCCAGACCAGCACCAGCCCGACCACCGCGGCGACGATGCCGAGCATCCGCAGCGAATGATCGGGCGTATCCAGGACGCTCAGCATCGCCTTCTTGGCGTGGCCGGGAAAGGCCGCGAAGATCAGGCCCTCGATGACAAACACCAGTCCAAGCGCGGCCAGGAAATCGCTCATGCCCAGCCGCGCTTCTTCTTGACTTTACTTCGCAGGCGCCGGCGTCGCGGCCCCCGCCGGCATCTTCCCCGACGGATCGTTAAAGAAGCGGAAGAAGCTCGAGTCCGGCCCCAGGACGTAACGGGTGTCGTTCTGCTTGAGGCCCGTGCGGTAAGCCTGCATGGACCGGTAGAAGTCGAAGAACTTCGGATCCTTGCTGTAGGCGGCGGCGTAGATCTCGTTGCGCTTGGCATCGCCCTCGCCGCGGATCTGCTCCGCCTTCGATTTGGCGTTGGCGATCAGCACAGTGACCTGACGATCGGCCTGCGAACGGATTTCCTGCGCCCGCTGCTGGCCTTGCGCGCGATACTCAGCCGCTTCGCGCTGACGCTCGGTCTGCATGCGGCGGTAGACCGCCTGGCTGTTCTGCTCGGGCAGATCGGCGCGGCGAATACGCACGTCAACCACCTGAATGCCGTAGCTTTGCGCCTCGTGATCGAGGAGCTCCTGGATGCGTTCCATCAAAGCGGCGCGCTTGTCGCGCACCAAGTCGATGAAGCTTGATTCGCCCAACACGCGGCGCAGCGCCGAATTGAGCAGAATCTCGAGCTGCGAGTTGGCCGCCGCGGTGGAACCGAGCGTCTGGTAGAAGCGCAGCGGACTCTTGATCCGGTAGCGCGCGAAGGCGTCGACCACCAGCCGCTTCTGGTCGGAAGCAATGATTTCCTGCGTCGGCGCTTCAAGATCGAGGATACGCCTGTCGATGGTAATCACGCTGTCGATGAAAGGCATTTTCACGTGCAGGCCGGGCTGGTCGACCACCTTCACCACCTTGCCGAGTCGCACCACCAACGCCTGCTGGGTCTGGTAGACGGTGAACAGCGAGCCCCAGACAACGATCAGGGCGGCCGCGATCAGGACGACGATAACGCCGCCGATAACATTCAATCTCATTGTCCGCCTCCGGACTGGCTCTGCGACGAACTGCCGCTCGACGGCGAGCCGCCCTTCGACGACGACGGCGTATTCGACCCCGACAACTCCTTGAGCGGCAGATACGGCACGACGCCGGGCCCCTTCCCGCCGGTGTCCATGATCACCTTGTTGCTGCCGCCGAGAATGCTTTCCATGGTCTCCAGGTACATGCGCTGGCGGGTGACGCCGGGCGCCTTCTTGTACTGCTCGTAAATATTGAGGAAGCGCGAGGTGTCGCCGGTGGCTTCCGCCACCGTCTGCTGCTTATAGGCTTCCGCCGCCTGGACGATCTGCGCGACCTTGCCGCGCGCTTCGGGCACGACGCGGTTGGCGTAGGTCTGCGCCTCGTTGACCGAACGGTCGAGATCGATGCGCGCGGCCTGCACGTCACGGAAGGCGTCGATCACCTGCTTGGGCGGATCGACCTTCTGCAACTGCACCTGCGTGATGTCGATGCCGGCGCCGTAATTGTCGAGCGTCTTCTGCATCAGTTTCTGCACGGCGGTCTCGGTCACCTGGCGCGCGCCGGTCAGAAGCGGCCCGATATCGGAGCGGCCGACCACCTCGCGCATGGCGCTTTCCGCCACCGCCTTCACGGTGCCGGCCGGATGCTGGATGTTGAACAGGTAGTCGCCGACGCCGGTCGGCTTGACCTTCCAGAACACCGAGAAATTGACGTCGACGATGTTCTCGTCGCCGGTCAGCATCAGGCTTTCCTGCGGCACCTCGCGCGTGACGGGATTGGTGCTGCCGGTGTTGATCTGGCGCATGCCGATGTCGATCTTGTTGACGCGCAGCGCCTTGGGCGTGAGCACGGTCTCGATCGGCCACGGCGCATGATAGTGCAGGCCCGGCTGGACCTGACGCACTTCCTTGCCGAATCGCAGCACCACGCCGAGCTCGTCGGGATCGACACGGAAGAAACCCGACGCGCCCCACAGCGCGATCGCCGCGACCACCAGCAGCACGAGGCCCTTGCCGCCCATGCTGCCGCCCGGCAGGACGCTGCGCAGGCGGTCCTGCCCACGCCGCAGCATCTCTTCCAGATCGGGGCCCGACGGGCCCTGTTGCTGCGGTCCGGAGCCCCAGGGGCCCTTGCCGCCGCCCGAGCCGCCCCAAGGGCCGCCGCCCTGATTGCTCCATGGCATTATGCAGATCTCCTCGGCTGCAGCGTCAACGAAATCGCCAGCCTCGTTTTTCGGGGAGGGTTATAGGGGAGCCGCGCCCGCGTCGCAACGCGCCCGGATGACGCGTTTTCGTGATTGTTCAGCGCCTTAAATAAGCCGTCACGCTGAAATCGGCGCTATCGTCCGGTCCCCCCGGGTGCTTCCGGCGCGACACTTCCCGCCAGATCGCCGGATCGATAGGCGGAAATGTGACGCCCCCCGCAGGTGTAGCATGCACATGGGTGATTTCCAGCCGGTCGGCAAGCGGCATGGCGGCGCGGAAGATGTCGCTGCCGCCGATCACCATGATCTCGTCGGTGCCGCGCGCCGCGGCGTCCTTGCGGGCGGCCTCGAGCGCGGCCTCGAAGCTCGGCACCACCAGCGCGCCGGGCGCGGCGAAGCTGGAATCGCGGGTAATGACGATGTTGGTCCGGCGCGGCAGCGCCTTGGGCAGCGACTGCCAGGTCTTGCGCCCCATCACCACCGGCTTGTCGATGGTGAGCGAGCGGAAATGCTGAAGATCGGACTTCAACCGCCACGGCATGCCGCCGTCGGCGCCGATCACGCCGTTTTCTGCCACCGCCGCGACCAGAACCACTTTCATTCACACATTTCCTTGCGCCGCGAAGCGGCCGAGCGCGTCGCCGCTCAAGCGGCAGATCTTCCACTCGTCCATCGTCTGCGCGCCGATCGATCTATAGAACGCGATCGACGGCGCGTTCCAGTCGAGCACCGCCCATTCGAAGCGCGCCCAGCCCTCGTCGACGCAGCGGCGGGCCAGTCGCGCCAGCAGAGCCTTGCCGATGCCGCGGCCGCGAAACTGCGGCCGCACGAACAGGTCCTCGAGATAGATACCGTGCCGCCCGCGGAAGGTGGAGAAGTTCAAGAACCAGACCGCGAAGCCGACGGGCTCGCCGTCCCATTCCGCGATGTCGCAATAGAGCCGCGGATGATCGCCGAACAGCGCCGCCGCGATCGTTTCTTCGGTGGCGTCGACCTCGTGCGACAGCTTCTCGTAGTCGGCGAGTTCGTGCACCAGCGCGAAGATCAGCGCGCTGTCGGCGGGCCGCGCCGCGCGGATCGCAAGACTCACACCGCCACCTTAGCCTTGATATGCGGATGCGGGTCGTAATCCGTCAGTGTGAAGTCCTCGTAGCGAAAGCCGAAGATGTCCTTCACGTCCGGATTGAGCGTCATGGTCGGCAGCGCACGCGGCAGCCGCGTCAGCTGCAGCTTCGCCTGCTCCAAGTGATTCAGGTAAAGATGCGCATCGCCGAAGGTGTGCACGAAGTCGCCGGGCTCATACCCGGTCACCTGCGCCACCATCATCGTCAACAGCGAATAGGAGGCGATGTTGAACGGCACGCCGAGGAAGACGTCGGCCGAGCGCTGATAGAGCTGGCAGCTCAACTTGCCGTTCGCCACGTAGAACTGGAACAAGCAGTGACACGGCGGCAGCGCCATTTTATCGACGTCTGCCGGATTCCAGGCGGTGACGATCAGCCGGCGCGAATCCGGATTGCGTTCGATCATCGAAATCAAATGGCTGATCTGGTCGATTGTGCTGCCGTCCTTGGCCGGCCACGAGCGCCACTGGTACCCGTAAACGGGCCCGAGATCGCCGCGCTCGTCGGCCCACTCGTCCCAGATGCGCACGCCGTGGTCCTTGAGGTACTTGATGTTGGTGTCGCCGGCCAGGAACCAGAGCAGCTCGTAGACGATCGACTTCAGGTGCAGCTTCTTGGTGGTCAGCAGCGGGAAGCCGTCCGACAGCTTGAAACGCATCTGGTGGCCGAACACCGACAGCGTGCCGGTGCCGGTGCGGTCGCGCTTCTCCGCGCCGTCGGCGAGGATACGTTCCATCAGATCGAGGTATTGGCGCATGGGGTCTTACGGGGTCTTGGGCCCTGTCTCCTCGAGTCGGAAGATGGGGAAGTTTAGCGCCCCCGGCAACCGTCCGCCGACGTCTTATCAACGGCCCGGATTCCGCGCTGCGGCCCCTCCCCCGCCTTGTCAACAGCTTGATCCGCCGTCGGCATGCATTTTCGTGACGACAATGCTAGGGGCAGAGGGTCTCTCGTGGGCGGAATTCCTGGGGCCCGATGCCGAAAAACGCTCTCGATAAAGACCTGAAGAAAGTCGTCCGCATCGAGGCCGCCACCTACGCCCGCTCGCGGTCCCTGGCCACTCCCGGCCTGCTCGTGGTGTTTCTGATCGGGGCCGTCGCCCTCGCCAGCCTGCAGGTCACGGGCGGGCCGCTGAGCCACTTCGTCTTCATCGCCGCCGTGGTCGCCGCCTATATGGCGCTCAACATCGGCGCCAATGACGTCGCCAACAACATGGGGCCCGCTGTCGGCAGCCGCGCGCTGACCATGGCCAGCGCGCTCGCCTTGGCGGCGGTCTGCGAGATGTCGGGCGCCATGCTAGCCGGCGGCGACGTCATCAACACGGTCTCGAAAAACCTTCTGCACCCGCGCGATGATATCCAAGCCCTTCAGTTCATCTTCGTCATGACCGCGGCGCTGCTGTCGGCGGCGATGTGGATTCATCTCGCCACCTTTCTCGGCGCGCCGGTATCGACCACGCACGCCATCGTCGGTGGCGTCGTCGGCGCCGGCATCGCCGCCTCTGGGGTCGGCGCGGTGGAATGGCCGGTCATTGGCGCGGTCGTGGTGAGTTGGGTGATATCGCCGATCATCGGCGGCATTATCGCCGCTGCGCTGCTCGGCTTCATCAAATGGCAGATCATCTATCGCGACGACCGGATCGCAGCGGCGCGGCGCTGGGTGCCCGCGCTGGTCGCGCTGATGGCCGGCGTCTTCGCCATCTACTTGACGACCAAGGGCTTGAAACACATCTGGCATCCGCCCGCCTATCTCGTGCTCTTGATCGGCGCCGCAGTCTTCTTCCTGAGCATGTTCACCGCGCGCCCCTGGGTCGAACGGCGCTCGCAAAACATGGAAAACCGCCGCAAGCACATCGCCGGGCTGTTCACCCTGCCGCTCATCTTCGCCACCGGGCTGCTATCGTTCGCCCACGGCGCCAACGACGTCGCGAATGCCGTCGGACCGCTAGCGGGAATCGTGGCGGCGGCGCAAACCGGTCTCGCCAACACCGGCCAGGTCGGTCTGCCGATGTGGGTCATGGCGATCGGCGCGGCCGGTATCGCATTAGGGCTGTCGCTGTTCGGTCCCGGCCTGATCCGCACCGTGGGCCAGAAGATCACCAAGATGGACACCATCCGCGCCTATTGCGTCGCGCTGTCGGCCGCGATCACCGTGCTGATCGCGTCGACTCTCGGCCTGCCGGTATCCTCGACTCACATCGCCATCGGCGCCGTGTTCGGCGTCGGCTACCTGCGCGAATACATCACCAATACCGGCGTGCCTAATCCGGCCGTGCGTCCGCGCACGCTGTTTCTGGAACCGTCGCGCCTGAACGAAACGCCGGAACAGGCGCTGGTCAACTATCAGAAGCGCGAGAAGCGCAAACTCGTCCGCCGACAACACGTGCTCGGCATCGCCGCCGCCTGGGTCATCACCGTACCGGCGGCGGCGGTGCTGGCCGCCGCGCTCTATTGGTTGATGGCAGTCGTCGCGGGGTGAGCTTCCGCGCGAACCCGCTGGCTCAATCGCGCCGCGAGCTCGGCCAGCCGGGCATCCGACAGCAGACGTTTGGCCTCGGGCAAGATCGCCCAATGGCGATGGCGGAGCCCCTTCTCCGCCCAGTCGTCGAGCTGGCGCGTCACCCGCAGCGGGTACATCTCGACGTCGATAATCTTGCGCCGGAATGCCTGCGTCTTGAAGGTGCGATAGCTGCCGATCGGCCGCGGGTCCACCTCGCCTTCGATACCGGCCTCCTCGAGCGCCTCTTGCGCCGCGGTCTGCCAGGGTCCGAGGCCCTTGATCGGGTCGCCTTTGGGGAAAATCCAACGGCCGGATCCGCGCGACGTGATCAGCAGAAAGACCACCTGATCCTGCACGAATGTGTAGGGAATGGCGCCGGCCTGCTTGGAGGCGCCGGAACTGCCGCCGCGCAAGACGAGCCGGTCGGCGACCTGTCGCATGGTGTTCTGCCAGACCAACGGTAGCGTCTCCAGCCTGCGCGAATCGTGACACCGGCAGAATACGCGGAATGAGCTTGCGACGACACGGCCCTCGCCGGTAGGCGCCAAGTGGATTGCCGCCTCACACCAGCCCCGCCGCCCCCGCCGCGGCCGCCACCGCGAACAGCCACAGCGGGTTGATGCGCGTGGCATAGGCGACCCCCGCGGTCGCCAGCGTGAGGACCGCGGCGGCGACGCTGTGGTCGGAGGCGCGCGCGATCACCAGGGCGCTCGCCGCGATCAGCCCGAGCGCCACCGGCACCAGGCCGGCCTCGGTCGCCATGCGCCAGCGCGTGTGTTTGAAGCGCTCCCAGAGCCGGGCAACGACGTAGGTCAGCGTGCAGGTCGGCAGCACCATCGCCGCGGTCGCCACCAGCGCACCGGCGAGGCCGGCGACGTGGTAGCCGATCAGCGTCACGATGATGATGTTCGGCCCCGGCGACACCCGCGAGATCGCGAACAGGTCGGCGAACTGGCGGTCGTTCATCCAGTGCATCGCGTCGACCGCGACGCGGTGGAATTCCGGGATGAGCGTATTGCCGCCGCCGATCGCGAACAGCTACAGCAGCGCGAAATAACCGGCCAGGGCGCTAAGCGGAGATGAATTCACGGCCGCGCTCCCGTCATCGCTTGAACCACGCGAGCCCGATGCCGACCGGCGCCAGCACCACGAACACGATCGGCAGTGGCCACCGGACGATGGCGACGCCGATAAATCCCACCAGCGCCACCGCCACCGTCCAGTCGCGCCGCTTCAGCAAGGGCTGGATCATCTTGGCCACGAAGGCGACGATCAGCCCCACCGCGGCAGCCGACACGCCGGTGAGGATGCGGTTGAGCACGTCGATATTGCCGTAGTGCCCGTAGAGCGCGCCGAGGGCGATGACGATCGCCAGCGGCGGCCCCAGCAAGCCGCAGAAGGCCGCCAACGAACCGACCGGCCCGCGACAGCGCGCGCCGAACACAACGGCGAAGTTCAGCGCGTTCGCCCCGGGGATGAACTGCGCCAGCGAGAAGGCCTCGTTGAACTCCTGCGGCGTCATCCAATGGCGCTGCTCGACGATCATGCGCCGCACCCATGGCAGGGCGCCGCCAAAGCTCGACAGCGACGCGCCGGCAAAAGCAAGGAAGATGGCCGCAAGCGTGGGCGGGGCCGCGGCTTGCGCCGGCGCGGCAGAATCGGGGACTGGATCAGGCATGGCGGCGAGATTTATCCCGCCCCGGACCACACGGCTAGCGAGGGCACCGTGCAGAACGCCAATGGGGTATGAAATGGCTGGCGCCGGCCCGCCGACGGGCCTCATGGCACGCGAACGCCACGCTGCTCAGCCGGCCAGAGCGACCGGCTGCCTGGCCTCCACGGTCTCCACCGCGCCGCAGCGGTCGCAGCGGTAGGTGCGCAGTTCCGGGAAGCCGCCGAGCCCCGGGGTAACGCGCACCAGCGTCATAGCCCCGCCCCCACAGGAGCAGGCGGGCAACGACAGCGGGTCCTCGGCCGGACGTGATTTGATGGTCAGCTTATCGGTCATCTTGACAGTCATGGATGTTAGATCGTCCATCGGGCCGTATTTGCAAATCCGGTAAGCCCCTTAAGGGTGCGCCCCACGCGGGCTCTTCCTGCTTGGCCACATTTCGACCACCTTGCTGACGCCTCCTGCTCTCCCCTCCACCCGTCAGTTCCGGAAATCGGCGATGATCGGCCGGCTGCTCTCCGCGTCCCGAGTCTGTCTGGCCGCGCTGGGCGTGGCCGCGATGGCGAGCCAGGCCGCCGCACACCCCCACGTCTTCGTCAAGGCCAAGGCGGAGGTCCTGTTCGACGCGCAAGGACGCATGACCTATGTGCGCCACGTCTGGCAGTTCGATCCCGCCTTTTCCGCCTTCGCGACGCAAGGGCTCGATGCCAACCACGACGGCAAGCTCGAACAGAGCGAACTGAAGGGGCTCGCCCATACCAACGTCACGTCGCTTAAATACTATCGTTATTTTACTTGGCTCTCGATCGGCGGCAAGCAGATCAAGCTGAAGGATCCCGACCAATATTTTCTGCGCGTTTACGATGGCCTGCTCACGCTGTACTACCAACTGCCGCTCGCCACGCCGACGCTGCCCGGCACGGACATGACGCTGGAAATCTACGACCCGGAATATTTCGTCGCCTTCACCTTCGACAAGAAACAGCCGATCACGCTCTACCACGCGCCGGCCGGCTCCCGCCTTGCGCGACGCGGCAGTGGGCCTCGCCAACATCGTCAAGATGTCGTGCCCGCGATGAAGTCCTGCATTTCCATCTGGCGCAGACGGCGCGCCACGCTGCCGGCCATTGCCCTTTGGCTGATCGCGGGTGTGAGCGCGGCTTTCGCCGTTCAAACGCCGTTCGGTATCGCCACCCCCGACAGCACGAGCCCCGCGTTCACCGGTCCGCTCGGCGGCCTGTTTGCCTGGGTCGCGCTGCGCCAAGCGGCGTTCTATCACATCCTCACCAGCACGCTGGCCGATATCAAGCACAGCGACCACGCCGCTTTGCTGCTTGCCGGCGTCAGCCTGCTCTACGGCATCTTTCACGCGGTCGGTCCGGGCCATGGTAAGTCGGTGATCACGTCGTATCTGTTGGTCCAGCGCCAAACGGCACGGCGCGGCATCGTCATCTCGTTCGCCGCCGCGCTGATGCAAGGGCTGGTGGCGATCGCGGTGGTGCTGGTGGCCGCGGTGATCCTGCGCGCCACCGCCATCGGCATGACCCAGACCACCGACTGGTTCCTGATCTTCAGTTACGCCTTGATCACCGCCGTCGGCGCCTGGCTGCTATGGTCGAAGCTGACCGGCCGTGGACATCATCATGCGCACGAACCCGGGCATGACCGCGATCATGGGCACGGCCACCACGACCATCATCACGACCATGCGCACGACCACGACGATGCCTGCGGGCATTCGCACGTGCCCGACCCGCGGCTGCTGTCCAAACCGTTAACGCTGTCGCGCGCCTGGGCCGCCATCCTGGCGGTCGGCATCCGGCCCTGCTCGGGCGCCATCATCGTGCTGGTGTTCGCGCTGTCGCAGCAACTGCTGCTCGCCGGCATCGCCTCGGTGCTGGTGATGTCGCTCGGTACCGCCATCACGGTGTCGACGCTCGCCATCCTCGCGGTATCCGCCAAGGACGTGGCGTTGCGCGTCGCCGGCGCCGACTCGCCCACGACCGAGCGCGTCGTGCGCGTGCTGGAGGTCGGCGCCGCCGCCTTCGTGATGCTGCTCGGCCTCACCCTGCTCGGCGGCGCGCTCGCCGGCGGATTGCCGGGTTAGTCAACGACGCTGCGGCTGATGTCGGCCTCGCTCTTGTGGCGCGGCTTCCGCGTCGACTTGTGGTAGGTCTTGTTGTAGTTGATCATCACGTGGCGGCACTCCTTGCTCACCTTGCGCCAATGCTTGCGCAGGCACGCCACGATCTCGTCCTGGTCCGGAATCTTGTCGCCGCACAAGGCGTAAACGTCGCCCTCGCAGGCCTGCCGATCGTCCTGCGATTGCGCCATCGCCGGGACCGAAACCGCCAGCAGCATCAGGGCGGCCATGATCGGGAACACGCTCTTCATCGGGTGTCGCCTCATTTTTGTTCTCAACGCCAATTGCCGTTCGCAACGCCAAAGTCCGCCGACGCGAACAAAGCGATCCGCGGTCCCGGCCGCCGGCGCATCGCCATACCGCCGTCATCCCGCAAAGCTAATCGATTCGGGGATCGCTTGTTCCGGCGCGGGCCGAACGGAACCGGGATAGCCGTCCGGCCCGGCTTAGGGTTGAATAGCGAATGAGGCCGATGTTCGGCGCATTCGTGACTAGGGAATTGGCCAGGGGGAACCATGCCGACGATGAGCCTGCTTCTGAATGTCCTGTGGATCGTTTTCGGCGGCTTATGGATGGCGGCCGGATGGCTGATCGCCGCCGTGATCATGGCCATCACCATTATCGGCCTGCCCTGGGCGGGGGCGGCACTCGAGATCGCCGTCTATACCCTGCTGCCGTTCGGCAACACCGTGGTGCCGCGCGAGGTCTATACCGGCCACGCCGGCATCGGCAGCGGGCCGCTCGGCGTCGTCGGCAATGTGATCTGGCTGGTGCTGGCCGGATGGTGGCTGGCGCTCGGCCATCTGATCACCGCGCTGTTCCTGGCAATCACCATCATCGGCCTGCCGTTCGCCTGGGCGCATTTCAAGCTCGCCGGGCTGTCGCTGTGGCCGATCGGCAAGACGGTGGTGACGCAGGACGAGGCCAGCCGCATGCGCCGCGCCGGGCTGCTGGACTGAACGCGGCGAGTGGGATCGCCGGCCGCGCTGCCGCGCTAGGCCTCGTCCGTCCCGCCCATGCTTTCCGCCAGTTGAACGAGCGACAGCCGGGCGGCATTGTTCGACACGCTCGCCATCGCCTTCAGCATCCTGAGGGCGTACGGCTTGGCGAGCAGGTCGGTAAGCGCTTCAGGTGCCGTGCCGGCGGGCGTGCCCACTTCGCTGCCCTGGAAGAACCGGCCCACCGAAACACCCAGCACCTGCGACAACCGCGCCAAGCGCCCGGAACCGATCCGGTTGATGCCCTTCTCGTACTTCTGAACCTGCTGGAAGGTGATCCCTAACCGCTCCGCAAGGTCGGACTGGGACAAGCCTCTTTCGAGACGCAGGATTCGGACGTTGTTGCCGACCAAATGGTCGATAGGATCGGGTCGCTTCTTCATCCTTATTGTACCATTGCGACGCACCCACACGGAATGCTGGTGGAGCCTCATATAGACCGGCCCGCGGACGATGCCAACATCTTCCGCAGCACCACATGTACAATGTGGCTGCTACAATGTGGCCGTGCCGGGGCACGCGGGGGTCAGGACATCGGGTCCATCCGGCTCATGAGTTGTGCGACCGCCGGCGACGATAGCGTCACCGCGCCGCCCGGGCTCACGGTCACGGTCACGGTGTCGGGGCAATCGGCGACCATCGTCACGAAGGCGCGCAGCACCTCGCGCGGCTCCTCCGGCAGATCGAGAAGACGATGCAGCGTCTCGAGCAAGCCTGGCTCCGCGCTCCAGTAGTATAATTCGATGAGCTTGCTTGGATCGGGACACGTCTCCACCAGTTCGCGCAGCACGGCCCGCACTGTGTCGTCGGGCTGCGGCCCATTGTTGGCATCGTCGGCGCTCCCTATGACGCTGACGGCTTTCATGTCTTCTTCCCTCCCATGACTTTTCACGTGCCGCGACGCCACAACCTTTCAATGGATACGACACGCCGCCGCGCACCGGCATCGAGCCATGGCCGTCGGCTTTCTCCCTCTGGCGTCGACGGCAATTTTGTACCGGCGGTCCATGCCGTTTGCCCTAAGCCGGCCGATCGGCACTACAACCATGTTGTGAAGATTACTCGCGATACACTCAATTGCAATTAACGTGGCGTAATAAATACAAATTTCAGTTGCGACATTTTTAATCCCACTTTTACGATAGTTACGATAGTGATGTGGGTTTGCAATTTAGTGATGTGGGTTTGCAATTTTTGAGTATCGTTTTGCCTGCGGTGCGCGGCGTGGTCGCGTCGGCACACGCCGGCCGATGGCGCCGCCGTGGCGACTCGGGCACCGTATCGGCACACTCCGAATCGAACCGGCTGCCTGACATGAGACGCGCCCCATGAGCCGTGACCCGCGGATCGTCGCTGCCGACCTCGACCCGGCCGGCAACGCCGAGGCGGCCGACGAGCCCGGTGCGCTGCTGGCGGCGGCGGTCGGCCACCATCGCGCCGGCCGGTTCGGCGACGCCGAGGCCGGCTATCGACGTCTGCTGGCGCTGCAGCCGAGCCGCGCCGACGTGCTGTTCAATCTCGCCGCCGCGCTGCACCAGCAGGGCCGGCTGGAGGGAGCCGCCGCCGCCTGGCGCGATACGGTCCGGCTCGCGCCCGACCTGGCGCAGGCCCATTACAATCTCGGCATCGCGCTCGACGCGCTTCACCGGCCGGACGAAGCGGCCGCCGCCTATCGGGCCGCCATTGCCGCCGACGCGACGCTCGCCGAAGCGCATTCCAATCTCGGCAACATCCTGAGCGCGCAAGGCCGCCTCGACGACGCCATCGCCTGCTTCCGCCGCGCGCGCGCGCTGGCGCCAGAGCGTCCCGGCCTGCACTACAATCTCGCCAACGCGCTCAACGACCGCGGCGCGCTGCAAGAAGCAGCGGATGCTTATCGCGCGGCCATCGCCCTCAAGCCCGATCACGCCGACGCGCGCGCCAATCTCGCCATCGTGCTGATGAACCAGGGCCGCATCGGCGACGCCAACGCCGAATTCCGCCGCACGCTCGGCATCGCGCCCGACCATACCGACATCCGCTCCAACTGGCTATTCTGCCTGAATTACGAAACCGACGTGAGCGCCGAAGACGTCTTCGCCGCGCACCGCGACTGGGAAACGCACCTCCCCACTGCGTCGCCCACCGTTCACGCCATCGACCGCACGCCGACGCGCCGGCTTAAGGTCGGATACGTCTCGCCCGACCTGCGCATGCATTCGGTCGCCTACTTCGTCGAACCGCTATTGCAGGCGCATGACCGCCAGGCCGTGGAGGTCACCTGTTACGCCGAGGTCGCCAAGCCAGACCGCGTCACCGCGCGTCTCGAAACCCTCGCGGACCGTTGGGTCTCGACCGTCGGCATGAGCGACGACGCGCTTGCCGCCCGCATCGAAGCCGACGCCATCGACATCCTGGTCGATTGCGCCGGCCACACCGCGCATAACCGGTTGCGGGTTTTCGCGCGCAAGCCGGCGCCGGTGCAGGCGAGCTGGCTCGGCTATCCCAACAGCACGGGGCTCGGCGCCATCGACTATCGCGTCGTCGATGCCGTGACCGATCCGCCCGGCGCCGCCGATGCGCTGGCGAGCGAACGCCTCGTGCGCCTTGCCGGCGGTTTTCTCTGTTATGGCGGCGCCGACGACGCGCCCGCGCCGCCGCCGCCGCCATGTCTCAGCGCCGACAGCGTCACCTTCGGTTCCTTCAACAACCCGGCCAAGCTATCAGGCCTCACCCTCGACGCCTGGGCCGCACTGCTGAAGCGATTGCCGGATGCGCGCCTGCTGCTCAAGGGCAAACCGTTCGCCGACGCCGCGACGCGCGATCTTTATCGCGAACGCCTGGCCGCGCGCGGCATCGCGCCCAAGCGCGTCGAGCTGATCGGCTGGACACCAGGCAGCGCGTCCCATCTCAAGCTCTACGAGCGCGTCGACATCGCGCTCGACCCGTTTCCCTATAACGGCACGACGACCACCTGCGAAGCGCTATGGATGGGCGTGCCCGTCGTCACGCTCAAGGGCGACCGCCACAGCGGCCGCGTCGGCGCCAGCCTGATGACGCGCATCGGCGCCGAAGAGTGGATCGCCGAAACCACCGAGAGCTACATAGAGTGTGCCGCGCAACTCGCCGCCGATGCGCCGCACTTGCAAGCGCTGCGCCGGACATTGCGCACGCGCGTTGCCGCCTCGCCGTTATGCGATCGTGCCGCCTTCGCGCGCGCGATGGAAACGGCCTACAGGGAGACGTGGCGGGCGTGGTGCGCGGCCGGCGCTTGAGAGGCAGGCCACCGGCCGAACGTCACTCGGCTTCGCGCAGCAGCTTTTCGTGTTCCGCGCAGGCCTCGCGCAACAGCAGGGCCTGCTCTTCCAGGTCGTTCAGGTTGCGCGTGATCTGCCGGACATAGAGATCGAGCGCGTCGCCGCCCTCGACCGTCATGGGCGGGCGCGGCGCGAACGGTTCGGCCAAGGTCGACCCTTGACGGCGGGGCGCCTTGTTTTTCCCGTCCGCTACGCTCACCGACAACTCCCTCACGCACTGCACACCGTTCAATACGATCTTCTCACATCGACAAGCGCCGGCAACCATCCGCACGGTTGCAACACACGTTAGCGTTAAAGCGCGCGTCGTTAATCTTAAAATGCGCGAGGCACACGGTTCCGTCCGAGTTCAACCGAAAGCCGCTCGACGTTCACGAAGCGCGCGCCTACATTGAGTGTCGACCTCCCATTGGCGAAGGAATGTTGAGGGAACTTCTCTCATGCCGGAAAGAACGATGGCGGCTGCACCACCGATAGCGCCGCGCGCCGAACGGCGCCGCAGCGGCCGCACGCCGATGAACCGCGTGGGGGTGATCGGCGTCGGGTGGGGCCACCGCATCGGCGAGAGCGTGATCCGCGACCTGTCGGACGACGGGGCGTGCATGACGATCGCGCCGGCATTCGGGGTCCCCGACGCGTTCGTGTTGTTGGTGGCCGACGCGCCCGGCGGCTGGCGCCCGTGCCGGGTGGTGCGCCGCTCCTGGTGCGAGATCGCCGTACACTTCGCCGCCTGAGCGTGCGGCGGACAACCGCCGCGCGAGCCGGCTCCAGCGGATCCCCCTCGCCTCACGCGAAACGCGACCGGCAGTTCACATTATCTCGATCTCTTCCCGGTCTTTTTTCCTCAACCAATCGGGCTTATATTCGGTGTGCCGGGGGCAACCCCGGCTATGGCGATAAATGGGCGTCGTAATAAACCTATCGGACCCGGGGGCAGTACCCGGCGGCTCCACCCAAGCCCGGCGAGGACGGGCTTCGGCGGGGCCGAAATAGGATCGACGAGGGCGTAAAGGACGTACTTTTGCTCGGCATGGTTCCGCCGTTATCGGGCCGTTTCCATAGTTGCCAACGACAACTATGCTCCGGTTGCTCAGGCTGCGTAAGGCAGTCTGAAAGACCGACTTAAAGCCCTGGTGGGTTAGCACCGCCAGGCGGGGTTCGGAGGCACCTGGCAACAGAAGCCTCCACTTCCTTTTTCAGGCGCCCCGGCCCACCTGCGCCCCTGCGGCAAAGGCACAGACCTGGACCGCCGCCGCCGGGGATGGCATTCGGCGCCGGCCGCGCTAGCATTGTCCTTGAAACCGGAATCAGAGCAGAGCCACGCGAAAGTCCCCAATCCCGAGATGCCCGACCATATCCGCTACGATCTCCTGACCCAGCAAGCGCTGCGCGGCGTGGTGCGCAGCGTGCTGATCGACGCCGCCAAGAACGGCCTGCCGGGGGACCATCATTTCTACATTGCCTTCGACACCCGCGCCGACAGCGTGGTCATCCCGGACCGGCTGCGCAACCAGTACCCGGAGCAGATGACCATCATCCTCCAGCACCAGTTCTGGGACCTGAAGGTCTCCGACGACTCGTTCGAGGTCGGGCTGTCGTTCGGCGGCGTGCCGACCAAACTCGTCATCCCGTTCGAAGCGGTGAAGGGTTTCTTCGACCCGTCGGTTCAGTTCGGCCTGCAGTTCGAGGAAGTGGGCGAGGAAGGCGAACGTCCCGCCCCTGCCAACGCCTCCGAGGAAGGCGCCGAGCGACCGCCGCTGATCGCCTCGCCGCCGCCCGCGCCCAGCGCGGACACCTCGCCGCCGCAGGCGGCCGCCGCGCCCGAGGAGCCGGAGCCGCCGGCCACCGGCGGCGCCGAGGTAGTGCGGCTCGACCGCTTCCGGAAGAAATAGTCGGCCCGATCGGCACGTCCGCGTGCGAGAATGAGCCTTGTCCTCGCGGGCAATCGGCTTAGGTTCGACGTCAAGGGGCATGACCCGCGACACCGGACTTCCCACCATGGCGAAAGCGCGCAAGCTCTCCACGAAACCCCGTAGCGAAAGCGACAGCTTCGGGCCGATCGACATCCCGGCCGACCGGCTGTGGGGCGCGCAGACCCAGCGTTCGCTGCAGAATTTCCGAATCGGCGGCGAGCGCGTGCCGTTGGCGATCATCCACGCCCTCGGCCTGATCAAACGCGCGGCGGCGGAAACGAACCGCGCCCTCGGTGCGCTCGACAAGAAACGCGCCGACGCCATTGCCGCCGTGGCGCAGGAGATCGCCGACGGCAAGCTCGACGAGCATTTCCCCCTGGTGGTGTGGCAGACCGGCTCCGGCACGCAAACCAACATGAACGTCAACGAGGTGATCGCCAACGCCGCCAATCAGCGGCTCGGCGGCACGCTTGGCGGCAAGGCACCGGTCCATCCCAACGATCACGTCAACCGCGGTCAGTCGTCGAACGACAGCTTCCCCACCGCCATGCACATCGCCGCGGCGCTCGAGATCGAGCGCCACCTGAAGCCGGCGCTGAAACACCTCCACGCCGCGCTCGACGCCAAGGCCAAGGAATTCGCCAAGATCGTCAAGATCGGCCGCACCCACACCATGGACGCGACACCGCTGACGCTGGGCCAGGAATTCTCCGGCTACGCCGCGCAGGTGAAGTCCGGGCTAGCGCGCATCGCGATCGCGCAGCGCGAGCTCTATCCGTTGGCGCAGGGCGGCACCGCGGTCGGCACCGGCCTCAACACGCATCCGAAATTCGCGCGCGAATTCGCCAAGCGCATCGCGGCCATGACCAGGCTGCCGTTCGTGAGCGCTCCCAACAAGTTCGAGCTCATGGCCGGTCACGACGCCTATGTCTCCGTGCACGGCGCGCTCAACGCCGCCGCCACCGCGCTCTACAAGATCGGCAACGACATCCGCCTGCTCGGTTCCGGCCCGCGCGCCGGCCTCGGCGAACTGATCCTGCCGGCCAACGAACTCGGCTCCTCGATCATGCCGGGCAAGACCAACCCGACCCAGAACGAGGCGTTGACCATGGTCTGTTGCCAGGTGTTCGGCAACCAGACCGCCATCACGGTGGCCGGCAGCCAAGGCCAGTTCGAGCTCAACGTGTTCAAGCCGATGCTCGCGTATTGCATGTTGCAATCAATCAAGCTGCTCGGCGACGCCGCGCGCTCCTTCACCGACAATTGCGTGGTCGGGATCGAGGCCAACGAGCCGCGCATCGCCGAGTTGATGGCGCGCTCGCTGATGCTGGTGACGGCGTTGTCGCCCCACATCGGCTACGACAAGGCGGCGCAGATCGCCAAGGCAGCCCACGCCAACGGCACCACCTTGCGGGAAGAAGCCGTACGTCTCGGTTTCGTCACCGGCGCCGAGTTCGACCGCCTAGTACGGCCGGAGAAGATGACCCGCCCCGCCTGAGTGCGTGTCTTCTTCCCCACCACGGCACCGTCATGACGCGGGCACATAGTGCTCCGGCGATATTCTACATGATTGCCACGTATCGCCATACGAGACGCGCGCTATTTCAAGCCAAAACATATGAATTGAATTAAGTTCACGACAATATTTACAGATACCCCGCTGCCCGTTTGCTTATGCGAGAGCCTCGTATCGTCGACAATACATTACTTTATTAGCGACCATGGGCGGTCAAATGTCCACGCTTTGTTTATATCAACTGACGGATCGCTTGGACTAGGTTCACTGGATACGTCAATATTGACGCGACAACTTCATCCAGCCGAATTCTTGCCAAGGTCTCGGCGCATTTCGCGGCGAATATCTGAGGGCAAATCAGTGCACGAACCACCAGGTGCCACGATACCAAAGAGGGGCGACAAATGGCGGAGGTGGTGAACCTGCGAACGGCCCGCAAGCAGGCCAAACGCAAGCAGGACGCGGCGCGCGCCAGCGCCAACCGTCTCGCCTATGGCCAACCCAAAGCTGTAAGCACGTTGAACGCCGCGCAGGAGGCCAAAGCCAGCCGCGATCTCGACGGCCACCGGATCGACAAGGGAGAAGGCCGATGAAATCACCGGTCGTCAAACGCTCGATCGTTATCGCGGGTCACAAGACCAGCGTCAGCCTGGAAGACGCGTTCTGGAAGTGCCTCAAGGAAATTGCCGGCACCCGCGACATGACCTTGTCGGATCTCGTGGCCACCATCGACACCGACCGTCATCAGGGCAACCTGTCTTCGGCCATCAGGCTGTTCGTGCTCGACCACTACCGCGGCCAAAGCGCCGACGAGCCTCACGAGCAGCCGCACGACGGCTCGTTCCACCCCGCACCCACAGCGCTATCGCCCGACTGAGACTTCCGGCGCGACGATGCTTTCCGGCACCGGCGACGGCAACGGATGAATTTCGATCGGGGCCGGCAGCGCCGGCGCCGCATGGCGGCGTGTCGGCGCGCGACGCGGCGCGCTTGTGCTTCGGTTGTGGCTTGGGTTGTGGCTTGGGTTGCACCTTGGATTGTGACTTTGATTGCGCCTTGGGCTGCGCCGGATCGGCGGCGGCCGGCTGATTTGGCGCCAGCGGCGGCGCCGCCTGCTGCAGCGCCTTGAGGCGCTTGGCCTGGTTCTCCACCGAACGCAACGTCAGCCAGCCGGTCAGCGCGGACACATCGATGCTGCGGGTGGGCGACGTTGCCGGCCCCTTCAGCACCATGAAGATGTCGGGCCCGCCCTTCTCCTTGGCGCTCGAAAGCACGAGCCGCGCGTCCACCGTGCCGTCGGTGAGATCGAACGATGACGTCAGCGACAGGCTGGCGTCGGGACTGCTGGCGCTGAAATCGTCGAGCTGGACCAGGCCGGCGTTGACCGCGAGCTTGCCCTGCGCCTGCTTGACCGGCAGCGCGCCGCTTTCCAGCGCCCTGCGCACCAGCTCGGAAATCTTGTCGCCTTCGACCGGAAGCCCGTCGTCCACCGCGCGCGTGACCGCGTCGAAGGCCTGCGGGTTGAGCCCCGCGAAGGAGGCGTCCTTCAGCGTCAGCTTGCCGGTGCCGTGCAGTCCGCCGATGAGAGCGGCCGGACTGAGCCCGCTGCCCTGGAGGTCGGCCGAGACGTCGAGCGCGCCGGTGACCGGCGGGCGCGCCGCCGCCGGCAGCAGGCTGGCACTTTCGACGTTGGCGAGCGCGAGCTTGCTCGTAACGGCGACGCCGCTGTCGCCGGCCTTGAACGCCAGCGAACCGCCGAAACTGCCGCTGCCGAGCGCGCCGGCCATGTCGTCGAGCGCGAACTCGTTCTTGCCCGCGTGCAAGGTGGCGCTGAACTGACGCAAGCTCATCCGCGGCGACAGCCGCACGCGGCGGATCTTCAGGTTCACCTGGCCGGCATAGTCGCCGAACGCGCCAGGCCCGAACGGCGCGTCGGACCAGGTCCAGCCGGCGCCCTTCTCGGCTGGCGCGCGCGGCAGGCCGATCGCCGCCGCGATCAGGCCGGCGCCGTCGACGCGATCGGCATCGAGCGTGCCCTGCAGGCGATGCGGAGTACCGAGCGAGACGCCGAGCGTGCCGCGTACGCGCGTGTCCGCGACGGTGGCGTCGATGTCGTTGAGCGTGAGCGTGTCGCCGGCGAGCGCGAGCCGCCCGGCGAAAGTGACCGGCAAGGCGTCCCCGCCACCGCCCGCCCCGCCCAATTCGCGCAAAGGCGCCAACGGCACAATGTCGGCGCGGGTCACACGGGCGCGCAAGGCCGCGGACGGCTTGTGGGCGAAGGGACTGGCGGTACCGCTCGCCTGCAGAGCGAGGCCGTTGGCGGTGAGCCCGCCGCTCACGTGCAGTTGCTTGCCCCACGACCCATCCGCCGTCACGGTCAAGTCGCCCGGCCCGTTGCCGACCACGACGTAGCGGTCGAGGCCAAGCAAGGCGGCCAGCACCTTGCCGTCGCCGGCGGCGAGCTTGCCGTCGAGGCGCAGGTCGCCGATATGCCACTGCTTGGCGTCCACATGGCCATGGCCGTCGAGCGTCAGCTTGATGGAGCCCAGATGACCGTCGATGCCGAGCTTGGCGATGCTCGGCGTGCCGCCTGCGAGGCTCAATTGCGCGGTGAGCTTGGCCGGTGCCATCTCCACCGCGCGCGCCTGCAACACCTTGGCGGTCGTCGGGAAGAACCGCGCCAGCACCGTCGTCACCGGCGTCGGGTCGGGCGCGTTGAGATCGACGTGCAGGCTGCCCTGCGGCGACGGCCCCTTCAGCTCCAGATTGCCGCCGGCCGAAAACGACGCGCCGCCGAGGTCGGCCACCGACAACCGGTCGATGCGCCAATGGTCGGCGTCGACATTGATGCGCGCGCTGACGTCGTGCCCCTCGATGCCGGAGATGATGGCGCGGCCGATGTCGGCCTTGATCGCCATGTCGCGCGGCCGCGCCAGGTCGGAGCCCTTGGCCAGCGCCTGGCCGAAGCCGAGCGCGACGTCGAGGTCGAGCTCAGGCGCGTTGAGATCGGCGACGAGCTTGGACGGCTGCTTGGCCGAAGCGAATACATAAGCGAAGCGGCCGGTGATGGTCTTGCGCGCGAACGTGGCGCGCATGTGCTCGAAGGCAATTCTTTGACTGCCGAGCGTGAGATCGCCGCGCACCGACAACGGCCGCAGGTCCTGCTTCTTCGGTGGCGCGCGGCCTTCCAACCACGCCGACAGCGCATTGGGATCGTTCGACTGGATCTCGGCCGGCCCGGTGAAGCTGACCGCGCCGTCGTCGGCGACGGCAAGTTGGCCGCTCACCTTGGTCTGGGTATAGCCCGGCGCGCGGAATTCGAAATCGTTCAGGACCCAGCCCGACTTGTCGGCGCTGATATCGCCGCGCACGTTCTGCACGCTGCCGCCGCCGAGCGTGACCGCGTCGACGCCGATCCCGAACTGCATGGGGATCGGCGGCCGGAACGCATTGCCGGCGAACGCCACCAGCTTGCGGACGGCGTCGCCGGGCGACGAATGCCCATCGCCGGCGCCGAGCACGCCGTCGAGATCGAGTTGGCGGCCCGAAAGCTCCGCCTTGAAGCGCGACTTCTTGCCGAAGGTCAGATTGGCGACGCCGGTGAGCTTGAGGCCGTGATCGTCGGAGCCGTAGTGGAATTCGGCTTTGTTCAGCAGCGCCGAGGCGGCGGTGGCCTTGAGCTGACCGCTGACCTGCCAGGGCTCCTCGAGCTTCTTGCCATGGTCGCGGTCGATGCCGACCAGGCGCTGGACCTTCATGACGCCGTCGAACTGCGGCGCGCCATCGTGCAGCGCGACCGTACCATCGGCGTCGATGGCGAACGGGTGCTGCACCGGATTGATGGCGACGTGCACCTTGAGCTTGCCGTCGTTGGCATAGCGGCCGGTGCTAACGCGGAATGGAAACTGATTGCCGGCGACGGTAACGCCACCCTCGCCCCTGAAGGGGCCGGCCAGCGACGTCGCCTGGCCGTTGAAATAGAGATGGTCGAGGGTGACGGTGTTGCCGTT
>JARRQH010000035.1:39374-49472 GCA_037381985.1 Pseudolabrys sp.
CGATGCCGAGCCGGTCGATGGTGAGCACGTCGGGCTTGAAGCCGATCGCCAGCGCCGGCGCCTTGACGTGGCCGGCCTTGTCGAGCCCGAGGTGCAGTTGCGGTCCGCTCAGATGCAGGTCGGTCGCCTGCCATTGGCCGCGCATGAGGGGCGCCAGCGCGAACTCGACATTGAGCGCGTCGGCGTGGATACGGTCGGCGCCGCCGGCACCGATCTCGATGCCGCGCAGCGTCAGCCGCGGCGACGGCAGCAGCCGCGCATCGATCGGGCCCTTCACCTGAACCTGGACACCGAGCAGATGGGTCGCTTCGGCCTCGAAGATGGAACGGTATTGGCCCCAGTCGATCAGCAACGGCCCCACCAGCGCCGCCACAAGCGCCAGGATGATTGCAATCGCTATTCCGAGCAGGGTCGTCTGCAACGCCAACTCCAGCGCCGGCCCCGTCCCGCCGACACGAACTCGTGTATGAGGTTCAAGTATCTACGCTATTTTTGCCACCGTTTGTCGGCGATTCTATGTCGCACGCCATCTTTCGCAAAGGCCGCCGAAAACGCCAAGGAATATCGAGAAACCGGAGCCGCCTAGCACATGGCGCGCGCCTAGTCTCCCGGCCGCGTGGCGGCCGGTTTCGGGCGCGCCAACAGCCTCCCCCTCAGCTCAACGCGAGGATCTTGCCCGGATTGAGGATGTCCTGCGGATCGAGCGCCCGCTTGATCGAGGCCATGACGGCGAGCGCGGCGGGGCCGTGCTCGTCCAGCAAGTACTTGATCTTGCCCTCCCCGACCCCGTGCTCGCCGGTGCAGGTGCCATCCATGGCGAGCGCGCGCTCGACCAGCCGCTCGGAGAGCGCCTTGGCTCGCTTGACCTCGTCGGCATCGCTCATATCCACAAGCAGGCTCAAATGAAAATTGCCGTCGCCGACGTGCCCGACGATGGGCGCCATCAGACGGCTTGACGCGATATCGGCCTGGGTTTCGGTGACGCACTCGGCGAGCCGCGAGATCGGCACGCAGACGTCAGTGGCAAACATCTGCGCGCCCGGGCGCAAGGCGAAGTTGGACAGCGCCGCGTGATGGCGCGCTTCCCACAGCCGGGTGCGCTCTTCCGGCTTGGTCGTCCAGGTGAAGGGGCCGCCGCCGAGGTCTTCCGCGATTTCGGCTCGGACTGTTCGGCGACCGATGCCGCCGTGCCATGAAATTCCAGGAACAGCATGGGCACTTCCGGCAGCCCGAGCTTGGCGTGCATGTTGCAAGCCTTCACCTGCAGGGCATCGAGCAGTTCGATGCGGGCGATCGGGATGCCGGACTGGATGGTCTGGATGGCGGCGTTACAGCAGGCCTCGACCGACGGAAACGGACAGGTGCCGCCGGAGATCGCCTCCGGGATGCCGGAGAGTTTCAAGGTGAGCTCGGTGATGATGCCGAGCGTGCCCTCCGAGCCGACCATCAGCCGCGTCAGGTCGTAGCCGGCCGAGCTCTTCTTGGCGCGGCGCGCGGTGTTAATCGCCTCGCCGTTGGCCAGCACCACTTTGAGCGCCAACACGTTGTCCTTCATAGTGCCGTAGCGCACCGCGTTGGTGCCGGAGGCGCGGGTCGCCGCCATGCCGCCGAGGGTGGCGTCGGCGCCGGGGTCGATGGGAAAAAACAGGCCGCTATCGCGCAACTGCTCGTTCAGTGTCTTGCGGGTGATGCCGGGCTGAACGACGCAGTCGAGGTCCTCGTTGTGGATCTTGAGCACCTTGTTCATGTCGCGGAAATCGATCGACACCCCGCCGAACGGCGCGTTGACGTGGCCTTCGAGCGAGGTGCCGACGCCGAACGGCACGATCGGCACGTCATTGGCGGCACAGATCGAAACGATGCGCTGCACCTCCTCGGTGCTCTGCGGATAGACCACCGCGTCCGGCGGCTCGTTGGCGATCCAGGTCACCGTGTTGCCGTGCTGCTCGCGCACGGCCTGCGACGTCACCACCCGGTTGCCGAAGGCGGCGGAGAGCGCGTCGATCGCCTTTTTCAGGGCCGCTGGGTTGGTGCTTTTCCTCGGGGCGGCGTTTCCACCGTCGCTTTTTACCATTTGGGCCAGGGCCATACGACAATCCTCTGCCAGTCCGTTGTCGGGGCGGACGTTAGCAGAGGACGCCATAGGCTGGAAACGGCCGCGTGGAGCGACGCCTGCCTCAAACGGAGAGATACCCGAGGATCGTGTCGGGCGACAGCTTGGGCGCGGGCGGCCGGTCGTTGCCCGAGAAGATGTAAACCATAATGAGCGCGGCCAGGGTGAACAACACCATGCCACGCGCAAGCTTGCCAAGCATCGGCAGCCTCCCCTTGCTTCCGCCGGGAACTTAACTCAGGCGCGGGGCGGCTACGGCAAATCGTTAATTTTTGGTTAACGCCGAGACGAAAGCCGAACGAAACAGGACCGCCGCCGAGACGAGCGTCGCGGCGGCGGTCTCCAGGTCAGGATGGAATGTCCGGCTGAACGCCGAGCGGACCGGGGACCGAGCCGTTGTAGGTGAACGCGTTCAGCGTCGTGCCGTCGTCGTCGTCGTCGATCTTTTTCTTATGCACGGTCAGCGTGACTTCCTTGATGGCCGGGCCCTGCTTGGCAACCTGCTCGTACGGATGAACGAACGGCGGCACGGTCGGCACGATCTTCTCGCGGCGCGTCGGCAGCGACGCCGGCGGCGCCGATCAGAGCCATATGGCCGCCCGGCGTGGTCTTGGCCGCCCGCGCGTGGCCGTTCAGCAGCACGAAGACGGCGTCGACCGCCGCGCCCTGCTCGAACACGGCGTCGTTCTTGGCGTGCCGCACCGCGCGCGCGTCCTTCAGGATGTCGTCGAGCGCGTCAGCCTCGAGACCGGCGAACAGCGGCAGGTCGGCAATGAGCGAGCGGTCGACGGTGGCCATGTGGATCTCTCTGTCGTCAGCGCTCGGTCTTGGGCTTGGACTCTTTGGACGCGAACAAGTTGCCGATCAACGATGAGAACACGCCCGGCGCCTCACCCTCCTGGAACGGCACCGGCCGGCTGAGGCCCATGGTGATCAGCCCGATGCGCGCGATGCGCTGGGCGGCATACATCGATTCGGCACTGTCGGCCGCCAGCCGTTCGAGTACGGCGCCGCTCAGGTGCTGGGTCAACGCCATGCCGGCAAGGCCCACGGCGCCAAGCTTGCCGGCCTCGAACACCAGCCGGCGCAAGAGGTGCAGGGTCGAGGCCGCAGTCGGCCGGTGGCCGTAGCTGGCGGCGATCCCCCGCACCATGCGCACGCTCAAGGCGACGAACAGCACGGTGTCGATGAGCGTGGTGGGCGCGATCGCCGTCATGGCAAAGGCGCGGGCTGAGGCACGGCGCACCACGGCCTCGGCGCGCCGGTCGAGCGGGCCCATCACCGTGCGCGAGAGCAACTCGACCTGCTGCCGCGGCGTATGATGGGCCTGCGCCTGGCGCTGATAGGCTTCGATGGCCGCCTCGCTCTCGCGATCCTTAGGCACGGAGGCCAGCACCTGCCGGATCGCCTCGCGCATCTCCGCCGAGCCGAGCTGCGCGGAAGCCTGCTCCAGGCGCGCCTGATTGTGCTCGACGCTTCGAAGCGCGAAGAAGCTCCGCAGCTCGCGGGCGACGATGAGGATCGCGCCGCCGACGCCGACAGCGACAATCGTAGAGGCGAGATAGCCGAAGGTGGCGCTGCGCGCGAAGGCGTCCGACACCCAGAGATAGCTGTCGAGGCCGAGCCAGCCCGCAATCGAAAGCCCGATGCCCCAGACCCCCAGCCGGATCCAGCGGTCGCGGCGGCGGACCTTGGTCGGCGCCGCGGATGGCGGCGCGGCGAGCGCGCGCTCGGCCGGCACAACACGTTCCGCGATCTCGGTCTTGAACACCGCGGGCCCGGCCGCGAACGCGTCGCGCGAAGCGCCCGGCGCGTCTTCCTCGATGACGCGCGGGCCCATTCTCTCTTCAATGGGCGGACTCATCGCAGCTTGTCTCCGATCAGGAATTCCAGCGCCATGTCGAGATTGATGTGCGGGATGCCGTCGACCGGCGCGGGATCGATAGCCGGCGGCTCGAACACCGGACTATTGAGAAAGGGCGTGCCCCACTCGCCGGCCTTGGGCGGACGGCTCGGCCCCTGGCCGGCGAAGAACTTGGCCTGCTTGGGCGCGCCGACCTCGCGGCCAATGACGACCTGCACGCGCTTGCCGTCGATCTCCTGGATGCCCTGCGCGGTGGAGGCGACCGAAGCGATGGTGGTGACGTCGATGTCGGCGTTGCGACCGCGTGCTTCCAGCGCCGGCAGCGCCGCCATGTTGCGCAGGAGCAGGCTCAGGTGCTCGCGCTGCATGTCGGGAATGTGGTCGGCCTTGGTGGCGGCGAACAAGAGCTTCTCCACCCGCGGGCTGCCGATCAACCGCGACAGGATGCTGCGCTGGCCGTAGCGGAAGCTTTCCAGGATGGCGCCGATGGCGAGCCGCGTGTCCTCGAACGCCTCGCGGCCGGCCAGCAGCGCGCCGAGCACGTCGACCAGCACGATCTGCCGGGCGTAGTTACGGAAGTAATCCTTGTAGAAGCGCTCGACCACCTCGCGCTTATAGGTCTCGTAGCGGTCCTGCATCAGCGCGCCCAGCGAGCCGGCGCGCGGACGGCCGTTCGTTTCGCCGACGTCGAGCGGCGCGAACCAGAGATAAGGCACGTCGCCGAGCGAGCCCGGACAAAGAAAACGACCCGGCTGCAGATGGGTGAGGCCGTGGCTGTCGCGCGCGGCGACCAGCATGTCGCGGTAGAGTTCGTGGGCGCGACGCGCGGTCGCCTCGTCGCTGGCGTCATCCGGCTTATGGTCCGCGACGAAGGCGAGAAACTCGCGCCCGACCTCCGCGCGCAGGCCCTGCCGCCACAATGCCAGCGTCGCGCGCGACCATTCGGCGTAGCTCTGCGACAACAGCGGCAGGTCGAGCAGCCACTCGCCCGGATAGTCGACGATGTTGAGCCTGAGCGTCGCGGTCGGCCCGCCGACCTTGGTCAGCAACGCGAGGGAAAACGCGGCAGCAGGCCCGCCTTGACGCCCTGCAGGGTCGCCGCCCTGAGCCGGCCCTCGCCCACCACGTTCAAGAGCGGCATGCGGTTGGGGTAGTGCAGCACGCTGAGCAGGTTGTGCACCAGGCTGGTGATGAACACGGTCTTGCCGGCGCGGCTCAGCCCCGTCACCGCCAGCCAGACGGTCGACCCCTTGGCCCATTCGGTGAGATCGGCCGCGTCCGCCAAATCCGCCAGCACGCCGCCGAGGTCGGGAAGCTTCACCATCGATTATGCCCTGCCCCGCACCGCGGGCTGACGCTCTTGCACATCATGACAATGTAGGCATTCCGGCGCGCAAAGGTAGCCCGCGAGACCATCGGCGGGCCAAAGTGGACGAAAGCGGGGCTGTTATCGTAGGGTCGCCGACGCGCCCGCGCGAGCGGGCATGCCGCCGCGCCGCGATGACAAGGAGTGAGATGCTGGACCGTAGCGAGTTCGAACCCGTTTTCTTTGCCCCCTTCGTCTCCTCGCAAATGACGGTGGAGCCGCAGTGGATCGACTACAACGGCCATCTCAACATGGCCTACTACAACGTGCTGTTCGACCGCGCGGTGGACCAGGCCTTCGACCTGATCGGGATCGGACACGACTATCTCAAGGCACACCAGCACTCGACCTTCACGGCGGAAGTGCACGTGCGCTACCTGCGCGAAATCCACGAAGGCACTCCGGTGCGGGTGACCTACCAGTTGCTCGGGTTCGATGCCAAGCGCATCCACTGTTTCTTGCAGCTGTTCCACGCCACCGAAGGCTGGGTGTCGGCGACGTCGGAGAGCATGACGCTGCACGTCGACATGACGGCGAAGAAGGTGGCGCCCTTCCCCGAGACGATCATGAATTCTTTGGCGCGCATGAAGGCGGCGCACAGCCGCCTGCCGGTGCCGGAAGCGGCCGGCCGGCGCATCGGCATGCCGGGCAAGAGTTAGCGCGTGATCCCGAAAAAGCCTGTCCCCGACCTGACCGGGGATGGGAACCGGTTTTCGGATAAGATCACGCGCATGCAAGATGTCTGGCGCCCCGCTGATTCAGTTTGAATGGACCGAGTTTTAATGCCGAATTCGGAACCACCGGCCGATCCTTCCACCGTGCCCGATACCCCCTTCGATCCCGCCGCCGCCGGCTGGGAGCCGTACCACGACGAAGGCTTCGTCGGCCTGGTCGGCCCGTTCTGGTCGCGGCCGTGGGGCGAAGACAGCTTTCGCTACGCCTTCCTGGCCGAGCCGAAGCACCACAACCGCCGCGGCGTGGTGCAAGGCGGCATGCTGATGACCTTCGCCGACCGGTCCATGGGCATGGCCTGCTGGTATGCCAACGGCCGCGTGCCGCAAGCGACCGTGCAGCTCGACGTGCATTTCATCGACGCGGTGCAGATCGGCGAGTTCGTCGAGGCCAAGTGCGAGGTGGTGCACCGCACCCGCTCGCTGATCTTCATGCAGGGCGAACTGGTGGTCGGCGACCGCGTCGTCGCCACCGCCAAGGGCATCTGGAAAGCACTGGGCAAACCCAAGCCGGCGTGAGGGTGGCACCCGGCGACGGTCGGCTTGCCGCTGGCTGGCCTCGCCGCCATATGGTAGAAGATAGCCGGAGGCTCGCCCCATGGGCACACCGCAAATCAACATAACGGACGCCGAAACCAGCGCGCTGGTACGCGAGCTCGCCGAGATGACCGGCGAGAGCCAGACCGAAGCCGTGCGCAAGGCGGTCAAGGAGCGGCTGGAACGGGAACGCCGGGAAGGCCGTCCCGATCCCGATGAAATCCAGCGCCGACTCATGGCGCTGGCCAAGAAGGTGTCGGCCAACAAGAAACCTGGCGCCACGTCCAATCATTCGTTCTTGTATGACGAGAACGGATTGCCGATTTGATCGTCCTGGACACCTCCGTGATTATTGCGGTCTTGTTCGAGGAACCGGATGCTCTCGCTTTCGTCGACAAAATCAAATCGGCCGACGCCTGCTCCAGTTCCGCGGCCACGCTCTTCGAAGTGGGCATCGTGCTCGCGCGACAAGCTGGCTCGACCGATGACGGCGCAATCCAGGAATTCCTGGCATCTGGTTCGGTCCAGGTCATTCCCTTCGATGCGGTGCAGTCTGCGATCGCACGCGAGACTTATCGCCGCTTTGGTCAAGGCTCCGGTCATCCGGCACGGCTTAACTTCGGCGATTGCTTCGCCTACGCCCTGGCGAATGCGCTGGACGCGCCGCTGCTGTTCAAGGGCGACGACTTCGGCCACACCGATGTGCGTGCGGCGTAGAGCACGCTGAAGGTTCGAACCCGCGCCGCGCCCACCCCCGGATCGTATCGGGGGTGGGCTCTTCGGCATCGCGTCAGTGCAGCTTGCAGTCCTTGGCGTAGGAGTCGGAAGCGTTCGTGAGCACCTTCTCGACGATCTCGGTCTCGAACTTGCCGTCCGGACGCTTGGCCACCTTGGTCAGGTAGAAGTTCTGGATCGGATAGCCGTTGACGTTGAACTTGAAGGCGCCGCGCACCGACTTGAAATTCGCCTTCCTGATCTCGGCGCTCACCGCCTTGGTGTTGGAGAGGTTGCCCTTGAGCGCGACCGCCGCGCTGTTGATCAGCATGGCCGCGTCGTAGGCCTGCATCGCATAGGACGCCGGGATGGCCTTGTAGGCGGCCTCGTATTCGGCGACGAACTTCTTGTTCTGCGGGTTGTCCATGTTGGGCGCCCAGGTCAGCGCGCCGTAGATGCCCTCGGCGGCCGCGCCGAGCGCCGGCAGCGTCGCCTCGTCGGCGGTGAAGGCGGAGATCACCGGCACCTTCCCCTTCAGGCCCGCCTGATTGTACTGCTTGATGAGCGTGATGCCCAACCCGCCCGGCATGAACGTGAACATGGCGTCCGGCTTGAGCGACGAGAGCTTCGACAATTCGCTCTGGAAGTCGATGCCCTTGAGCGGAACGAGTTCTTCCGCGACCAGCTTGCCCTTGTAGGTGCGCTTGAAGCCGGCGAGCGCGTCCTTGCCGGCGCGATAGTTCGGCACCATGGCGAACACGCGCTTGTAGCCCTTGTCGTTGGCGATCTTGCCCAGCGCCTGGAAGATCTGGTCGTTCTGATAGGAGGTCACGAAGAAATTCGGGTTGCAGGCAGCACCCGCGAATGCCGAGGAGCCGGCGTTGGTGCTTATCAGGATCTTGCCCGCGTCCATCACCGGCTTGTGGATCGCGCCCAGCACGTTCGAGAAGATCGGGCCGACGACGATGTCGACGTGGTCGCGTTCGAGCAGTTCCTTGACCTTCAGGATGCCTTTGGCCGGGCTGAGCCCGTCGTCAACGGTGAACAGCTCGACCTCCTTGCCGCCCATCTTGCCGCCGAGGTCCTTGACCGCCAGTTCGAAGGCCTTCTTGGACTGCTGGCCGAGCACGGCCGCCGGTCCCGACAACGTGTAGATGAGGCCGATGCGGATTTTATCCTGCGCCGCGGCGGTATTCACCGCGAACAGAAGAGCCCCGAGCACCACGAGGCTTCGAAACGCTGACACCATGACCAATCCCCCTGAATAGCGCCGATCCGGCCGCACATTGGACCGGTCAGAGCCGCAGCGAGTCAATCTAGTGGAGCTTTGAATTTGACATTTGATAAGCGGCCTGCCGCAGGGGGGTATCAAATGTCAAATTCACTCCACTAGGCGATTACCATGACCTAAAAGACCGGTTGCCCGCGGCGCGGGCGGACGACATTATACTTGCCGGTAGCAGGTACTCGTCTCGGTAGCGTAAGGCGTATTCGATGAAGGCGATCATTGTCGGCGGTGGAATCGGCGGGCTCACCACCGCCCTGATGCTGCACGCGCGCGGCATCGACTGCGAAGTTTTTGAGCAGTCCGACACCATTCGCGAGCTCGGCGTCGGCATCAACACGTTGCCGCACGCCATCAAGGAGCTCGCCGAGCTCGGCCTGCTGCCGCGGCTCGACCAGGTCGGCATCCGCACCCACGAACTGTTCTACATGAACCGCACCGGCCAGGAGATCTGGCGCGAGCCGCGCGGCACCGACGCCGGCTTCGAGTATCCGCAGTTCTCCATTCACCGCGGCCGGTTGCAGGCGGTTATTTTTCAAGCGGTGCGCTCGCGGCTCGGCGAGTCACGCATCCACACCGGCCACCGCCTCGGCGCCTTCACCCAGGACGAGGCCGGCGTCACCGCCTATTTCTTCGACCGCGACGGTTCCCATCGCGCGACCGCGCAGGGCGATATCCTGATCGGCGCCGACGGCATCCACTCGCTGGTGCGCGAGACGCTCTATCCCAACGAGGGCCCGGCGCGCTGGAACGGCTCGATCCTGTGGCGCGGCGCGCTCGACTGGCCGCAATATCTCACCGGCCGCTCGATGGTGATTGCCGGCGGCATGACGGCCAAGCTCGTCGTTTATCCGATCGGCGAAGGCGCCCGTGAGGACCGGCCGCTCACCAATTGGGCGGTGCTGGCGAAGGTCGGCGAAGGTGGCGCGCCGCCCGACAAGGCGGACTGGTCGCGCCCCGGCAAGTTCGAAGACCTGATGCCCTACGTGCAGCGCTTCCACATTCCCTTCGTCGACGCCAAGGCGCTGATCGAGGCGACGTCGGAATTTTGGGAATATCCGATGTGCGATCGCGACCCGCTGCCGCACTGGTCGCACGGTCGCGTGACGCTGCTCGGCGACGCCGCCCATCCGATGTTTCCGGTCGGCTCCAACGGCGCCTCGCAGGCCATCCTCGACGCGCGCTGCCTGGCGGACCGGCTGCACGACGCCGAGCATCCCTATCAGGCGCTATGGGCCTACGAGCAGGAACGGCTGCCGATGACGGCGCAGATCGTTTTCTCGAACCGCTCCGGCGGGCCGGAAGGCGTCATCGACGCGGTCGAGGAACGCGCGCCCGACGGCTTCGACGACATCGACAACGTGCTGTCCTACGAAGAGCGCAAGGCGATCGTGCGCGGCTACGCGTCCAAGGCTGGCTTCGCCAAGGAGCAGGTCAACAAACCTGAGAAGGTGGCGTAGCCGTCATTCCGGGGCGCGAGCGCTGGCG
>JARRQH010000036.1:0-16124 GCA_037381985.1 Pseudolabrys sp.
CCACCTTCTGCGTTAGGGTCAGTTCGCCATCGTCGGCATCGAGCTCCGTGTGCAGGATGAGGAAGCGCTTGATCTGCGCACCCGCCATGACCATGTCCTGCGCCAGATCGCGGTTCACCTCGGCGACGTTCTTTTCTATCATGTCCAGGACCAGCGGATGCTGCGCCAGCTCCTGATAGGAGCTGTAGATCACGTTGTTGCGCTCGGCCCAGCTGCCGACGGCGGTGAGGTCGATGTTGAGCATGACGGCGACGTAATCGCACTTGTCGCCGTAGGCCACCGCCTCGCGGAGATTGGGGAAGAACTTGAGCTTGTTCTCGATGAATTTCGGCGAGAACAGCGTGCCGTCATTGAGACTGCCGACGTCCTTGGCGCGGTCGATGATCTTGAGATGGCCGGTCTTCTCGTCGATATAGCCGGCGTCGCCCGTCTTCACGTAGCCGTCGTCCGTCAGCACCTCTTTGGTCTTGTCATCGTCCTTGAAGTAGCCGGCGAACATGCCCGGCGACTTGAACAGCACCTCGCCGTTCTCGGCGATGCGCATGTCGACGTGCGGACAGGGCGGCCCGACGGTGTCGGAATAGATATGGCCGTCCGGCTGGGCGGTGACATAGAGGAACGCCTCGGTCTGCCCGTAGAGCTGCTTCAGGTTGAGACCGATGGAGCGGTAGAAGGCGAACAGGTCCGGGCCGATGGCCTCGCCCGCGGTATAGGCGGTGCGCACGCGCGAGAAGCCGAGCACGTTCTTGAGCGGGCCGTAGACCAGGACATTGCCGAGCGCGTAGAGCAGCCGGCCACCAAGCGGCACCGGCCTGTGATCGAGGATGGCCTCGCCGTATTTGCGCGCCACGCCGAGGAAGTAATGGAACATGCGGCGCTTGAGGGGGCTCGCGTCCTCCATACGGATCATCACCCGCGTGAGCAGCGCTTCGAGCGTGCGCGGCGGCGCGAAATAGAAGGTAGGGCCGATCTCGCGCAGGTCCGCCATGGCGGTGTCAGTCGATTCCGGGCAGGCGATGCAGAAGCCCGCCACCATGCCTTGCGCGTAGTTGAGGTAATGGTCGCCGACCCAGGCGAGCGGCAGGTAGGCGAGCGAAACGTCGGTTTCGTCGAGGTGGTCGAACTTGACCGTGTCGGTCGCCGCGGCGATCGAGCCCTCACCGGTCAGCACCACGCCCTTGGAGGCGCCGGTGGTGCCGGAGGTATAGAGGATGATCGACGGGTCGGAGCCCTTGGTGTTCTCGATTTCCGCGTCAAGCCATTTGGCGACGGACGGATCCTGGCTAAGCGCCTTGCGCCCCGCCGCGATGATGTCGTCGATCGGATGCATGTGGCTGTGGTCGTAGTCACGCAGGCCGCGTGCCTCGTCGTAGACCATCTCTTCGAGCTTGGGCAGGCGCTCCTTGACCGAGAGGATCTTGTCGACCTGCTCCTGATCCTCGACGGCGGCAAAGCGCACCTCGGCATGGTTGAGCACGAAGGCCAGTTCGTCCGCCACGGCGTCGGCATAGACCGGTACCGGAACGGCGCCGAGCATCTGCGCCGCCATCACCGACCAATAGAGCTTGGGCCGGTTGGCGCCGACGATGGCGATGGTCTCGCCGCGCTTGAGGCCGAGCCGGTTGAGACCGACGGCATAGGCGCGCACGATCTCGAGCAGGTCGCCCCAGGTCCAGGTCTGCCAGATGCCGAAATCCTTGTGCCGCATGGCCGGCCGCGCGCCGTAAAGGCGGGCGTTGCGCACCAGCAGCTTCGCAAACGTGTCCGCGGACGCGGCGGCGTTTGTCGCCACAGTCTATTCCTCCCGAATGGGCCGCGATTTTTTTGCGGCCTTATTGCTTATCCCTCGACCCCACACCCCTCGCCGCCTTGATGACGAACTTGTTTGCATGGATATGAAAACACCGCGGCATAGCGGTCAAGCCTTTCGTGTCATGCGCGGAAACGGGCCGAAAAAGCTCGCTAACCCATTCCGCAAGCACAAAAAACAGACACTGCACGCCACCGGCCGGCCGCGTGCGCCTGTTGCAGGCCCTGCTGCGACACTCGGCCCCAAGCCGGGCGCTTGTTTCCCCTCCGTGCCGACATCCCTCCCAGGCATCAGCGCGCATCAGATTGCTGCGAAACAATATTTCCGCAACACACCACTTGACAGACAAGGTCCGGCGTTGTCGGCTATGGGAGAGGGTATATCTATTGCGGCGAACAATCGCCACTATCCGCCGTAGCGCGCCAGCCGCTCCAGATTCAGCACCGTGATGCCGCCGTGCTCGACGCGCAGCAGGCCCTTGCCTTCGAGAATCTGTAGGCTCTTGTTCGCCATCTGGCGCGACATGCCCGACAACAGCCCGACCTCTTCCTGCGAGATATCCAGGTGTATCTCGCGGTCGTGATAGAGTACTGGGTTGAACAGCCAGGCGACGCTGCGCGCGAGCCGCCCCGGCGCATCGAGCATGCGGTCGTACTCCACCAGCGCGATGAACTGGCCGAGCCGTTCGTTGAGCTGCTTGACCAGGTAACGGTTGAAGCCGACGCTGTTCTCGAACAGCCAAAGGAAGGTGGCGCGGTCCATCAGCGCCAGACGCGTGTCGCGCAAGGCCACGAGATCGTACTGGCGCGGCTCGTTCTTCAGCACGGTGCCTTCGCCGAACCAGCCGCCGGCGCGGATGCCGGCAAGCGTCACCGCCTTGCCGTTGCGCGATACCATGCTGAGCTTCAGCAGCCCGGCGGCCACGCCGGTCCAGGAATCGAGCCGGTCGCCGCGATGGCAGATATAGGCGCCCTTGGCATAGGCCTTTTCGACGATGCCGCGGCGCGCCTGCTCGAACTCACCTTCGCTCAGATCGGCACCCCAGAACGCGATCTCGCGCAGGCGTTCAGCAGAAATCACGGCGCGGCTCCAGGCGGATTGCTCCAAACCGGATACAGACCCTGCAGCGCCTTGCCAAGCGACTATTCCGCCGCCTTCAGGAACGGCTCGGCGGCGCTGCGGAATTGCTCGCGCAAGTTGGCCTCTTCCGCCTTGGCGGCCTTGAGGTGCCGCTGCTTGACTGGGCCGTAGCCGCGGATTTTCTCCGGGATCGAGGCAAGCTCAACCGCGACCGCGTGATTAGCCGACGTAAGCTCGGCCATCAGCGTTTCCATGAGCGCCTCGTAGTCGGCGATGAGCTGGCGCTCGATGCGGCGGTCGTCGCTGTAGCCGAAGATGTCGAGCGGCGTGCCGCGCAGGAACTTGAAGCGCTTGAGGATGCCGAAGGCCTTCAGCATCCACGGCCCGTAAGCCTTCTTCTTCGGCTCGCCGGTCGTGGGATCGACCTTGGCGAACAGCGGCGGCGCCAAGTGAAATTCGAGGCGCAGATCACCATCGAAGGACTTCTTCACGCGCTCGAGGAAGGTGGTGTCGGTATACAGCCGCGCGACCTCGTATTCGTCCTTGTAGGCCATCAGCTTGAACAGGTAGCGCGCCACGGCCTCGGCAAGCGCACTCTCGCCCGGCGCCTTGGCGGCCTCGGCGGCGGTCACCTTATCCACCCATTTGCGATAGCGCTTGGCGTAGCGCTTGTTCTGATAGGCGGTGAGGAAATTTTCGCGTCGCTCCACGGTCTCGGCGAAGGACTCCGAAATCTTCAGCGAGTCGTTCTGCTCTTCCGGCCGCGGCCCGACCAGCATCTCGATCGCCGCCGGATCGACCGCTGCCCGGCGGCCATAGCTGAAGGCGGCGAGATTCATATCGACGGCCTGGCCGTTCATCTCGATGGCTTTCTCGATCGCCTCCCCGCTCAGCGGCAGCGCGCCGAGCTGGTAGGCGTAGCCGAGCATGAACATGTTGGCGCCCAGCGACTGGCCGAGCAGCGCGGTAGCGAGCCGGCCGGCGTCGACGAAATGACTGCGATCACGGCCGGCATGATCGACGATGGCGCGCTTGAGGCGCTCGGTCGGCAGCGAGAAGTTCTCGTTGCGGGTGAAGTCGCCGGGCAGGAATTCCGCGGTGTTGACGACGACGCGGGTGCTGCCCTGTTTCATGGCGCTCAGCACGCTCTTGTTGCCGGCCACCACGATGTCGCCACCCAATACGAGATCGGCGCCGCCAGCGTGCAGCCGGATGGCGTGGATGTCGTCGGGCGTGTTGGCAATGCGGATGTGGCTGAACACCGCCCCGCCCTTCTGCGCCAGCCCGGCCATGTCGATGACGCCGGCGCCCTTGCCCTCCAGGTGCGCCGCCATGGCGACGATAGCGCCCACAGTGACGATGCCCGTGCCGCCGACGCCGGTGACAATGATGCCGTAGGGGTGATTGGTCAGCGGTGCCGTCGGCTCCGGCAGCGCAGCCCAGCCGGCCGGCTCACTGACGCCTTCGCCCTTCTTCAGCTTGGCGCCGTGCACCGTGACGAAGGACGGGCAGAAGCCGTTGACGCAGGAATAGTCCTTGTTGCAGCTCGACTGGTCGATGGTGCGCTTGCGGCCCCACTCGGTCTCCAGCGGCTGCACCGAAACGCAGTTCGACTTGATGCCGCAATCGCCGCAACCCTCACAGACCAGATCGTTGATGACCACGCGCTTGAGCGGATCGGGAAAGGTGCCGCGCTTGCGGCGGCGACGCTTCTCGGCGGCGCAGGTCTGGTCGTAGATGAGAACGGTGACGCCGGGCACGGTCGCAAGCTCGCGCTGCACGGCGTCGAGCTGGTCGCGGTGATGGATGGTGAGGCCCTTCGGCCACTCGGTGTCCTTGGGATACTTCCACGGCTCGTCGGAGACCACGACCACGCGCTTGGCGCCTTCGGCCGCCACCTGACGCGCGATCTGCGGCACGTTGAGGCCGCCTTCGTTGGCCTGGCCGCCGGTCATCGCCACCGCGTCGTTGAACAGGATCTTGTAGGTCATGGTGGTGCCGGAATCGATCGCGGCACGAATGGCGAGATAGCCGGAGTGATTGTAGGTGCCGTCGCCCAGGTTCTGGAATACGTGCGGCGTGGTCGAGAACGGTGCCTCGCCGACCCAGTTGACGCCCTCGCCGCCCATCTGGGTGAACCCTTGCGTCTTGCGGTCCATCCACTGCGACATGAAATGGCAGCCGATGCCGGCATAAGCGCGACTGCCTTCCGGCACGCGCGTCGAGGTGTTGTGCGGGCAACCCGAGCAGAAATAGGGAATGCGCGCCGCGACGTCCGTGGTCTCGGCGAGCGCCTTCTGCGCCGACTTCAGCCGCGCCACGTTTGCGGCGAGCTCGTCGTTGGGCGCGACCTTCAAAAGCCGTTCGCCGATGCAGATCGCGACATCGTTCGGGTCGAGCGCACCCTTGACCGGGAACAGCCAGTTGCCCTGCTCGTCCTTCTTGCCGATGCAGACCGGCTGGTTGGCGGTGCCGTACAATTCCTCGCGCACCTGCACTTCGATCAGCGAACGCTTTTCCTCGACCACGATGATGAGGTCGAGGCCGTCGGCGAAGGCCACGAGTTCGTCGCGCGGGATCGGCCACGGGCAACCGACCTTGAACAGACGCAAGCCCACGTCGTTGCACTTCACTTCGTCGAGCCCGAGCTCGTCGAAGGCCTGGCGCACGTCGAGATAGGACTTGCCGGTCGTGATCACGCCGACCTTGGGCGCGCGGCCGCCGGAGGTGACGATCTTGTTGAGCTTGTTGGCGCGCACGAAGGCGAGCATGGCGTCGCGCTTGAAATCCTGCAGGCGCGCTTCCTGGCCGAGAATGGTGTCGCCGAGGCGGATGCTGAGGCCGCCGTCCGGCATCACGAAATCGTCGGGCGTGACGATCTGCAGGCGATCTAGGCTGCCATCGATGACGCCGGTCGACTCCACTGTCTCATGCATGCACTTGAGCGCGGTCCACACGCCGGCGTAGCGCGACAAGGCCCAGCCGTAGAGCGCGTAGTCGACGATCTCCTGCACGCCCGCCGGATTGAGGATCGGCATCATCACGTCGACGAAATGGAATTCGGACTGATGCGCGGTGGTGGAGGATTCCGCGGTGTGGTCGTCGCCCATCAGCGCGAGCACGCCGCCGTGCGGCGAGGTGCCGGCGAGGTTGGCGTGGCGGAAGACGTCGCCGGAGCGATCGACGCCCGGGCCCTTGCCGTACCACATGCCGAAAACGCCATCGAACTTGCCCTCGCCGTGCAGCTCGGCTTGCTGCGTGCCCCACAGCGCGGTGGCGGCGAGCTCTTCGTTGATGCCGGGATTGAACTTGACGTCGGCGGCCGCAAGTTGGCGGCCGGCGCGCATCATCTGCTGGTCGAGGCCGCCGAGCGGCGAGCCGCGGTAGCCGGTGACATAGCCGGCGGTGTTGAGGCCGGCGCGGCGGTCGCGCTCCTTCTGCATCAACAGCGCGCGGATGAGCGCGTGATAGCCGGTGACGAGAACGCGATCCCGCGTGAGATCGTATTTGTCGTCGAGGCTGACTGATCGAAGCGTCATGCGAAGCCCTCGCGCACTTCCTGATGTCCGGATAGCAATCCTCAATATATAGGCCGATAGGCAGGCGCAGGAAACGGGGGTGCAAGCGGAAGTCCCGAAAAATCAACAGCCTGCGCGTGCGTTGCGCACCCCGTGCACGGCTTGCAAGGAAATTGCGCCTTAAGGCCGACAGGCGGTGTTTTTGGACCGGGGCGGAACTGCGCGGGCGGGCACTTCTCGGGCCTGGGCATCGCGAAAGCGGTGCCCGACGGGGCCAGCGCGAGTCGTTTCCGCGCGAGTCTTGTTGAACATCGCACCGCCGTGGATGACGTGCCCTTCAAGAGTAAAGCACCGCGGCCACTGTCAACGCGACGATCCCATAGCCTGCGCCTCTCGCGCGCGCTTGAACCTGCTGCGCCCAATCGGCGTCGAAAAACCGTCACCGAATATCCCCCATATCGAAATTCACGCGCCGAAGCCGCGCCCGTTTCCGGTGCTCATGGCGGCTTTAATCGGATGGCCGATACAGCCCGGGAAGCTCTTTGCATCCGACAGAGGGCCGTATATTCTTCGTAAATAAGCGCAAATAACGGGGGAGCGCCGCGATGTCCGATGGACAAAAGACTTTCTGGCTCAGTGCCGCGTTCTTGGTGGTGATTGCTCTCTCCGGTGTCACGCTGTGGCAGGAGACGACGCGCCCGACCAAGGGCGACCTGGCGGCGCTCAACGCCAAGGTCGAAGAAACCAACGCCAAGTTGGCCGAAGTTCAGAAGGCAACCGCGACCAAAGCCCTCGCCGAGGGGCTCACCCAGCTTCAGGGCAACATCAAAGGCACCAACGCGGCGCTCGCCAAGATCCAGAGCACCATCGCTGCCGGTAACGTGCGCGAGCGGCTCGATACGCTCGAAAAGAACATGCAGGCGATCGACGCATCGTTGAAGTCGCTGCAGAAAGCCCAGACCACGGCCGATCTCGGCGGCAAGGTGACCACGCTCGCCAATAAGGTCGGTTCGTTGAACGACGTTACCACCCAACTCGGCGCCAAGATGGCGGACCTGTTGTCGACGGTTGCCGCCGTCCGGGACGGCTTTCCGAAGCAGAACCTGGCCGACCAGATCGGCCCGCTCAATGACAAGATCAAGTCGCTCAACGCCACCCTAGCCGACATCGACAAGTCGACCTCCCTCGACGGCGTCAAGAAGCAGCTAGCGGCGCTGAGCAGCAAGCTCGAGACCACCAACAAGGCGGTGACGGGCAGCTCCCAGAGAGAGGCGGTCGTCTTCTACCTGCACATGCCGAACGAGAAGAACCTGCCGGCGAAGATCGCGTCCGTGCAGCCGCTCGACATCCAATACGCCAAGATCGGCAGCACCGACGATTCCGGCCAGGCGGCGATCATCATCCCGAAGCTGGAGACGCTGATCGAAGGCCGCAAGGAGTGCACCATCTCGGTCGCCGGCTACGCCGACACGGTCGGCGGCGACAAGGTCAACCTGCAGATTTCGCAGAAGCGCGCGCGGAACATCGCGCAGAAGATCAAGGCCGCCATGCCCGACGTGACGGTCAACGTGGCGGCGTGGGGCGAGCGGCGGCTGCAGAAATGGACGCCCGATGCCACCGCCGATGAGAACAACCGGCGGGTCGACATCTCGGTGAACTGCAAAGGCTGAGGTCGAGGGCTGACGTTTCCGGGCGGCGTGGGCAACGGTCCGCCGGCCGGAGACGGGAAAGGCAAGACCAACAAGGTAAGACCAACGACGTGGGGCATCAGCCGTCGGCCGGTTGTCGGCGCAAATCGCGGGCGGGCGCAATGAACAACATACGCGATCATCTGGCGGCGGGACTGGTCGCCGCCGTCGTAACCGGCATCATCGCCGGCACGGTGATTTGGAAGATCACGGCGACGCAGCGCGATTTCGTCGCCGCGCAATTCGCCGCGCAGGAAACCAAGCTGCAGGCGGTGAACGCCACGCTCGCCAAAACCGCAGCCGATCTCAAGCATCTCGACGGCGCGCTGCAGACGACGGAAGCGACGCTGCGCGAGGTGAAGGACCAGGTGTCGCTGGTCGGCACCCGCACCGGCATCGAGAAGCTCAACACCCTGGTCGAGGCCGCCAACAAGAACCTGGCCGACATCAAGCAGGCGACCGCGCCCAATCGGGCCAAAGCCGCATTGGCGCCGCTTGCCGGCAAGCTCGACGCGCTCGGCAAGGCGGTGGCGGCGCTGCCGAGCAAGACCGACGACCAAGTCCGCGATCAGACGCTCGCCGGCATTCAGACCGCCATTGCCGGCGTCAAGGACGCGATCGCCAACGGGCCGAACGATCCCGCCCTCACGCAGGCCAACGCCAAGCTGGACAACGCGCTGAGGGCGCTCGTTGCGCTCGGCAACACAACCGATGGTCTCAAGACCGGCGTCGATGCCAATGGCACCAAGCTGGCCGCGGTCTCGAAATCGCTGAACGCGCTCAAGCACAGCGTCGGCGCCAATGCGAGCAAGCTCGACCGGACGGCGGCGTCGCTGACGGCACTCAACACGGCGGTCAAGCAGGGCTTCGCCGACACGGCGGCGAAACAGGCCGACTTGTCCCAGGCGATCGAACAGCCCGCGGCGGCGGCAAGGCCCCGGCAGGACTTGGTCGTGTTCTACGTGGCGGTGGCGGGCAAGGTCGCACCGCCAGTCGCCGAAGCCGGCCTGACGCCGTCCGTGCCGCCGCCGTTCACCGTGCATTACGAGAAGATCGGCGGTATCGACGACGACGGTCAGGCCAAGGTCATCGCCGATCGGCTGCGCGCCATCATGAAGGGCCACAGCGGCTGCACGGTGGCGGTCGCGGGCCACGCCGACACACTCGGCAGCGACCGGGCCAATTACGATTTGTCGAAGCAGCGCGCCACGACGGTCGCCGACAAGCTGAAGGCGGTGTTTGCCGGCGAGCCGGTTACCATCACGCAGACGCAATGGGGCGAGCGGCGGCTCACACAGTGGACGCCGGACGGCACCGCCAACGAAGCGAACCGGCGGGTGGATATCCAGGTGAGCTGCGAGAAGTAGCATTTCGCCGTCACCCTGAGGTGGCCGCCGAAGGCGGCCCATCGCAAGTCGGGCTTGCCCGACTTGCGCATTAGCAATGCGGATATCGGGTAAACCCGATATCCTGGGGCGACGGCCCGGGCTCGTCATCCTTCGAGGCTCGCTTCGCTCGCACCTCAGGATGACGGATCGACGCGGGTCGTCACCCACCCTCCGCGCCCCAGCGCCAGAAGTCGCGGCCTTCCTCGCGTAGGAAGCGCGCCCGCACCATCTTGTGCACTTCGGATGCGCCGTCGACCAGACGCGCCGAGCGGGCGTAACGATAGATCCATTCCAGAATGGTATCCTTGGAATAGCCGCGCGCGCCACAGAGCTGGATGCCGACATCGGCGGCGTTATGAAGCGTATCGGCGACCGAGACCTTGGCCATCGACACTTCCTTGCGCGCGCGCGAGCCCTGGTCGAGCGTCCAGGCCGCGCGCATGGTGAGCAGGCGGCCGATCTCGATCTGGTGCGCCACTTCGCCGAGCTTGATCTGCACGCTCTCGCGGTCCGCGAGCTTCATGCCGAAACCCTCACGCTCGTCGACATAGGCCTGCGTGATCTCCATGCAGCGCTTGGCGAAGCCGAGCCAGCGCATGCAGTGGGTCAGCCGCGCGGGCCCAAGGCGGATCTGCGTGATGCGCAGGCCGTCGCCTTCGTTGAGCAGGATGTTCTCTTCCGGGATTTCGAGCCCGTCGTATTCGACCTCGCAATGACCGCCGTGCTCTTCCGGGCCCATGATCGGGATGCGGCGCACGACGCGCCAGCCGGGCTGGTCTTTGTGATAGAGGAATGCCGTGAGGCCCCGGCGCTTGTCGTCGGAGGTGCGCGCGACCAGAATGTAATGCCCCGCGCCGTCGGCGCCGGTGATGAACCATTTGCGTCCGCGCACGATGTAGCGGTCGCCCTTCTTCTCGGCGCGGGTCAGCATCATGCCGGGATCGGAGCCGGAGCCGGGGTGCGGCTCGGTCATCACGAAGGACGAGCGTACCTTGCCCTCGACGATCGGGCGCAGGAAGCGCTCCTTCTGCTCCGGCGTGCCGGTACGCGCCAGCACGTTCATGTTGCCGTCGTCGGGCGCCATGCAGTTGATGGCGAGCGGGCCGAAGATCGAGCGCGCGGCCTCCTCGTAGATCGCGGCCCAGGCGACGATGGGAAGCTCCATGCCACCGAACTCGCGCGGCGACTGCGGCGCCCACAGGCCCGCCGCCTTGGCCTTCTCGCGCACCGGCTGCAGCCGGTCGTGCGGGATGTTCTCGTGGTCGGCGAAATTGGCAGGATCGCTTTCGAGCGGCAGCACGTGCTCTTCGACGAAGGCGCGCACCCGCGCGCGCAGGTCCTCGATCTCGGGGGATAGCGTGAAGTCCATGGCGTTTCCTCGCGTTCACTAACTCGATCCGTCACCCTGAGGTGCGAGCGACCAAAGGTCGCGAGCCTCGAAGGGTGGCGGCCCGTGATTCCGTGCCCGCAATCCTTCGAGGGCCTCGCTGCGCTCGGCCGCCTCAGGATGACGGAGAGATTCTACCCCTTCAACTGCACCACCTGGCCGCCATCGACCACGATGGTGGCGCCGGTGATGTAGCGGCCGGCGTTCGACGCCAGCAGCAGCAGCGCGCCATCGAGGTCGCCGGCTTCGCCGAAGCGGCCCATGGGGATATCGCGCTTCATCTGCTGGCCGGCCTCACCGGTCAGATACGTGTCGTTGATCTCGGTGACGAACCAGCCCGGCGCGATGGCGTTGACGCGCACGCCCTTGAAGGCGAGCTCCAGCGCCAGCGCCTTGGTGGTCTGGATGACGGCGGTCTTGGCGACGGCATAGGCCGCCGTGCCCTTGGCGACGCCGAAGCCGAGCACCGACGCCAGGTTGACGATCGAGCCCTGCTTGCCGGCCGCCAGCATGCGGCGGGCGGCTTCCTGCGCCCAATAGAACACGGCGTCGAGATCGACCGACAGCACGCGGCGCCATTCCTCGGGCGTGACCTCGATGGCGCGCTGGGCGGCCTGCGCCACGCCGGCGTTATTGACCAGGATGGTGACGGTGCCGAACGCATTCTCCGCCTCGTCGAAGGCACGCACCATGGCGGTACGGTCGTTGACGTCGGCCTCGATGGCGATGGCGCGGCCGCCGTTGCCTTCAATCTCGGCCTGCAGGTCCTTGAGCCGCTCGACCCGGCGCGCCACCAGCGCCACCGCCGCACCGTTGTCGGCGAGCACGCGGGCGAACTGGACGCCGAGCCCGCTGGAGGCGCCGGTGACCATCGCGACGCGATCTTTGAGGTTGAAAAGGTCGGCGGCTTTCATGGGTACCCCGGCTTGGCAATTCTCTCGGCTGTCATCGTCCGCGAAGGCGGACGATCCAGTATCCACGAACACAGCAATGATGCATAGCGGCTGACATCGCAAATTCTGGGCTTACTGGATGCCCCGCCTCCGCGGGGCATGACGTCAGTGGTTGTAAAGCGCATGGGGCAGCGCCGTGGCAAGGGCGGGCACGAACCACAGCACCACGAGCGCAAAAAGCTGGATCGCCACGAACGGAATGATGCCAACGTAGATGTGGCGCGTGGTCACCTCCGGCGGCGCGACGCCACGCAGGTAGAAGAGCGTCGGCCCGAGCGGCGGGTGCATGTAGGAGGTCTGCAAATTCTCCGCCATCAGGATACCGAGCCAGACCGGGTCGACGCCCGGCATTTTCAGGAGCGCCGGCGCCACGATAGGTACCACCACGAAGATGATCTCGAAGGCATCCATGACGAAGCCGAGCAGGAAGATCGCCAGCATCACGGCGATGAGCGCGCCGGCGACGCCGCCCGGTAGATTCGTGAGTGCCTGATGCACCAGCACGTCACCGCCGAGCGCGCGGAAAACGAGGCTGAAGACGGTGGCGCCGATGAGGATGACGAAGATCATGGCGGTGATCTGCGTGGTCTTCTCGACCACCGGCCGCATGACTTGACCGAGCCGCGCCTTGCGGGCGGCGAGCAGCATCGCGCCGACCGCGCCGACGGAAGCCGCTTCGGTTGGCGTCGCGACGCCGAACAATATGGAGCCGAGTACGGCGGCGATCAGGACGAGCGGCGCCAGCAAGGCTTCGAGCAGGCTGCCGCTCGCGGGTTCGTCCGTGTCGACGGCGGGACACATCTTCGGTCGCCACAACGCCATGCCGGCGAGATAGGCGAGATAAAGCCCGACCAGCATCGCGCCCGGCACCACCGCGCCGGCGAACAGGTCGCTGACCGACAGCGCGTTGGGCGCAAAGTTGCCCTGCGCCAGTTGCGCCGCCTGATAAGCGTTGTTGAGCTGGTCGCCGAGCACGATCAGCACGGTCGAGGGCGGCACGATCTGGGCGAGCGTCGCGGACGCCGCCACCGTGCCGGCGGCAAGCCGTGGATCATAGCCGTGGCGCAGCATGGCCGGCAGCATGATCAGGCCCATGGTCACCGCGGTGGCGCCGACGATGCCGGTCGAGGCCGCAAGTAGCGCGCCGACGATAACGGCTGAAAAGCCCAAGCCCCCGCGCCACGACCCGAACAGCCGCCCCATGCGTTCGAGCAGGTCCTCGGCGATACGCGACTGCTCCAGCATCACCCCCATGAACACGAACAGCGGGATCGCCAATAGAACTGGATTGGTAATGACGCCGTAGATGCGGTCGGGCAGCGCGCCGAGAATGCCGAAGTCCATGACGCCGAGGGCGTGACCGAGCGCGGCGAAGGCAAGCGAGACGCCGGCCAGCGTCAGCGCCACCGGATAGCCGGCCATCAGCGCGACGATGACGGCGACGACCAGCAGGACGGCGAGGGTTTCAGCGAGCGGCATGATGAGCTGTCATTGCCGGGCTTGACCCGGCGATCCATCTTGCAAAGTGGGATGGACCCCCGGGTCAAGCCCGGGGGTGACAGGCGGAGTATGCAGCGTCGACCATGCCCTGATCGCTTGCGCCACGCCTTGCAAAGCCATCAGCAGCGCAAACACCGGCACCAGCGTCTTCAGCAGAAACACCAGCGGCAGGCCGCCGACTTCCTGGGAGCGTTCAAGGATCGCCCATGAACGCCCGGCATACGGGACCGAAAGCCAGAGGAGAGTCAGCGCAAAGGGCAAAAGCAACAAAATGCTGCCTGCGAGGTCGATCACGGCGCGGGTGCGCGCGCCGGCATGGGCGTAGAACACGTCGACCCGCACATGGCCGCCTGCCTTCAAGGTCCAGGCCGCCGCCAGCATAATGAGCGTGGCGTGGCCGTAGGTGACCGATTCCGTGAGCCAGATCGAGCCATAGGAGAAAACGTAGCGCGCCACCACCAGCGCGAACTGCACCAGCACGACGGCGAGCGCCAGCCAGGCCGCGGCCCGGCCAATGGTTGTGTTCAGGCGGTCGATGCGGTCGGCGAATGTGGTGAGGGAAGCGGGAACCGGCATGACGTGATGATGGCATAAAGCGCGACGTTCCGCTAAATTGCCCGGCATGACCCACGATCATGACCACCGCCATCATCACGACCACGACCGTTCCGAGCTGTCGGAAATGCAGCTGCGTGTGCGCGCGCTGGAAACGGTGCTGACCGAGAAGGGCTATGTCGAGCCGGCCGCGCTCGACGCCATCGTCGACACCTACCAGACCAAGGTCGGGCCGCGGAACGGCGCCCGCGTGGTCGCGCGCGCCTGGGTCGATCCCGCCTTCAAGCAGGCGCTGATCGACAACGCCACCGAAGCCGTCAACACGCTCGGCCATGTCAGCCGCACCGGAGACCACCTGATCGCGGTCGAGAACACGCCCGAGCGACACAACATGGTCGTGTGCACGCTGTGCTCCTGCTACCCGTGGGAAATGCTCGGGCTGCCGCCGGTCTGGTACAAGTCGGCGCCCTACCGCTCGCGCGCGGTGAAGGACCCGCGCGGCGTGCTCGCCGAGTTCGGCATCACGCTGCCGGCGGACACGGAAATCCGCGTCTGGGATTCGACCGCCGAAACGCGCTTCCTGGTGCTGCCCATGCGCCCGGCGGGGACCGACGGCTGGAGCGAGGAGCGGCTCGCGGACCTCGTCACGCGCGACAGCATGATCGGCACCGGGCTGGCGCTGCGGCCGGAGGAGGCGAACAAATGAACGGCGTGCATGACATGGGCGGCATGGACGGCTTCGGTCCGGTCGAAGCCGAGCCCAACGAGCCGGTGTTCCACCAGCCCTGGGAAGGCCGCGTGATGGCGATGGTGCGCGCCATCGGCGCCAACGGCGGCATGAACATCGACATGCAGCGCTTCTCGCGCGAGGCGCTGCCGCCGGTCGACTATCTCGCCAGCTCTTATTACCGCAAGTGGTTCCTGGCGTTCGAACATTCGCTGATCGAACGCGGGCTGGCCGGCACCGACGAGATCGACGCCGGTCATTCGCTGCGACAGAGCCCACCACTTCAGCGCGGCCTGTTCACGCGCGCCGACGTGGCGCGGATCGAGACCCGCGGCAGCTTCGCGCGCCCGGCCGCGACGCCGGCGGCGTTCAAGATCGGCGACAAGGTGCGCGCGAAGAACATCAACCCGGCGACGCACACGCGGCTGCCGCGCTACGTGCGCGGCCACAGCGGCATCATCGAGCGCATCAACGGCTGCCACGTTTTCCCCGACAGCAATGCGCACGGGCTCGGCGAAAACCCGCAATGGCTCTACACGGTGGTGTTCGACGGCCGCGAATTGTGGGGCGACGACGGCGATCCGAACTTGAAAGTGTCCGTCGACGCGTTCGAGCCGTATTTGGAACTGGCATGATCGACCCCGCCGCCGCGCAACGCGCCACGCAAGAAGTGCCGAGCATCCCGCGCGACGCCGACGGCCCGGTGTTCCGCGAGCCGTGGGAGGCGCAGGCCTTCGCCATGACGCTAGCACTGCACGAGCGCGGCGTCTTCACCTGGAATGAGTGGGCCCAAACCCTCGGCGCCGAGATCAAGCGCGCGCAAGGCGCGGGCGATCCCGACACCGGCGAGACCTATTACCTGCACTGGCTGGCGGCGCTGGAGCGGCTGGTGGCGGAAAAGGGCGTCACCAGCGCGGACACGCTCCATCGCACCCGCGATGCCTGGGAGCACGCCTGCGAGCGCACGCCGCACGGGCGGCCGATTGAGTTGAAAGAAGAGGATTTTTGCTGACCTACGCCGTCATCCTGAGTTGCGAGCGAAGCGAGCCTCGAAGGATGACGGGCAATGCACGGGCCGGCATCCTTCGAGGCACGCCTCCGGCGTGCACCTCAGGATGACGGATCAGTTTACACCACACTATCCGGCTGCAGGTGGCATTGGCTGCCATCGCTGAGTTCGATCTGCACCGTGGTGTGGCAGATCGCGAACTTGTCCTGCAATTCGTGAGCGACGCGTTGGAGAAATGCATCGCCCGGATGGCCGGCGGGCGTCACCAGATGGCAGGTCAGCGCGGTTTCCGTCGTGCTCATGGCCCAGATGTGCAGGTCATGCAGTTCCTTCACCTCCGGTAGCGCGCGCAGATAATCCGCCACCGCTTCAGGATCGACGTTGGCGGGCGCGGCGTTGAGCGCAAGCCTGAGCGAATCGCGCACCAGCCGCCAGGTGCCGATCAGGATCACCACCGAGATCAACAGGCTCACCGCCGGGTCGAGCCATTGCCAGCCGGTGAGCCTGAT
>JARRQH010000037.1:0-16118 GCA_037381985.1 Pseudolabrys sp.
AGCGACGCAGCAGGCGATGCTGCATCGCTCCATCCCGGTGACCGGTGCCGAAACTCCAGGGCAATGCGCCTGCAGCTATGTCGTTCACTATCCCGGTCCGGCACAGGACACGTCCGCATGGCTGGAGTTCTATCTTCGCAATCACGCCGTTTTGATGGCCCGCTTTCCAAAGGTTCAGGAAGTCGAAGTCCTGACGCGCATCGACTGGATCGACGCAATGCCATGGCAGCGGGTCGATTACATGCAGCGCAATCGCATCATGTTCGATACCGCCGACGCCCTCTTGGAAGCGCACCGGGATTCCTTACGCGAGGAAATGCGAAGGGACTTCGCACGCTTTCCCGCCTTTGACGGCGGCACGTTTCACTACCCGATGCACACCACTATTATTTGTCATTGATGGGGAAGGGAGAATTTGTCCTCCAAACTCGCCACCATAGGCGATAGCGGCGGAGAAATCGCCGTTAGTGTATCTGAGCCTCATCACCAGCCGGCTTGGCGGACTGAGCCATGCCTCGAAGGATCCACGCCCGCATGGCTGTCCTCCAAGTGGCGGCCTCGGTCAAACGTGAGGCGCTCGTCGAAATTGAGGCGGCCGCCATTCACCCGGACGAAAGTCACTTCGAGGCTGGATGCGCGGGCCGCCTGCAGGCGAGACGCGGTAAATCGCCGCCACCTCCGGTGAAAGCACGGCGTCCGCATATGCGGAGCGTCAAGCGCATCGACGAGAGGGCGCCCCCGGCGTCCTGCCTTCACCTGCCTGGCGCGCGAAGCGTGGAATGGCGCCGTTTCGGCCGCTGTGAAGCTTTCCGGCTGTTCGCGGCCTCTGCAAATGCCGAATAAAGACCGTGCCGTTGGCGGGGTGGCGGTATGTTCGGCAATGCGCCTTTGAGGCGCAGCGCTTACAAGAAAAAACACAACTCGACTGATTTACGAAAACAATATATATATTATTTTGTTTGTCGATCTGTACGGATTGGTTTGCCGGGTGATGCCGGTGCGGCTTGCGCCGGCGAGAGACGGCGATGACCAGCTTTGGGAGAGGTGGATGAATAATTTAAATCGACGCAGATTTTTCCAGATCGCCGGCGCCGGCGTGATGCTTGCGACCTTTCTCAGGGGCGGGATCGCCCATGCCGCCGACAGCGACACGGTGACGATCGCCTACAACGTCAACCTGCCGGCCTGGGACCCGACCGTCGGCCCGTCGGCGGTGAACCCGACGATCCAGGCGATCTATCGCAGCGTCTTCGACCAGTATATCGGCCAGAAGCCGGACCTTTCCTTCGAGCCGGGCCTGTTGACGGAATGGGGCTGGAACGCCGACAAGACGAAGGTCTGGATGAGCGTCCGCGAGGGCGTCAGATGGCATGACGGATCCGACTTCACGCCGCAGGACGTGGTCTGGTCGCTTCAGCGGGCGGCTGATCCCAAGAACGGGAACCCGGTAAGCTTCATGTGGTCGAGCATCGACAACTTCAAGGTCGACGGCAACAAGATCACCGCCGACGTCAAGTCCTATGATCCGACGCTGTTCAAATGGATGGCCTTCCTGACCGGCTATGTCATTCCCAAGGCCTATTACGAGAAGGTCGGTTCGGAAGGCTTCGAACAGAAGCCAATCGGCACCGGCCCCTACATGGTCGACGAGTTCCAGTCGAACGGTTTCCTGCGGCTCAAGCGCAACCCGCATTACTGGGGTCAAAAGCCGGCCTTCGAGACCGTCATCTTTAAGTTCGTGCCTGACGCAACGAGCCGCGTCGCCGAGGTCGAGAGCGGTGGCTCCGACGTGACGTTGCAGATTCCCTATGAGGAATACGATCGCCTGACGAAGAGCGGCAAGTTCTCCGGAACCTGCGAGCCGGTCTCCGATATCGGCATGATCTTCATCACCAACGTGCCGCCGCTTCTCGACAAGAACGTGCGCCTGGCGGCAACGCACGCCGTCGACAAGAAGGCGATCATCAAGCGGCTGCTGCGCGGCTACGGCGTGCCGATCGACACGCTCGACGCGCCCGGCTACCTCGCCTATGACCCGTCGATCAAGGTCCCCTACGATCCTGAGCTTGCGAAGAAGCTCCTCGCCAAGAGCGGTTTCTCGCCGGACAAGCCGGTGAAGGTGACGATCCAGACGACTCGCGGTTACATGCCGAAGGACTACGAGATGATCCAGGCGATCGTCGGCATGTGGCGCAAGGTCGGCATCGACGCCAACATCGAGGTCTACGAGGTCGCCAAGCATTTCGCACTGCGGGCGACCCACAAGCTGGCGCCCTTTGCCTTCTACAACTGGGGCAACGCCATCGGCGACCCGGCAACGTCGACGGGCTTTGCCATGTTCGGATCGTCCCAGGATTCGGCCTGGAAGACCAAGGACCTCGATGCCATGATCGAGCCGCTCTGGAGCGAAAAAGACGAGAAGAAGCGCATTGCCGGCTGGAAGGCCGTCGACAAGTATATCGCCGAGCAGGGCTATGTCCTGCCGCTTCTGCAATACGCACAGCCGATCGTCTTCCGCAAGGGCCTGAACGTAACGCCGAACAAGTCGGAGGCCCTTCAGCCGACGCTGATTAGCAAGGCTTGAGATCAATCGAACAGAGGCGGGCGGCTCTTGCCGTCCGCATGCGCCGATGCATGCTATCACCGCCCTGAAGAAGGCAATCGCCGCGGTTATCACACTGTTCGGCGTGGCTGTCGTCACCTTCGTCCTGCTACGAGTCGTACCGGGCGATCCGATCGCGATGATGATCGCGCCGGGCGCCAGCAAAGCCGATATCGCGCGGCTGAGGGCCGACTACGGGCTCGACAAGAGTATTCCCGAACAGTTCCTGATCTGGCTGCAGCAGGCCCTGCACGGCAATTTCGGAACCTCGATCTCGATGCGCCAGAACGTCATGACGCTCATCGGCAATCGGCTGCCCGCGACGATCGAGCTGACCTTGCTTGCCCTCGTCATTGCACTGGCACTCGGCATCGGCACGGCGGTGCTGGCGACCCTGTCGCGCCGGTCATGGCCGGGTGTGCTGATCGACAACGCCAACGGCATCCTGCTCGCAGTGCCCGATTTCGTCTGGGCACTGGCCTTCGTCATCCTGTTCGGCGTCGCACTGCCCATCCTGCCGATCTCCGGTCGTGTCGATCCAAGGCTGTCCTATGATTTTGCGACGGGCTTCACACTCATTGAAAGCATCCTCAGGCTGCGCTTCGACATCGCCGGCAACGTGCTTTCCCACATGATCATGCCGGCGATGGCGCTCGCCCTGCCGCTCGCGGCCGTCATCCTGCGCGTGCTGAAAAGCGCGCTGGAGACCGAGCAGCATCAGGACTATGCGCTTCTCGCGCGCATTCGCGGCATGTCGCGGCTGCGCGTCATCGTCCAGGAAACGCTGCGCAACGCCTTGGTCCCCACGCTGGCGCTCACCGGCGTGCAGTTCACCTTCATGTTCGGCGGCACCGTGATCGTCGAACGCATCTTCGGCTATCCCGGCATCGGCAACCTGGCGATCGATGCGATCATCAATCGCGACCTGCCTCTGATCCAGGGGCTGATCCTGACATTCGGCCTGATCTTCATCCTCATCAATCTTGTGGTCGAAGCCTCGTTCACGCTGCTCAATCCACGGCTGCGCCATAGCTGACGGAGCGGCTTCACCCATGGACCAGACCGATCTGAACCGGATAGCCGAGGACGCACGCGCCGCAAGCAGCCGCAACCGCTGGATAGGGCGGCTGCGCGAGGAGCCGCGCGTCCTCGTCTCCGGCGGTTTCATCGCGTTGCTTGCCATCGTCGCAATCCTTGCCCGTTACATCGCACCACACGATCCCCAGGCACAGGACCTGATGCTCAACACCCTGCCGCCGGCCTGGAGCCCGAACGCCGAACCCGGCTACTGGCTCGGCACCGACAGCCTCGGCCGCGACGTGCTCTCTCGGATGATCTACGGCTCGCGCGTGGCGCTGACCGTGGCCTTCGTCGCGGCGATCGGTGCCGGCATCATCGGCACGACCCTCGGTCTGCTTTCCGGCTTCTTCGGCGGCTGGATCGACGCCGTCGTCTCCCGCCTCGTCGATGTCTGGATGGCGTTCCCGCCGGTTCTGCTCTCGATCCTGCTCGTCGCCGTGCTCGGCAGCGGCCTGTCCTCGGTGATCATCGCCATCGTCGTCATCGACTGGACGCGATTCTGCCGCGTCGTGCGCGCCGAAGCGCTGCAGCAGGGGCGGATGGACTACGTCGACGCGGCCGTCACACTCGGCATGTCGCGCTGGCGCGTCCTCATGCGCGAAGTCCTGCCGAACGTGCTGCCTGTGGTGCTCGTTCTCCTCAGCCTCGAAATGGGCATCGCCGTCATCGTCGAGGCGGTGCTTTCCTTCGTCGGCCTGTCCGTTTCGTCCGGCATCCCGACCTGGGGCGGCATGATCGCCGATGGAAGGCAGATCATCTACCAGGCCTGGTGGGTGATGGTCTTCCCGCTCTGCCTGCTCTTCCTTACCGTTCTCGCCTTCAACCAGCTCGGCAACGGACTGCGCCGGCTCCTCGATCCGCTGGCCCGCCGATGAGCGCGCCTCTGCTCGAAATCAAGGGCCTCGGCGCCGCTCTGGCCCATCCGCCGCGCACGCCGCTCCTGCGTTCGGTCGAGCTGACGGTGGAGCCCGGCGAGGTCCACGGTCTTGTCGGCGAAAGCGGTGCCGGCAAGTCCACGATCGGCAAGGCGATCCTCGGCATCCTGCCGCGCGCCATCGCGCTGACGGGAAGCCGGATCTCCTTCAAGGGTGAAGATCTGCTGGCGATGCCACAACACCGCCTGCGGCAGCTTCTCGGCAGCGAGATCGCACTGATCCCGCAGGATCCGATGACCTCGCTCAATCCGGCGCGCCGCATCGGCGACCAGTTGACCGACGGGCTCAGGCTGAAGCGCGGCCTGCGCGGCGCGGCGCTGAAGAAAAAGGCGATCGCCCTCCTCAACGACGTGCAGATCAAAGATCCCGAGCGCGTCCTTGCTCGCTACCCGCACGAACTGTCCGGCGGCATGCGCCAGCGCGTGCTGATCGCCGCCGCCTTCTCGCTCGACCCGAAGCTGATCATCGCCGACGAGCCGACCACTGCCCTCGACGTGACCGTGCAGAAAGAAGTTCTGCGGCTGATCCGGGCCATGCAGAGGCGCCACGGCACGGGCGTGATCTTCGTCACCCACGATCTCGGCGTGGTCGCCCAGATCTGCGACAACGTCACGGTGCTTTATGCCGGCATGGTCGTCGAACAGGGGCGCACGGCAGAAGTCCTCGCTCATCCGTTGCACGCCTATACCCGCGCGCTGCTGGAGGCGAGCCCGCGCCACGACAAGGCGGATAGCGGCATGCATCCCGTTCCGGCTTCCGTCGTCGCCGCGCTGAAGGCCCAGGTCGCGCGCTTCGGCTCCGGAAAGGACGGCCATGACTGAACCGGACGGCGGCATCCTCGTCGAGGCGCGCGACCTCGAGCTCGAACTGCCGGACATGAATGCCCGGCCTGCCTTCGGCGCACGACCGCGCGTGCGCATCCTGCATCCGGTATCGTTAACGATCCGGCGCGGCGAGATCGTCGGGATCGTCGGTGAATCGGGAAGCGGCAAGACATCGCTCGGCCGCGCGCTTCTGCGCCTGCACGAACCGACCGGCGGCAGACTGATGTTCGACGGCGCAGACATCACCCATCTCGACCGGACAGCAATGCGCGCCCACCGCGCCCGCATGCAAATGATCTTTCAGGACCCGCAATCCTCGCTCAATCCGCGCCGGCGCATCGCTGCAAGCCTCGCCGCCGCACTCGAACTGCGTGATCCGGCGATGACCGGAACGACCCGCCGGGCGGAACTGGAGGCGGGACTCGCCGAAGTGGGGCTGCCGGCGGAATTCCTCGACAGGTTCCCGCACGAGCTTTCCGGCGGCCAGCGCCAGCGTGTCGGCATCGCAAGGGCGACCCTCACCCGCCCCGAATTCGTGCTGGCCGACGAGATCGTTTCCGGCCTCGACGTATCGACGCAGGCCCAGGTGTTGGCATTGCTCAAGCGCCTCGCCGCCGACCTGGGTCTCGCTCTCGCCTTCATCAGCCATGACCTCTCGGTCATCCGCAACCTCTGCGACAGGATCTGCGTCATGCGTGCCGGTCGCATCGTCGAGGAAGGGCGCTCGGCCGATCTCTTCGAAAAGCCGCAGACCGACTACACGCGCCAGCTCCTCGATGCGATCCCCCTGCCCGTCCCCGATCCCGGCTGGCTCGACCGGGGTCTCGCAGCACCAACCGTCCAGTGAACAGAAAAGACCGGGAGAAGCCCACCATGGCCAACAGTTCCTATGTCAAGATCAAGGCCGCAAGCGGAGAATTCCGCGGCTATGTCTCTAGAGTATTTCACGTTTTGACGGAATCGTATCCGGCGTTTGCGAGGTAGTTCTGGCATTCGGAAGGTTGGATGGTTTCGAAGAGGGCGCCGATGTGACGCCAAGTCTGCTCGACTGTTCGCTTATGAGCCATTTTCATCCAGTGTTTGATCTTAGCGAAGGCCTGCTCGATTGGATTGAGATCGGGCGAGTATGGCGGCAGGAACCAGAGCCTTGCGCCGGCGGCTCGGATCAAGTGCCGGACTTCGGCCGATTTATGGGATCCGAGATTGTCCATGATGAACCGGCCCGGGTTTTCCGGAGGCCGTTTGGTTTGAGTTACGCTGCCACGGCCGGTTCTTCCAACATAGCGTAGTAGCGCTCCTCGGCTTCAGCCGGCGGGACGTTGCCGATAGGCTCCAGTAGTCGGCGATTGTTGAACCACTCGACCCAAGTCAACGTGGCGAACTCGACGGCCTCGAAGCTCCGCCACGGCCCGCGCCGATGGATGACTTCTGCCTTGTAGAGGCCGTTGATCGTCTCGGCCAGCGCGTTGTCGTAACTGTCTCCGACACTGCCGACGGAAGGTTCGATGCCGGCCTCGGCCAGACGCTCGGTGTAGCGGATGCTGACATATTGAGACCCCCTGTCCGAATGATGCACCAGGCCACCGCGATGAACGGGCCGCCGCTCGTGCAGGGCCTGTTCAAGGGCATCGAGAACGAAGCTCGCATGCGCCGTCCGGCTCACCCGCCAGCCAACGATGCGACGGGCATAGGCGTCGATGACGAATGCCACGTAGACGAAGCCCGACCAGGCACTGACGTAGGTGAAGTCCGAAAGCCAGAGCATGTTCGGGGCCGGTGCGTGGAAGACACGATTCACGCGGTCGAGCGGGCACGAGGCGGCCTTGTCCTGTACCGTGGTGCGGATCGGCTTGCCGCGAATAACACCGTGAAGGCCGAGATCGGCCATCAGCCGCTCGACTGTGCAGCGCGCGACACCGAAGCCCTCGCGCACCATCTGCCGCCAGACCTTCCTCGCGCCGTAGACCTCGAAGTTCTCGGCGAAGACGCGCTCGATCTCCGGCTTGAGCTCCAGATCACGCTTCGCCCGTGCCGACAGCTTCTCGGGATCGGCGCGCTTGGCTACATGATCGTGGTAGGTCGACGGGGCGATCGGCAGCACCCTGCAGATCGGCTCGACCCCATGCGCCTCGCGGTGATCGTCAATGAACGCGATCATCGTTTGAACGGGCGGTCGAGCTCCGCCTGGGCAAAATAAGCGCTCGCCTTGCGCAGGATCTCGTTGGCCTGGCGAAGCTCCCGGTTCTCCCGCTCCAGAGCCTTCATCTTCTCGGCCATGTCCGTCGGGACGCCGGTCCGCTTGCCGGCATCAATCTCAGTCTTCTTCACCCACTCGTTCAGCGTCTGGCCCGTGCAACCGATCTTAGACGAGATCGACATGATCGCTGCCCAGCGAGAGGGATGTTCATGCTCGTGATCCAAAACCAGCCGCACGGCTCGCTGGCGCACTTCCGGAGAAAATTTGTTCGTTGTCTTGCTCATGATGGCTCCACCTTCGCAGGAGTTGGAGCCTCCGGCAAACCCGGGCCGGTTCAATACGCGACAGGTCCGACGCAATGATCGGGACCTGCATGCGCGAAGACGCTTTTTTTCGTTCAACGTTGTAGGCGGCATCACATTGCTTAGGATACGGCAGTAGCTGCCTATAAGAATGACGTCCGCCTAGCGGTTCCGAGCGACATGTGCCGGAACCTGGAGCGCAAATACCCTGCGGGCGATCTCGAAGCCAGCATCCGCCGCTTCGCCAATCATTTTAATCATCGGCGCTATCATGGAAGTTTGAGCAATATGACGCCAGCTACACCGACTTAGAACGAGCTCAGACGATCCTCATTGAACGAGAAAAGATCAAACGAGACGCAATTGCAATCGTCCCTTGGTGTGCCAAAAGATAGCCGCTCAAATAGAAAACAGATGCACCAGAACCTCCTGGTCAATTAAGTCGCCCTGTGTCGCAATCTATCTGACGGCGGACAAAGAACCCTGTCGGCCAAGCTGTTAAGGCAGTCGCCCGTCCCAGCGCATACCAGAACACGGCGAACGCTCCGACGAAGAAGCCAATCGGCCAATCGGAGAAGTAGGACAGAACGATCGCGCTCCAGGTCGTCACGAGCGCCAGTACCACCGAGAGCAGCATCGCGGCAATCGGCCGGCTGGTCAGGGCGCGGGCGGCGGACGCGGGTCCGACCATCAAGCTGAAGACGAGCAGCGCGCCGACAACCGGCAGGGTCACGGTGGTGGCGAAAGCCAGGATGACAAGGAACACCAGTTCAACCGTCCGGGCCGAAATCCCGCTCGCTTCGGCCAATTCGGCCGAGGTCGCGGTCAGTAGCAGGGGGCGGAACAGTATCAGCGTTACGGCAACGGCCACCGCGCCGAGCGCGGCGATGGGCAGCAGCGCGGCGCTCGGCACCCCCAGCACCTGCCCAAAAAGGAGCGAATAGACTTCCTGTGCATATTCTCTCGTCATACTCAGGAACAGCGCCCCAATGCCGACCAGCATGACCAAACTGAGCGCTGTCGCCACATCGTGACGGGTGCGTCGGCCGAGTTCGCTGATACTGAAAACCCCAAATAGCGCAAAAATACCCAACCCGGCGAAATCGCCAAATCCGAGTACGTGAGCCGCCGCGGCTCCGGGAAAGGCGCTGAGGGGAAGGGCATGAGCGGCAAAGGCGGTGCCGCGAACGACGACAAAGAAGCCCACAACCCCGGCGACGACGGCAACGATTGATGCCGCAATCCACGTATTGAGCATGAAGTTTGCGAACATGCTGATCGCCTTCAAAGGTCCGCATCGAGCGGTTGGGCGACGCGGCCGACGCGCCACGGCACGTTCGACGCGACATAAAAGAGGAACACCAGCGCGACGATGCAGAAGCTCACGGGCCAGCCACGCCCGGCCGTCCAGGCATAGCTATCATAAGCAATAAGGATGCCGCCAAAAGTGGCAAACAATCCAATGATCGGGGCGAGAAATAGCGCCCGACCCGGTCGGTTGGCGAGACGCAAGGCCGTTGCCGCCGGCCCGATCAACAAAGCTGTTGACAAGATTGCGCCCACCGTAATCGCCGATAGCGATACGGCGAGCGCCAGCATCATCAGAAACAACATCTCGACAAGCTTGACATGAACGCCTTGCGCCGCAGCGAGTTCGTCGTCGAGCGACGTCAACAGCAAGGGGCGGTAGAGGATAGCAACCAGCAGCAGCGCGCCGGACCCGACCGCTACGGCCAGCGGCGCGACACTTTGGGAGACGGAGAACATCGAACCGAACATAACGGTGATTGCCGCGCCGCGCGTGCTCGTCGTGGTGACCGTCAGATAAAGGAAAAGCGCCGACAGCCCGAGCCCCCCGCCGGTCACCACACCGGTCACTAGGTCACGCTCGCGCAGTTGTCTGATCCAGAGTATCTCCATCCCGGCGGCGCCCGCCACAGCCATGAGGACAAAGCCAAGCAGCGGATTAATGCCGAGCAGAAACGAGGCGCCGCCACCGGCACCGCTGATATCGGCGAGCGAATGGCCGGCGAAGGACTGTCCACGGATCACGGCGAAGACGCCGACGACCCCCGAGACAATTGCGGCACCGCCCCCCACAATCATCGCGGTATGCACGGGCTGGCTGGAAAAGAAGCCCGACAGAAAGATGGTATCGAGAATATTCATCGTCTGCTCACGGGATTTCGACCACATGGGGCGGTGCCGGAGAGATCCCCGCACGCATCTCGCCTTCCGGCTCGGCGGCAACGACGAGGATGCGGTTGTGCACCCGGATAACATCGATGTGATAGCCGTAGAGCCGGCTCAGCACCTCGGTCCGCACGACATCCTTAACCGGTCCAGTAGCAGCGTTTCCGTTAGCTAGATACACGATCCGATCCATAGCCGAGAGCAGCGGGTTCATATCGTGAGCGGATAGGAGGATAGAAATCTGGTGCTCGGTTGCGATTCGGCGGAGCAACCTCACGATTTCCGCAGTGCTTCGCAGATCGAGATTGGCCAGTGGTTCGTCGAGCAGCAACAGGCTCGGCTCTCGGATCAACGCGTGGGCGATCAGCACGCGCTGTTGCTGGCCGCCGGAGAGATTGCCCACGCGCCGATTTGCGAATTGTGTGGCATCGACGGCGGCAAGCATCTCGTCCACCCGGTGGCGTCGATCAGCGGAAGGCAGCGGCAGGCCGAACCGACCGCCATCGAACCCCAACGCGACCAGATCGCGCGTCCTGAGCGGCATGTAAGAATCGAGCAAAATCTTTTGCGGCACATAGCCGATAGCGCGTGATCCGCTCGCGCCGAGTCGCACGGTGCCATGCTGCGGCTTGACGAAGCCAAGTATGCTCTTGAGCAGCGTCGTTTTGCCCGACCCGTTGGCGCCCACAAGACCGCAGAACTCGCCCGGCTTGACGGCGAAGCTCACGTCTTTGAGGACTGACCGGCCGGGAAACGAGACGCTCACGCGCTCGACCGAGAGCGCCTCGCTTTCCGTTCTCATCACGGTGCTGTTTCTACTTCGCGACCAGCTTTTCGGTCGACGTACCAGACGTCACCGCTTTGTCTAAGGCGCGCGTTTCCGCGAGCATCCAGGACTGATAGGTGAAGCCCGGGGTCGGCATCGTCTCGTAGACGCCAACGACCGGTACTTTACCCTTCTTGGCCGACTCCAGGAACGAAGTCGTCAGGTTGTCGGTGACCTGCTGGTTGTACACAAAAACCTTGACCGCGCCGCTTTCCAGCAGCTTTTTCTGCGTGGAAATGTCTTGGGGCGAAGGATCTTTGTCGTTCATGACAGCGGTTTCCAGTGTCGACGGCGTCTTGATGTCAGCGCCAAGAGCCTGAAGCAGATAATCGGCAACAGGTTCAGTCACGGCTACCGGCGTCGCTGGGTGTTTCTTCTTGAACGCTGCGATTGCCGCGTACCAAGGCTTTAGCGAGTTCTCGAACTTCTTCGCATTTTCTTTGAAGTATTTGGCGTGGTTCGGCCGCAGCGACGAGAGCTCGGCGGCGACCGCCTTTGCCACCGCAGGCATGGTCTTCGGATCGAACCAGAGATGCGGATTGGGTGTGCTGTCGGGCAAGCCGAGCAGGTGCTGGACGTTGATGACCTTGCGCTTGGCATTGGCCGCGGACGCCATGATCTTGTCGGCCCAATCGTCGTAGCCGATGCCGTTTTCGACCACGAACTCGGCCTCTGCAATCTGCCTCGCGATCTTGGGGCTCGCTTCGAAGGTATGCGGATCGGTGTTGGGATCGTTCATGATTGACGTCACATGCACGTATTTGCCGCCGATCTGCGCGATGACATCGGCATATTCGTTCTCGACCCCTACGGCTTTGACCGGTCCCGAAGCGGCGAAGCCGGCGGTAGTCAGTGCCAGTAGTGACAATCCGGCGAGAAGCGAAATGCCGAAAACCTGCCCCTGTCGGATCGGCGTAAAGTGGTGAGCGAATAGATCGGCATGGCGCATATGGTCAGACTCCCTGGTTGGCTCAAGATTTGCGAAAATCTATTAGTAATGTTATAATATTACATATTGGCTGTCCAGCGCGTATTGACGGCTCGGCAGTTTATTTCTGCAGGCAATCAGTCGGATGTGCACTTATGCGGTCGCCGAATTGGAACGTAATGCATCGTCGCCAGGGGCGCGAACTGGCAGGACGCCGAAATGCCGAACAGGTATTAGCGGTGCTAACCGAAGCGGCACGGCCCCTTACCGCCTATGAATTGCTCGACCGCCTCAGTTCATCGGGAATTACGGCAGCGACTACCGTCTATCGCGCCTTGGCGCGGCTGATCAGCGCTGGACATGTCCATAGACTCAATTCCCTCAATGCCTACATTGCCTGCGACAACAACTACCATACCGAACAATCAGCAGTGGTCTTCGTTGTCTGCCGAGTCTGTCACGCGACGGCCGAGATTGCTGTTCCGAGCGTGACAAAAGTACTTGACGAGCGGCTCGGCGACCACGGCTTTTCGATCGTTGCCGCCAATATCGAGATCAATGGGCTTTGCGCCGACTGCGCCAAACGTAGGCCGGAAGGATAGGGACGGCGTTCCTTCGGCGATCGCACCGGCTTCTCGGTGCAAGCAAGGCAATGCTACTGAACGAACGACCCCGAAGGTCCGGATTCGCCGCCCCCGCAATTGTCAACTGGTTCGTCAACCACGGCCGCGCAATGAACGAACGTCTGAAATGGAATTGGAACGGAAAGTCGATTGATCTCGGCTTTGAGATGCGCGGCGAAGGGTCCAGGCTTGTCCTGCTGCTGCCGGCACTCAGCTCGATTTCGACGCGCGCCGAAATGCGGCCACTCGCCGAGCGGCTATCGGCGGACTTCAAGACGCTGGCAGTGGATTGGCCCGGTTTCGGAGATAGTCAAAAATCGGCCGTCGCCTGGCAGCCCGACGCCTATAGGGCCTTCATCGAATTTCTGTTGCGCGAGTTTCCGAACCCGTTTGCCACCGTCGCGGCAGGGCACGGCGCTGGATACCTGATCGGGCACGCCGCCCAGCGGCCGGGCTCGGCGGGTCGTCTGTGCTTGATTGCGCCGACCTGGCGCGGACCGCTTCCCACGATGATGGGGCGTCGGCACCACGCGTTCCGGATGATCGCCCGGCTGGTCGACGCACCGCTGCTCGGGGCAGCGCTGTACCGCCTGAACGTTAACCGGCCCGTGATCCGGATGATGGGCCGGGGGCACGTATACTCCGACTGCAATTGGCTGGAGGGCGGGCGCCTCGCGGCGAAGCTGAAGGTGACGAATGCCCGCGGTGCGCGGCATGCGTCTTTCCGGTTCGTCGCAGGCGAGCTTGACCCAATGCAGACACGTGACGAATTCCTGCAAGTGGCGCGCCGCATTTCCGATCCGACGCTAGTGGTCTACGGCGCCGACAGCCCGTGCCGGTCGAAAGCAGAGATGCAGGAATTCGCTGCATTGCCGGGCATCGCGAGTCAGGAGCTTGCCCAGGGGAAATTGGCCGTGCATGAAGAATTTCCGAATAAAGTGGCCAACGTCATTCGCAATTTCCTGCAAGAGCAAGCCTGATCGACAGCTCAGGCTGATCATTTAAGTATGGTATCGCTGCCGCACCAGCATTTGTGGCCGCGAAAAATGGCCGGAAGTAGCGCGGCCATCCAAGTCCGAAACCACCCACTCAAACGCGTGCTATCGCCTTACCGATGCGACGTAGTCGCAGCGAGGTTGCGGGCGCGAACGTAAGTGTCATTACCAGAGGACGCCCAATCTTGACACGCGGAACGCCGGCGAGCCACGAAAGCGCGGGCAATTTGCCAGCGCCCAGCCGTCGTCTCGGCGGCCGATGCGCCTCTCGCGAACTGTCGCTTACGGTAAATTCGCCTCACATCGGTGGTGACGGCCAAGGAGCAGCACTACTCGTCTCTATGTCATCGCCAAAATCGCCGGGCACAAAGCCATCGGCGCCGGGAACGGCGATCGGAGGCTTGAGGGCATTTCCGACTTGCCGTGCGATCGAGCCAGTATAGGTCGGCTCTCGGTTGCGTCTAGCGTAGTGGGTGGGTGCGTGCACGCGCGGCGGCGACTTCTCCTCGAATCGCATGTGGTCGACATGGACGCCGACTGCTTGCACGCCGCATCAAGTCCACATGAATGTGATCGTAGTGAAAGATATTGTAGTCCGGTGCAAGCACCGTGGAAAACGTCTCGCAGGCATAGAGTTGCACGTCGTGCAGGAAGCCCTGCTCTTCCGAACCATGCCAGCCGTTCTTCACGGTGATGGTGCGGGCGTCCGCGAGTGTGAACCCGGATACGTCGAGCGCGTCGCCGAAGGCGTGCTCGGAGGCGTGGCGCGACCTCGTCTCAACCATGTCGCGGCAAGAATAGCTGCCGATCTGATGAGTAGTGACGACGGGTGAATGGAACCAATGCAATGCAGCGGGCTGAACGCCGGCGCTCACCCAGCGATCGAGAGCGGAGACGATCGGGCAGGCGAGCTTCGCAGCCGGCTTCAGTGTCGCCTGCGGAACGGGCGTGTAGGGCGCGTGCGCGGGCGCGATGGTGCTGGGCGCCGACTGCCGGGTAGAATGGCGTCGGGCGGAATGTCACCCGGCTCTGATGCGGAGCGCGCATCATCCGACGAAACCCAAGAGCCCGGGGAAGAGTGCGCCGTGGCGCGCGGTGGCGGCGCGCCAGAATTCGCAGAATCCCGACCGGTGATCGACATCGGTGCGCCGGCGGCGGACCCGCCGGCCGATATGTTTGCTGGCGACGGCCCGGTCACCCAGCGCAGGCGTCGATAGGGCGCGCCCGCCACCACCGGTGCCGATGGCACTGGCTTTGGCGAATAGTATTCCTAGCGCACCGGCCAAGCCGGCAGCCCCGATCCGGGAATGCTGCTCGGCGGCCTCACGTTGTCGGCGAAGCTCAAGCTGGTCGGTTCACCCAACGCTGAGACCTTGAGCGGGAAATCCATGCCGCAGACGCCGGGGCCTTCGATCGGTGACTGGCGCTCGTCGCCGGGGCCGATCTTGACCGCGCCCGAGCTCAGACACCTGACTTCGGCCTCGTGACGCCAAGGTGCTCGGCATCCTTGAAAGTAGCCGCGACCGCAGCCGGCGAGCACCAGCAGCGCACCAACGCCGACCATCGAAAAACGAACGCCCGCATCCATACTCACGAAATTGCGGCCGACTTCTTTAACGTGATTTCAACGACGATATGGAAGATGTCATTAAGGCTAAGCAGTCGTTTTCACAACGCTTGCAGGTATTGCCCCGCTCAGTGCCGCATGTCCGTCCGTTATATGGTGCCGCGAAAGCAGGCTCCCCCAAAAGCTTTGTATCTGTTGAGGGCCCCTCCGCCGAAGCTTCCCTCATCCTTGCAAGTCACATTTTAACCAATTTAGGCTGCGCAAATGTCCGCGGGGGCGATTCAGCAGCATTTGCCGTTTAGCGGCGCACATTTCCTGCAGTCGAAGTGGGCTCGCTTCCCAGCGTCATTCAAGGGAAGTTCGGTGGTAGCGGCCACGGAAACTTCGATGAGCTGGGCAAAGCCTGGTGCAGGATTTTTGCCGACGGGGCCAGGGTGAGCCAATTGGCTCAACTGGCGACCCGCCACGCTGATCGATTTGATCTGGATGCCATGCCGATGACACGCAGCCGCAGACCGCTTTTGACGATCATGGCCGGCGCCACATTGCCGCTCTTGAACATGAATGCCGCATTCGCGGTATACACGCCCTTCGGCATTGCCACACCCGATAGTAGCGGCGTTGCCTTCACCGGGCCCCTGGGTGGCTTGTTCGCTTGGGTCGCATTGCGGCAGGCGGAATTCTACAAACTTCTGACGACTTCGCTGGAACACCTAAAGAGCAGCGGCCATGCATTCTGGCTGCTTGCGGCACTAAGTTTCCTTTACGGCATCTTCCATGCCGTTGGCCCCGGCCACGGCAAGTCGGTGATCACTTCCTATTTGTTGGTGACGCGGCAGACAGCGCGGCGTGGAATCTTGATTTCCTTTGTCGCTGGATTGATGCAGGCGCTGACTGCCATAGCGGTCGTATTGGTCGCTGCAGTGATCTTGAAGGCGACTGCGATCGGTATGACGCAGACGACCGACTGGTTCCTGATCTTCAGCTACGCCCTGGTCGTCGCGGTCGGTGCGTGGCTCTTGTGGAGTAAGGCAACCGGACGCGGC
>JARRQH010000038.1:0-15944 GCA_037381985.1 Pseudolabrys sp.
GGGCGAACACGCATGGGTGCGGCGGCTGTCGTCTCTGGATTTAAGCCGCTTCGCCTCCTCCGGAAGAATCTAGCGGTTCAGGGGCAGATTCGAGGCCGGAATGCGAATCTCGCGGATGGCCAGCCGGTAGGAACGGCCCGGCTGGTTCCTTTGCTGGAAATCTCGATAAGAACACCGTCTTCCGGCCTATCGAGATTGTTCTGACAAAACTGCCGTCGCTTCGATTTCCACCAGCGCCTCGTCTTCGACCAGCCCGGCCACGACCACCATCGTCATAGCCGGGAAGTGCCGACCGATAATCCTGCGATAGGCTTCACCGACCTCACGCTGGCGGGCCATGTATTCCTTTTTGTCGACGACGTACCAGGTCATTCGGGTGATGTCCTCGACCTTGCCACCGGCGCTCTCGACCACGGCGACGATGTTCTTCAGCGCCTGCTCCATCTGGCCAATGAAATCGTGGCTCTCGAGGACCTGGTCCCTGTTCCAGCCGATCTGACCGCCAACAAATAGGCTGCCCTCCGGCGTCAGCAAGCCATTGGCGTACCCCTTGGCGGGAGCCCAGCCCTCAGGTTGGATGATGCGATGCGCCATTCAGAAAGCCTCTTTCGGTTTTGGTATGGGCGCGCGACGCCGCCGCGCTGCAAATTGAGTGACGAGAAGCGTCTCAGTCCGCCTCTCGCAGCCTGAATCTCTGTATCTTGCCAGTCTCGGTTTTCGGCAGGTCCGGGCGGAACCGAATGCTGCGCGGGTACTTGTAGGGTGCAATAGCCGTCTTGACGTGATCCTGCAGCAGCTTGATCGTCAGCGCGTCGTGCTCCCACCCCTCGGCAAGAACGACATGGGCCTCTACAATATGACCGCGCTGCTCATCGGGTGCGCCGACCACGGCGCACTCGGCGACGGCCGGGTGCGACAGCAGCGCCGCCTCCACCTCCGGGCTGGCGATATTGTAGCCCGACGAGATGATCATGTCGTCGTTGCGCGCGGCGAAATGGAAGTAGCCATTCTCGTCCTGAATGAAGGCGTCGCCGGTTATATTCCAGCCGTCGCGGACGTAGCCCTGTTGCCGGTCGTCGGCGAGATAACGGCAGCCGGTAGGACCGCGCACGGCCAACTTTCCGATCGTTCCGCGCGCCACTTCGTTCATGTCGTCGTCGACGACCTTCGCCTCATATCCTTCGACCGGCTTGCCGGTGCAGGCGGGGTGCGAGTCGCCGAACCGGTTGGTAATGAAGATGTGCAGCATCTCCGTCGCACCGATGCCGTCCAGCATAGGTTTGCCTGTCTTCTGCATCCACTCGTCGTAGACGGGCGCGGGCAGCGTCTCGCCGGCCGAAACGGCGGCGCGCAGCGACGAAAGGTCGGCGCCCTCGTCCATCGCCTTCAGCATGGCGCGGTAGGCGGTCGGTGCGGTGAAGCAGACGGTCGCCTTGTAGGTCTCGATGATCTCGATCATGATCGGCGGCGACGCGTTTTCTAGCAGCGTCGCCGCGGCCCCGAAGCGTAGCGGAAAGACGGCAAGCCCGCCGAGGCCGAAAGTGAAGGCAAGCGGCGGCGATCCGACAAAAACATCGTCCGGCGTCACCCCGAGAACCTCTTTCGCATAGCCATCGGCGATGATCAGGATATCGCGGTGAAAATGCATCGTCGCCTTCGGCACGCCCGTGGAGCCCGAGGTGAAGCCGAGCAGCGCGACGTCGTCGCGGCCAGTCCGCGCGGCCTCGAACTGAACCGGCTTTTCCAGCGCGGCGCGGTCGAGCTCGGCATCATGGTTGGCCGTGCCGTCGAACCCGACCACGGTCTTGAGGAACGCGTTGCCCTTGGCGCAGGCGACCATCTCGTCCATCAGGCGGGTGTCGCACAGCGCGACCTTGATCTCGGCCTTGTCGACGACTTTCTTCAATTCGCCTGCGCGGAGCATCGGCATCGTGTTGACGACGACAGCGCCTGCCTTCATTGCCGCAAGCCAACAGGCGACCATCGCCGGGTTGTTGGCTGAGCGGATGAGAACGCGGTTGCCGGGCTTCACGTCGTAATTGTCGACCAGCGCATGGGCGATGCGATTGGTCCAGTCGGAGAGTTCCTTGTAGGTCCGGCGTCTGCCGTTGCCGATAAGCGCGACATGATCGCCGAGTCCCTTTTCGACTATGCGGTCGGTCAGTTCCACACCCGCATTGAGGAATTCGGGATAGTCGAAATCACCGAGTTTCAGGTCCGGCCACTGGTCGAGTGGCGGGAGACTGTCTCGCGTGAATGTGTCGACATGCGCGCTTGGTCCGAGCATCTCAGTCATTCGCCTCCGGAGGAAGGAAATCCACTTCGTGCTGGGTCGAAAGCTCCAGCACCTTTTCGAGGTCGGTCAGATCGTCGAGGGCAATGAAGAGATCCTTCAGTTTGCCGGCCGGCGAAACCCAGAACAAGGCGCGGGCCGGCTTGTCCGACTTGTTGAAATAACCATGCGGCACACCGGCGGGCATGCGCACCAGGTCGCCAACCTTCGCCTTCGTCCAGTTGCCGTCGAGCTTCAGATCGAGTTCGCCTTCCTGGACCAGTATAAATTCGTCCTGGGTGGGATGGATGTGGACGGGCACGTGCTGGCCCGGTTCGCTGTTCGCCTCGAATGCGAAGGTCGTTTCACAGACCGCCTTGGGAAAATAACGCTGACCGAGAATATTCCACTCGACCCCTTCGAAGCCTTCACCATTCGCAGTGATTCCGCCTTCAAGTTTGCCCGGCATATCAGCTCCCTTTCCAAGTCTTGGCCTTTATCGGCCGTTTTCCATCGTCTGTCTGGCGATGATGACTTTCTGGACGTCCGATGCGCCTTCATAGATGCGCAGTGCGCGGATTTCCCGATAGAGGCTTTCAACAATATGGCCCTTGCGTACACCGTCGCCGCCATGAAGCTGAACGGCGGCGTCAATGACCTTCTGGGCCTGATCGGTCGCGAAAAGCTTTGCCATCGCCGCCTCGCGGCTGACGCGCGGAGCGCCCGAATCTTTTGTCCAGGCGGCGCGGTAGACGAGGAGCGCAGCGGCATCGACGTCGAGCGCCATGTCGGCGATGTGCCCCTGCACCATCTGCAGATCGAACAGCGGCGCGTCTGAGAGCCGGCGCTCGCGGGCGCGGGCAAGGCTCTCATCGAGCGCGCGGCGCGCGAAACCGAGCGCAGCGGCCGCAACGGAGGAACGGAAAACGTCGAGTACGGACATGGCGATTCGGAACCCGGCGCCGGCTTCGCCGATCATCGCCGAGGCAGGGATGCGGCAATCGGCAAACTCAAGGCGTGCCAGCGGATGCGGCGCGATCGTTTCGAGCCGCTCGGCAATCGTCAGGCCGGGCGTGTCGGCTGGGACGATGAAGGCGGACAGGCCCTTCGCGCCGGGCGCCTCGCCGGTGCGGGCGAAGACGACGTAGACATCCGCGATGCCGCCATTGGATATCCAGGTCTTCGAGCCATTCAGTACGTAATCGTCGCCGTCGCAGGTGGCGGCGAGTTCGATATTGGCGACGTCGGAGCCGGATTTGGGCTCCGTCAGCGCAAAGGCGGAGATCGCCTCGCCGGCGCGCGTCTTCGTCAGCCATTCGCGCTTCTGCTCATCGGTGCCAAACAGCGAGATCGCGCCGGTGCCGAGCCCCTGCATGGCGAACGCGAAGTCCGCCAGCCCGTCATGGCGGGCCAGCGTTTCGCGGATCAGGCACAGGCTGCGCACATCGAGCTTATCGTCCGCGTTCTCGGGATCCACGGCCGAGTGGCTCAGCCAGCCGTCCTTGCCGAGCGCTTTCACGATCGCGCGGCAGGCATTGTCCGTGTCTGAGTGGTCGATTGCCGACAGGTTCGTCGTCGCCCAAGTGTCCAGGCTTTCCGCGAGTTCGCGATGGCGATCCACGAAAAACGGCCAGTCGAGGAATTTGCGATCTGCCATCAGTTGCCCTCGAATACCGGCTTTTCCTTGGCGACGAAGGCGCGATAGGCGCGCTCGAAGTCGCCGGTCTGCATGCAGATCGCCTGCGCTTGCGCCTCGGCCTCGATGGCCTGCTCGATCGACATCGACCATTCCTGCGCCAGCATCGTCTTGGTCATCATGTGACCAAAATTCGGGCCGGAGGCGATCCGGCGCGCCATGTCGGCCGCCTCGGCCTCGAGCGCGTCCGCAGGCACGACCTTGTTGTAGAAGCCCCAGGAAGCGCCTTCCTCGGCGCTCATCGAACGGCCGGTATAGAGCAGTTCAGCGGCCCTGCCCTGCCCGATGATGCGCGGCAGGATCGCGCAGGCGCCCATGTCGCAGCCGGCCAGGCCGACACGGGTGAACAAGAAGGCGACCTTGGCCTCCGGCGTGGCGACGCGCAGATCGGACGCCATGGCGATGATCGCGCCGGCGCCGACGCAGATGCCGTCGACGGCCGCGATGACCGGCTTGCCGCAATTGACCATCGCCTTGACCAGATCGCCGGTCATGCGGGTGAAGGCGAGCAACTCCTTCATGCTCATCTTCGTCAGCGGGCCGATGATGTCGTGCACATCGCCGCCGGAACTGAAATTGCCGCCATTGGATGTGAACACGACCGCCTTGACCTCGTCGTCATAGACGAGGTCGCGGAACCAGTCGCGCAGTTCGGCGTAGCTGTCGAAGGTCAGCGGGTTCTTGCGCTCGGGCCTGTCGAGAGCAATCGTTGCGATGCCGTCCTCGATCCGACACAGAAAATGTTTCACGTCGCTGCGCATCAGTTGTCCTTCTCCTCGCTATCCTCAACATGCTTGACGACTTCGGCAAGCAGGTCCGACAGGCGCACCGCGCGTTCCGGCTCCACATCGCCCAAAAGCTCATCGACCCACCGCTCATGCGCAGCGGCTTGTCGTTCAAATTCGGCCCTACCCCTCGATGTCAGAATCGCTCGAAAAGCACGCTTGTCGCCAGGCACCTGCTCGCGCAATGCATAGCCGTCCTCGACCAGCCGGTCGACGATGCCGGTGACATTGCCATTGGAAACCTTCAGGACGCCGCTCAGCTCGCTCATCTTGAGCCCGGGGCCGACGCGATAGAGCGCCGACATCACGTCGAAGCGCGGCAGGGTCGTCGCAAATTCGAGGCGCAAGCGCTCTCGCAACTTTGCCTCGATGTGGCGCGACGCCTTGAGCAAACGCAGCCAGAGCCGCAACCGGGATTTGCTGACCGGTTCGACGACGGTTAGCGGCTGGGTGGATGTCATGTCTCCCCTCCGGAAATGGACAGCGCCTGTCCGTTTACAGACCGACTGCCATGCGAACATAGCCAAAGCGCCGCTTCGGCGACTTCATCGGCCTGGATAAACCGGTCCTGTGGATTGCCGGCGCGCAGGGACCGGGCCGCATCCTCCGGGGACATGCCCGTCTTCTCCACGATATTGGCGATCGAGCGCTCCAGAAGCGGCGTCTCGATGAAACCTGGACACAGCGCGTTGACCGTGATCCCGGTGCGGGCCAGTTCGACGGCAAGCGCCCGCGTCAGGCCGACGACAGCGTGCTTGGCGGCGCAATAGCCCGCGACATAGGGATAGCCCTTCAGGCCCGCCGTCGAGGCGACCGCAATCAGGCGGCCCCAGCCGCGCTCCTTCATCCCAGTAGCGGTCGCCTGCCACAGGTTAAACGTGCCCACTAGGTTAACGGCCATCGCGTCCTCGACATCGCCCGGCGCCATGCGGCCGAACGGTTTGCTGGCCGCCGCGCCGGCATTGGCGATCGCGATATCGACGACGCCGTTCGTTTCGGCGGCCCGCTCCAGCGCCCGATCCACGGCGGCGCGATCCGTCACGTCGCACGAGACCGGCAGCGCGCCGGTCCTTGCCGCCACCTCTTCCAGCGGCCCGATGCGCCGGCCGAGAATGGTGACCTTGGCCCCGGCCGCGGCGAAGCGCGCGGCCATCTCCGCGCCGACACCGCTGCCGCCGCCCGAGATCACGACATGGCGCGTGGAAATGCTCACGCCCGGATCATCTCCGCCTCGCGGTCGGCCAGACGCCAGGCCTGGTCGCGCCCGTTGAGATAGGGCATCGGCCATTCCTCGAGGCGGTCGCCGATTTTAGTCGCCTCGTGCAGCGTCCAGTACGGGTCCGCGAGGTGCGGACGCGCCACGCAGACCAGATCGGCACGGCCGGCCATCAGGATCGAGTTGGCGTGGTCGGCCTCGTAGATGTTGCCGACGGCCATGGTCGATATCCCGGCCTCGTTGCGGATACGGTCGGAAAACGGCGTCTGGAACATGCGGCCATAAACCGGTTTCGCCTGCTTGGAGGTCTGGCCGGCCGACACGTCGATGATGTCCGCGCCCGCATCCTCGAACATGCGGGCGATCTCGACAGCCTCGTCCGGGGTGACGCCCTTTTCGCCGACCCAGTCATTGGCCGAAATACGCACCGACATCGGCTTGTGTTCCGGCCAGGCGGCGCGCATCGCCTGGAAGACCTCCAGCGGATAGCGCATCCGGTTCTCCAGCGAGCCGCCATACTCGTCCTGACGCACGTTCGACAGCGGCGAGATAAAGGACGAGACTAGGTAGCCGTGAGCGGCGTGCAGTTCGACCATGTCGAAACCGGCGCGTTCCGCCATCCGCGTCGAGGCGACGAACTGGTCGCGCACCACGTCCATCTCGGCCCGGGTGATCTCATGAGGCGTCGCATTCTCGGGCGTCCACGGGATCGGCGAAGGCGAGAGGAGTTCCCAGTTGCCCTCCTTCAGGGGAGCGTCGATCGTCTCCCAGCCAAGCTGGGTCGAGCCCTTGCGCCCGGAATGACCGATCTGGCTGCAGATCTTCGCCGTGGTCTCCGCGTGGACGAAATCGATGATCCTTTTCCAGGCCGCCTCGTGCTCGGGGGCGTAAAGCCCAGGGCAGCCGGGCGTAATGCGCCCTTCCGGCGACACGCAGGTCATCTCCGTATAGACTAGCCCAGCGCCGCCCTTGGCGCGCTCGCCGTAATGGATCAGGTGCCAGTCGGTCGGGCAGCCGTCGACGGCCTTGTACTGCGCCATCGGCGAGACAACGACCCGGTTCTTCAATGCCATGTCGCGCAGCTTATAGGGCGTGAACATCGGCGCGCGAACGGGCGCGTTTTCCGACACGCCGGCCTTGTGCTGGAACCATGCTTCCGCCGATTTCAGCCATTCCGGATCGCGCAGGCGCAGGTTCTCGTGGCTGATGCGCTGCGAGCGGGTCAGGAGCGAGTAGTTGAACTGGACCGGATCCATGTCGAGATAGCGTTCGACCTGCTCGAACCACTCCAGCGAATTGCGCGCCGCCGATTGCAGCCGCAGCACCTCCAGCCGGCGCTCTTCCTGATAGCGCTCGAAGGCCCGCTCCATGCTCGACTCGCTTTCGAGCAGCGTCGCCAGCGCGATGGCGCTGTCGAAGGCCAGACGCGAGCCCGACCCGATGGAGAAATGCCCCGTCGCCGCGGCGTCGCCCATCAGGACGACGTTCTTGTGGTACCACTTCTCGCAGATGACCCGCGGGAAATTCATCCACACCGCGGAACCGCGCAGATGCGCCGCGTTGGAGATCAGCTTGTGGCCGCCGAGATGGTCGGCGAAGATCTCGCGGCACTTCTCGACGATCTCTTCCTTGGACATGTGTTCGAAGCCGAACTTGTCCCAGGTGTCCTGCTGGCACTCGACGATGAAGGTCGCCGTGTCCTGGTCGAACTGGTAGGCGTGCGCCCAGGTCCAGCCGTGCTCCGTGTTTTCGAAAATGAAGGTGAAGGCATCGTCGAATTTCTGGTGCGTTCCAAGCCAGATGAACTTGCATTCGCGGATGTCGATATCGGGGCGGAAATGCTCGGCCCAGGCGGTGCGCACGGCGGAGTTGATGCCGTCGCAGGCAACGACCAGATCGTAGTCGTCCGTATAATCCTCGACAGGGCCGACCTCGGTTTCAAAGCGCAGGTCGACGCCGAGCTCGCGGGCGCGCGCCTGCAGCAGGACGAGCATCTGCTTGCGGCCGATCCCGGCAAAGCCATGACCGCCCGAGACCGTCCGCGTTCCCTTGTGGATGACCGCGATGTCGTCCCAATAGGCGAAGCGCTCGCGAATGGCCTTCGCGGAAACCGGGTCGTTGCGTTCCATGTTTTCCAGCGCGTCGTCCGAAAGGACCACACCCCAGCCGAATGTGTCGTCGGCCTTGTTGCGCTCGAAGACCACGACCTCGTGGTCGGGATTGCGCAGCTTCACCGAGATCGCGAAATAGAGGCCTGCGGGGCCTCCCCCAAGACATGCGATGCGCATGGTGCGTGTGCTCCTGTCCGCCAGTTCAAGACTGTTGCCACGACCAAGTATCATGCACGTCGGCAGATATTTCAAGCATAAACTTTTAAGCTTGAAGTTTTTTCCGCGAACCCATATTGGGATTGCCGATCCATGCCCATGCGAAAAGGAGGACCCATGTCCGTCGCCCTGGAAGCCGGCAAGCAAGCCGAACTCGCCCGCTCGAAAATGGCCCTCATGAACTGGGAGGACCCGTTCCTGCTCGACAGCCAGCTCACCGACGAGGAGCGCATGATCCGCGACAGCGCCAACGCGTATTGCCAGGACAAGTTAGCGGCGCGCGTCATCGCGGCGAACCGCGACGAGGTCTTCCACCGAGAGATCATGTTGGAGATGGGTGAACTCGGCCTGCTCGGCCCCACCATCCCCGAGGAGTTCGGCGGCGTCGGCGCCAACTACGTTTCCTACGGGCTGGTCGCCCGCGAGGTCGAGCGTGTCGACTCGGGCTATCGTTCCGCCATGTCGGTACAGTCCAGCCTCGTCATGCATCCGATTTTCGCCTACGGCACCGAGGAGCAGAAGCAGAAATACTTGCCGAAGCTCGCCAGCGGAGAGTGGGTCGGCTGTTTCGGCCTGACCGAACCGGACCACGGCTCCGACCCGGGCGGCATGGTCACCCGGGCGAAGAAGGCCGATGGCGGCTATCTCCTGTCCGGCGCGAAGAACTGGATCACCAACTCACCCATCGCCGACGTCTTCGTCGTCTGGGCAAAGTCGGACGCCCATGACGGCAAGATCAAGGGCTTCATCCTTGACAAGGGCATAAAGGGGCTGGTCGCGCCCAAGATCGAGGGCAAGTTCAGCCTGCGCGCCTCGACCACCGGCATGATCCAGATGGACGAGGTCTTCGTGCCGGAGGAAAACCTTCTGCCGCACGTGGCCGGCCTCGCCGGACCGTTCGGCTGTCTCAACCGGGCGCGCTACGGCATCTCCTGGGGCGCGATGGGCGCTGCCGAGGCCTGCTGGCACGCGGCGCGCGAATACACGATGGACCGCAAGCAGTTCGGCAAGCCGCTGGCCGCCAACCAGTTAATCCAGAAGAAGCTTGCCGACATGCAGACCGAGATATCCCTCGGCCTCTTGGGCTGCCTGCACCTCGGACGCATGTTTGACGATCATAGCGCCCCTGCCGAACTGATCAGCCTGATGAAGCGCAACAATTGCGGCAAGGCGCTGGACATCGCGCGCGCCGCGCGTGACATGCATGGCGGCAACGGTATCAGCGACGAATATGGCGTCATTCGCCATGTCATGAACCTTGAAGCCGTCAACACCTATGAGGGCACGCACGACATCCATGCGCTGATCCTCGGTCGGGCGCAAACGGGAATACAGGCCTTTACATGACCGTCAGGGTCGAACGGCACAGGGAGATCGCCCGCGTCATCGTAGACAATCCCCCTGTCAATGCGCTCTCGACCGCCGTGCGGCGGGGCGGATGGACGCGCTGGCTCAAACCGAGACGGACCCGACGGTGTGCACGGTCGTGTGGAATGCGCAGGACGCACCCTTATCGCCGGCGCCGACATGCGCGAATTCGGCCGGCCGACCCGCGAGCCGCATCTCTCCGACGTGGTCGCCGCCATCGAGGCTGCGACAAAGCCGTGGGTTGCTGCAATCCACGGCACCGCTCTCGGCGGCGGACTCGAAATCGCCATGGCCTGCTCGCACCGCATCGCCGTAAGCGACGCGAAGCTGGGCCTGCCCGAAGTCAATCTTCGGCCTGATACCGGGCGCGGGCGCAACCGTGCGCCTGCCAAGGTTGGTTCGGGGCGACAAGGCGCTCGGCATGATTGCCGACGGCAAGCCGGTATCGGCGAAAGCCGCCATAAAGATCGGCCTCGTTAACCGCGTCGCCGCCAACGATCTCGCCGCTGAAGTGATGGAAGCGGCGAGGAAGCCACGTCGCAACCGCTACGGAAACAGCTCATCTCACGCGCACCCATTTCGCCGACGGATGCGGAGGCCTTTGCAGCGCAAGAGGCGCGCATCCTGTCGAAGGCGCGCGGCCAGTTGGCCCCTGCCGAAGTGATCCAGGCCATCGACAACGCCCTGACGCTACCGGCCAACGAAGCCCTCGCCGCCGAGCGCGAGACCTTTCTGCGCCTGCGCGCAGGCGAACAGTCCGGAGCACTCCGTCACACCTTCTTTGCCGAACGCTCAGTCTCGGAAATTCCGACAAAGGAAGGCGCGACGGCTCGTCCGTTCGAAACGATTGGCGTCATCGGCGGCGGCACGATGGGCGCGGGAATTGCGTCGGCCTGCCTGCTTGCCGGTCTGGGCGTGCGCCTGATCAAACGCGATGACGCAGCCTGCACCGCTGCCCTCGACCGGGTTCGCGGCGTTCTGGACGGCAGCCGCCAGCGCGGATTGCTGAGCGAGGACGGCGTCGGATCCCAGCTAGGAAGCGACACGTTGTAGGCGATAACGAGTTCGTAAATGTCCTAGGCCAGGGCCGGCAGCCCCAAGGTTGTTGCCGCCGTTGCGGCGACGACTTTCAATATGTCTCGGCACGTAAATTTCACGGAATTTCCCCTGTTTAAATTGTTTGGTGCAGTTTCCAGCGGGCTTGTTGTTTCTATTTCCCGACGAGCTTCTTCGCCAAAAGAAAGCCCGATCCAGCTCCTGTCCCTGCTCCCGGCCAGACGGCCGCCCCGGTGAGGTAGAGGTTTCTTACCGGGGTCGATCCGTCCGCATGGCCACGCGTCGGCCGGAACAAAAAGTTCTGCGACATATGATGGCTGCCGCAGACCTGGTCGCCTCCGACCAGATTTGGATTGTCGTTTTCGAGATCGACCGGCGTCACGATATGGCGGCCTAGGATCTTGTTCCGCGTACCAGGTGCGTAGCGCTCGAGAATGTCAAGCGCCCGCTCCGCAAACGGCCCGGCCGCGTCGGGCCAGTCGCACGCTTCGATTTCGCCCTTGGCGTCCCCGCGGATATCGCCGGGTGCCATCCTGACCTGCAGCCAGAGTACGTGCATGCCGTCCGGCGCCCGCGACGGATCGAAGACGGTCGGCTGGCCGACGACAAGGATGGGTTCGTCCGGCAGCAGCCCGGCTTGCGCCTGCTGGTAGGTGCGCGCCATCTGATCCAGCGACGGGGCGAGATGGACATAGGCAAAGGTTTTCAGACCGGCGCCAGCGCTCCAGTCCGGCAGTTCCGAAAGCGCGAGATGGATCATCATCGTGCCCGGGGCATGGGCGAAATCCTTCATGGCGGCGTCGAAACCTGGCTCCATGCCGCCTGTCAGTCCGACGAGCGCCGACGGCGCTACGCCTGCGATCACCGCCTTGCCCGCGCGAACCGTCCGCCCGTCGGCAAGCTCGATCCCGGACGCACGGTCGGCTTCCGTCAGAATGCGCGCCACCGGCGCGTTGCATTCCACGACGCCGCCCTTCGCGCGAATCGTCTCGACCATTGCGTTGACGATGGTGTCGGCGCCGCCCTTGCCGAGAACCATCCCGAATGCCTGGCCGGCCATGCCCTCCAGATACGGAAAGATCGCGCCGCCGGCGATATCGGGCGCAAAGTCGAGATGCATGCCCCATGCGGCCAGCATCGCCCGGACCTGCGGCGTTTCGAAAGTTTCCGACAGATAGGCGCGCGGCGAGGCGAGCAGGAAGCGGACCATCTGCAGCAAACCCGCGCGCCCCCGCTCGGCGAACACCTTGTACAAAAAATATGCAAGTGAATGAATCTTCATCGAACTGCCGAGCAGCCGGAACAGGTGCGGAGCATCCGCACCGAAATCAGCCGCAAGTGATTTCCATCGCTCGGCGTCCTTTTTCGAGAATGACGCGATACGTGAAGCGGTCGTCTCCAAATCCGTGGATACACCGCACCAGCGGCCATCCGGAAAAGCGCTCGCGAAAGCATTGTTCACGGGAGCGAATTCCAGCCCGTGACTGGCCAGTTCTTCACGATATTCCTTGAAAAACGGGCTTCCCGCGAAGAGTGAGAGATTCATGGCCGCCCAGTCGTGGCGATAGCCGGGCAGCGTGTATTCGCCGGTCTTGACCGCGCCCCCGGGCATCTCCGCCTGCTCGAATACGCCAACCCGCCAACCACGCGCAGCCAGATGAATCGCAGCTGCCAGCGTATTGTGTCCCGCTCCGACTAATACGGCATCAAACTCGTCGCTCACCCGCTCCCTCCTACCAACGGCAAGATGTTTGCATTTGCATGTATTTTTGTCTAGTGGTATCGTAATTGTGAAGCCACGTGTCGGTAACAAGGGAGATTGGGATGAGTTCAGCAAACGTGCTGTCAGAGCTTGCCGGAACGCTCGGCGCCGGCGGAATCGAGGTGGTGGATTGCACGGGGCCGCTCGGCCCCGACACACCGATCCTGTATCTGCCGCCGGATTTCGCCAAGAACACGCCGAAGATCGAAATTCACAAGATCAGTGAATACGACAATGACGGTCCGTTCTTCGCTTGGAACTGGCTGAAACTGGGCGAACATTCGGGCACGCATTTCGACGCGCCGCATCACTGGATTACCGGCAAGGACTTCGAGGACGGCTACACCGACACGCTCGACGTACAGCGCCTGATCGCGCCGGTGAACGTTCTGGACTTCTCGAAGGAATGTTCCGAGGACGCAGACTTCCTTCTGACCATCGACCATGTGAAAGCCTGGGAAGCCGAGCACGGGGAAATAGGTGCCGGCGAATGGGTCGTTCTGCGCTCGGACTGGGACAAGTATTCCAACGACGAGGCCCGGTTCCTCAATGCCGATGAAAACGGTCCGCACACGCCGGGGCCGACGGCAGAGGTGATGAGCTACCTTATCGACAAGGGCATCGTCGGCTGGGGCAGCCAGTGCATTGGCACGGACGCCGGCCTTGCCGGCGGGATGGAGCCGCCCTTTCCGGCCCACAACCTCCTGCACAAGAACAATCGCTTCGGCCTGGCCTCGCTCGCCAATCTCGACAAGTTGCCGCCGAAGGGCGCGATCTTGATTGCAGCGCCGCTCAAGATCGTCAGAGGCACCGGTTCGCCGATCCGCGCCCTGGCGCTGGTACCGAAGGCCTAAACCTTGACCGCGGATCACGTCATCATCGGTTCTGGCATCAACGGACTGGTCGCGGCCAGCCTGTTGGCACTCAAGGGGCGACGGGTGGTCGTGCTTGAGCGTGAGGCAACCCTGGGCGGTTGCCTGCGCAGCGAGGAAGCCACCCTGCCCGGCTTCACGCATGACGTAATGGCGGCCACCTTCGTGTTGTTCATGACCGGGCCGGCCGGAGCCGAACTCGGTCCGCACCTTGCCCGGCACGGGTTCGAATACTGCCATTCGCCGAACCCGACCGCTGTGCTCAGGCCGGACGGCGAAGCCCTTATCCTGACGACGGACCAGACCAGCAACATCGCCGCCTTCAATGCACTGGCGGCAGGCGACGGCGATCAGCACGCGCGTGATGTCGGCGAGATTGCCGCCGACGCACCGTTCCTCTTCGCGTTGCTCGGCGGCAACCTGTGGTCCTGGCAAACCGCGAAGCTTATGTTCGGCCAAGTGCGCAAGCGCGGCCTCAGGGGGCTTGCAGCCTGGATGGGCTCCGCGCTGGCGCCCGCTCGCGGCTGGCTGGAAACCAATTATCAGAGCCCGATGATCCAGGCGCTCTGGGCACCATGGGGTCTCCATGCCGGGCTGACGCCGGAAAGTACCTATTCCGCGCAGATGGGTAAGGTGATTGCCTTCGCGCTCGAGGCGGCGGGAGCGCCGATCGCCAAAGGCGGCGCGGCATCGATCGTAAGAGCGTTCAAGGCGCTGATCGAGGAAAACGGCGGAAGCCTGCGAACGCAAGCCGATGTCGACCGTATCCTTACGCATGGCGGAAAGGTGACGGGAGTGCGTCTCGCCGACGGAGAAGAAATCGCCTGTGGTTCGGTTCTGGCATCCGTCGCTCCCGGACAGCTTTACAACCGGCTTCTCGAAGGCGTGGATCTGCCGGAGGACCGCGAGGCCATACGCCAGTTCCGTCATGGACGTGGAGACTTCCAGTTGCACTTCGCGCTGGACAAGCACCCCGAGTGGCTAACGCCCGGTCTCGACGACGTGGCGCTGATACACCTTAGCGACGGCATCAACGCGGTATCGAAATCGGCGAACGAAGCCGAACGCGGAATGCTGCCTGAAACGCCGACCATCTGTGTCGGCCAGCCCCATCGTCTCGACCCGTCGCGTTGTCCGGAAGGCAAGGCCATACTCTGGCTGCAGATCCCCGATGCGCCGCGCGTCATCAAGGGTGACGCCGCCGGCGAAATCGCAGGCCGCGAATGGGACGAAGCGACGTGCGAAGCCTTCGCGGACCGTCTGGAAGCGATCCTGTCGCGCCACATCAAGGATTTCGAGACCATCAAGCTTGCACGTCGCGCTTACTCGCCGCGTGACCTGGAAGCAATGAACAAGAACCTCGTCGACGGCGACCCGTATGGCGGACATTGCGGTATCGATCAGTTCTTCATCTGGCGGCCGTTCAAGCATTCCACCAACGGAACCGGGCCGGTACGCGGGCTCATTCACATCGGTGCATCGACCCATCCCGGCCCTGGCCTCGGAGGCGGGTCTGGCTTTAACGCCGCCAAGAGGCTGGGCGCATGAACGACGAGTCGCCGCACATGCCGTTCCAGAAACTGGGCGAGATGGGGCTCAGTAATTTCGCCCCCTATCTGATGAACCGCATCATGGGCCGCTACAACGCCTCCTTGCGCGAAGAGATAACCGAACTCGGTCTGACGACACCGAAAGCGCGCACGCTGGCCGTGCTGTCGGTCAATGACGGTTTACTGATCCGTGATCTCGCCGTCTATGCGGTAACCGAGCAATCGACGCTGAGCCGCGCGCTCGATCGGCTGCAGGCCGACGGGCTTGTTCGGCGCGAGACGGATGCTTCCGACAACAGGGCGGTGCGGGTGTTCATCACCGACGCCGGCCGAGCGGCCTTCGAGGTGCTCTGGCCCCATATGGCATCGGCCTATGCGCGAATGTTCCGCGGCATTGCCGAGGACGAACGGCTGGCCTTCATTGCGACCCTGCACAAGATTCTCGCCAATGTCCGCGTTCATGAGATCTGAAGCGAAACACACACCAAACGCGACACCCAAAGGGAGACCTTGACATGAAGACCCTCGTCCCCGCTGCGCAGGCTCATCTGGCGACGTCCGTCCCGCCCTCCGTCGCTTCGTCCGACCCCATGCCGGGCATGCGCGGCGTCAATCATATCGGCATGACCGTTCCGGATATGGAGGAGGCCGTAAGCTTCTTCAGCGACGTGCTGGGTTTCGAAAAGGTGATGTCCTTCGGACCGTTCCGCGACGACAAGGGTACGTTCATGCAGGACGTTCTAAACGTTAACCCGCGCGCGGTCATCGAGCAGATCACCATGATGCGCTGCGGCTTCGGCTCGAATGTCGAGTTGTTCAAGTACAGCGCGCCTGACCAGAAGACGGTCTACCCGAAGAGCAGCGATATCGGCGGCTATCACGTCGCCATCTATGTCGACGACATCAACAAGGCGGCCGACTATCTGAAATCGAAGGGCGTCAAGACCTTGCAGGGGCCCCTGCCCGTTACCGAAGGCCCGGCCGCCGGCCAGAGCATCCTCTATTTCTACACACCCTGGGGCGTGCAGATGGAGGCGATC
>JARRQH010000039.1:0-23547 GCA_037381985.1 Pseudolabrys sp.
GGGATCGCCGACGCGTTCCTTCAGAAGCGTCTCGGTGCGGCGGATTTCGCCGGCGCCGGGCAGGAACACCAAGAGCGAGCCGGGTTCGGCGCGTAAGCCGCGCTGGACCGCGTCGGCCACCTGCGGCTCGATGCGGGCGCGGGCGTCGCGGCCGAGATAGCGGGTCTCGACCGGAAAGCTGCGGCCCTCGCTTTCGACCACCGGGGCGCCGTCGAGCAACGCCGCGACGCGGGCGCCGTCGAGCGTCGCCGACATCACCAGCAGTTTCAGGTCCTCGCGCAGGCCCTCTTGCGCGTCACGTGCCAAAGCGAGACCCAGATCGGCATCGAGCGAGCGTTCGTGGAATTCATCGAACAGCACTGCCGCCACGCCCTCCAAGGACGGATCGTCGAGCACCAGCCGCGTGAAGATGCCTTCGGTCACCACCTCGATGCGGGTCCGTTTGCTAACCTTGGAGCCGAAGCGCACGCGCAAGCCCACGGTGTCGCCGACCTGCTCACCCAAGGTCGACGCCATGCGGGCGGCGGCGGCGCGGGCGGCGAGCCGGCGTGGCTCCAGCACCAGGATCCTCTGATCTTTCGCCCACGGCTCGTCGATCAACACCAACGGCACGCGCGTGGTCTTGCCAGCCCCCGGCGCCGCCACCAGCACGGCGGCGTTGTGCGAGGCCAGCGCGGCGGTGAGTTCCGGCAGCGCGGCGTCAATGGGGAGAGGTGTATCGAAGGTGCGCATCAATTCTCTGTCGTCGTCCCCGCGAAGGCGGGGACCCATACGCCACAGTATAAAAGTTCTGCTGCGGCGTATGGGTCCCGGGTCTCGCTCGCAAGAGGCTCGCTCGCCCGCGACGACCAGAGGAGCCTTGGCTGCACCTATTTCCGCGCCCGCCCCACGCTCTCGTAGACGAAGCCATGGCGGACGATTTCGTCCGCACTGTAGATGTTGCGCAGATCGACCAGAACGGGTTCGGCCATGGTCTCTTTCAGCCGCCCGAAATCGAGCGCGCGGAACTGCTCCCATTCGGTGACGATCACCAGGGCCGAAGCGCCTTGCGCGCAATCGTAAGCGTCGTCGCAGAACGTGACCTTGTCGATATAGCTCTTCGCCTGCTCCATGCCGATGGGGTCGTAGGCGCGCACCTTGGCGCCCATGTCCTGCAGCGCGGTGATGAGCGGGATCGACGGCGCCTCGCGCATGTCGTCGGTGTTGGGCTTGAAGGTGAGGCCGAGCACGGCCACCGTTTTGCCGCGCACGTCGCCGCCCAAGGCATGCGCCACCTTGCGCGCCATCGCTCGCTTGCGCTGGTCGTTGACCGAAACCACCGCCTCGACGATGCGCAGCGGCGCCTCGTTGTCCTGGCCCGTCTTCATCAGCGCCAGCGTGTCCTTCGGGAAGCACGAGCCACCGAAGCCGGGGCCCGCGTGCAGGAACTTGCCGCCGATGCGGTTGTCGAGCCCGATGCCGCGCGCGATCTCCTGCACGTCGGCGCCAACCTTCTCGGCGAGGTCGGCGATCTCGTTGATGAAGGTGATCTTGGTGGCGAGGAAGGCGTTGGCTGCGTATTTGATCAGCTCCGCCGTGCGGCGGTCGGTGAACATGAGCGGCGAGCGGTTAAGGTAGAGCGGTCGGTAGAGCTCGCTCATGACCTCGCGCGCGCGCGCGTCCTCGGTGCCGACCACGATGCGGTCGGGATGCTTGAAGTCGCGGATAGCCGCGCCCTCGCGCAGGAACTCCGGGTTCGACACCACCGCGCAGTCGCAATCGGCGCGCGTCTCAGCGATGACGCGCTCGACCTCGTCGCCGGTGCCGACCGGCACCGTCGACTTGGTGATCACCACGGTGAAACCGTCCATGGCACTCGCGATCTCGCGGGCGGCGCCGTAGACATAAGAGAGATCGGCATAGCCATCGCCGCGGCGCGCGGGCGTGCCGACGGCGATGAACACGGCGTCGGCGGCTTTCACCGCGGGCGCCAGGTCGGTGGCGAACTTCAGCCGGCCGGCCTTGACGTTGGTGGCCACAAGATCGTCGAGGCCCGGCTCGTAGATCGGGATCTCGCCGCGCTTGAGCGCGTCGATCTTGGCCTCGTCCTTGTCGACGCAGGTCACTTCGTGGCCGAAGTCGGCGAAGCAGGCCCCGGAAACGAGGCCCACATAGCCGGTGCCGATCATGGCAACGCGCATGGGGTGTCCGTCACAAATTCATCATAGGTTTCAGCCCAGTGCCTCGCTCCATAGCAGAGCAATCCAACCAAGGCGAGTGCCGCGCATTCCCTGTGGTGAGCCGTGTTTGCCGGATTGATTAACGCGGCCCCGGGGACCACATTGCCTGCCATGCCAGCTTCCTCGAAAACAAAAGCCAAGCCCGCCGCCAAATCCAACTCGAGCGCCAAGCCGGCGGCCAAATCCGCCGCCGCGCCGGCAAGCCCGGGCGCGCGACCGCTGAAGAAGGGCGACCATCTCTTCCTGGTCGACGGCTCCTCCTACATCTTCCGCGCTTACCACGCGCTGCCGCCGCTGACCCGCAAATCGGACGGCCTGCAGGTCAACGCCGTGCTCGGCTTCTGCAACATGCTGTGGAAGCTGCTGGCCGAGATGAAGCCGGAGGACAAGCCGACGCATCTGGCCGTGGTGTTCGACCGGTCGGAAAAGACCTTCCGCAATGAGATGTACCCCGAATACAAGGCGCACCGCCCGGAGGCGCCGGAGGACTTGCGGCCGCAGTTTCCGCTCATCCGCGACGCGGTGCGCGCCTTCGAACTGCCGTGCCTGGAGCAGATCGGCTTCGAGGCCGACGACCTGATCGCCACCTACGCGCGGCTCGCCACCGAAGCCAAGGCGACCACCACCATCGTGTCGTCCGACAAGGACCTGATGCAGCTCGTCGGCAACGGCGTCACCATGTACGACACCATGAAGGATCGCCGCATCGGCCCCGCCGAGGTGATGGAGAAGTTCGGCGTCGGGCCGGAAAAGGTTATCGAGGCGCAGGCACTGATCGGCGATTCCACCGACAACGTGCCGGGCGTGCCGGGCATCGGCCCCAAGACAGCGGCGGAACTGATCGGCACATACGGCGACCTCGAAACGCTGCTCAAGCACGTCGACGAGATCAAGCAGGCCAAGCGGCGCGAGAACCTCATTCAATTTGCCGAGCAGGCGCGGCTGTCGAAGAAACTGGTGACACTCGACCAGAACGTGCCGCTCGACGTGACCGTCGACGACCTCGCGGTGCACGAGCCGGACTACAAGCACCTGATCGCGTTCCTCAAGGCGATGGAGTTCAACACCATCACCCGCCGCGTCGCCGAAAAGAGCGGCATCGATGCCAGCGCTATCGAGGCGGACGCGACGTTGGTGTCTTCGGCTTCGCCCCAGTCTCAGCCCGTCATGGCCGGGCTTGACCCGGCCATCCATGATGCGGCGCCGAGTACGCCGAGCGGCCGTATGGACCCCCGGGTCAAGCCCGGGGGTGACGGTCAGAGCGTTGGGCAAGGCGAGAAAGCCGGCCTGACGCCGGTGGCGCTCGCCACCGCGCGCAGCGAAGCAGCGCGCACCGCCACCGTCGACCGTTCCAAATACGAATGCGTGCGCACGCTCGCCGAATTGAAGACATGGATCGCGCGCGCGCACGACGCCGGCGTGGTGGCGGTCGACACCGAGACCACCAGCCTCGACGCCATGCAGGCCGGCCTGTGCGGCGTATCCTTGGCGGTCGCGCCCAACGAAGCGTGCTACATACCGCTCGGCCACAAAGAGGGCGGCAGCGACGGCGGCGGCGACCTGTTCGCGCCGGAAGCCAAGCTCTGCGCCGACCAGATTCCCGAAGAGCAGGCGCTCGACGCGCTCAAGCCGCTGCTGGAAGACCGCGGCGTGCTCAAGATCGCGCAGAACATGAAATACGACTGGCTGGTGTTCGCGCAGCGTGGCATCGAGGTCGCGCCCTACGACGACACCATGCTGATCTCCTACGTGCTGGACGCCGGCAAGGGCGGCCACGGCATGGACGCGCTGTCGGAGAAATGGCTCGGCCACGAACCGATCCATTTCAAGGACGTCGCCGGTTCCGGCAAGAGCCAGATCAGCTTCGACCTCGTCCCGATCGGCAAGGCGAGCGAATACGCCGCCGAGGACGCCGACGTCACGCTGCGCCTGTGGTACGCGCTCAAAGGCCGGCTGCCGGCCGAGCAGGTCACCACCGTCTACGAGACGCTGGAACGCGCCATGCCCACCGTGCTGGCGCGCATGGAGCGGCGCGGCATTCCCATCGACCGCCAGGTGCTCTCGCGGCTCTCCGGCGAGTTCGCGCAGGAGCAGGCGCGGCTGGCCGACGAGATCACCGAAATCGCTGGCGAGCCGATCAACCCGGGCTCACCGAAGCAGATCGGCGACATCCTGTTCGGCAAGTTCGGCTTGCCCGGCGGCACCAAGACCAAGACCGGGCAATGGTCGACCGGCGCCCGTGCGCTTGAGGACTTGGCCGAGCAGCACGAGCTGCCGCGCAAGATCCTCGACTGGCGCGGCGTCTCCAAGCTGCGCTCGACCTACACCGAGGCGCTGCCGAATTTCGTCAATCCGGTGACGCATCGCGTGCACACCTCCTATTCGCTCGCCGCCACCACCACCGGCCGGCTGGCGTCGTCGGAGCCGAACCTGCAGAACATTCCGATCCGCACCGAGGACGGCCGCAAGATCCGCAAGGCCTTCATCGCCGCGCCCGGCACGAAGCTGATGTCGGCGGACTACTCGCAGATCGAGTTGCGGCTGCTGGCCGAGATCGCGGACATTGCAACGCTGAAGAAGGCCTTCCAGGACGGCATCGACATCCACGCCATGACGGCGTCGGAGATGTTCGGCGTGCCGGTCAAGGACATGCCGCCGGAAACGCGCCGCCGCGCCAAGGCCATCAATTTCGGCATTATCTACGGCATCTCGGCCTTCGGGCTCGCCAACCAGCTCGGCATCGAGCGCAGCGAAGCCGGCGACTACATCAAGAAATATTTCGAGCGCTTCCCCGGCATTCGCGACTACATGGACCAGACCAAGGAAGACTGCCGCCGGGACGGCTACGTGACGACGATCTTCGGCCGCAAGTGCCATTACCCGGACATCAAGAACTCGAACCCGTCGATCCGCGCCTTCAACGAGCGCGCGGCCATCAACGCGCGCCTGCAGGGTACGGCAGCCGACATCATCCGCCGCGCCATGATCCGCATCGAGCCGGAACTGGAGAAGGCCAAGCTCAGCGCGCAGATGCTCTTACAGGTGCACGACGAACTGATCTTCGAGGTGCCGGAGGATGAGGTCGAGAAAACCCTGCCGGTGGTCGCGCGCGTGATGGAAAAGGCGCCGGAGCCGGCGGTCATGCTGAACGTGCCGCTGCAGGTCGAGGCCCGCGCCGCCGACAACTGGGACGAGGCGCATTAGTGCCTGACGTCAAAACCTTTCCGCCCCGCGCTGACGTCCCGGATCGGGAAAATCGCGGTACAGCGCGAAGCGCGCGTTCTGCACCAGCGAGTTGACGCCGAAGTGGAAGCCCTCGACCGGCTCGGCGCGCGTCGCCACGTGCTCGAAGGCGCGGTCGAGCTGGGCAAGATCGCGCACCTCCATCGCGAGGTGAAACTCGCCCAAGCCCTCGCCACCGAGGCCGAGCTTGCGCCGCGTCAGCCGCCAGCTCGCGATCAAACCCTGCGCCTGCAAATGGCCCATGTAATTCGCCACGCCGTCGGCGAAATCGGCATCGCGCACGCCCGGCTTCAGGTCGCACCACGCATGATAAACGTTCATCGTCCCGTGCGGCCTCCGCCCGCTACATCTCTTTCAGGAACTCTTTATACGCCGGGTTGATTCGCAGCGCGTCGCCGGCGGCTTGCGTCAGCGCATCGACGCTCTGCGCGGGCAGCGAGAACGTCGTCGGGATGGCATTCAACTGCCTAGCGCGCACGGAGCCGAGTTGATCGAATGCAATGCGGCCGACAATGATCTTGACGTCGCGACACCGCCAGGGACTGTGGTGCCCGCGGCGTAGCCGCGCGACCTGCGCCGGCTTCAGTCCGCAACGCCAGCGCACCAGCTGATCCTGCCAATCCTTCATGGTGGCCTGGAAGGCGGTGTAGCTCGACTGGGTATTGGCGCCGATGGCGGCGTCGGTGACGGCGGAAATCAATTGCGCGCCACTCGGACCTTCCAGCGTCTGCGCCCATCGGCCTTCCGGCCCGCGACCGGCATCGACCACCAGGAACAGCAACCGCCGCATATTGACCGCCTCTTGCGGCCGCAACGGCGCATACGGCTTCTGGACCGATTCACGGGCAATGGTCAGACCGCTGAGCCCGTAATTGTCGACCAAGCCGCCGTCGAACAGCTTGATGTATTTGACCGCGCCGGTGTGATCGCGCGCCAACGCCGTGGCGTAGGCCGACAGCAGCGGCGAAGCGTCCGGCTCTCTGAGCGCCCGCGTTACCCAGGACGGCAACGGCGTGCTGCATTGCCCCGGGTAGGTCTTGATGACGACCGGCGCGAAGGCGCCTGGCACCGCCGCTGAGGCGGCGACCGCCGCCGCAAGCGGATATTTCTGCACATCGCTGCAGAAGGCCGCGAAGGTCTGCGGCGTGAACAGGAAGGGCGTTCGGCTGTAGACGTCGGTAGCATTGATCAGCACCCAGGGACGCTTGCGCGCCAGTAGGTCGCCGAAGGTCGCGCCGCCAAACAAATGCCGGTTCAGCCAGTCGCGTAAGCGCGTATCGGTGTTGATGCCGCCGGATAGCGCCCGGCCGATATTGATCAGGTCGACGTTGGTGTCGAGTTGCGACATCAGATCCTGGGTCAGAAAGCGCTGACGAAAATCCGACAGCGCCGCCCGCCCGCGCAGGCCGTAATAGGCGGCCGTGACCGACCCACCCGACACACCGGTGACCATGCCGACATGCTCGAGCAGATCACGATGGTCCCGGGCGGGCGACGGTGTGCGCGCCAGTGCCTTCAGCACGCCGTAGGAGAAGGCAGCCGCCCGCGTGCCACCGCCGGAAAAGGCGAGCCCAATGGCGTCGCCGCCACTGGTCACCGATCCGGCGGCGTCCGCCGGCGTCGGCCCGAAGGGATTGGACGTGGGGACGTTGAGCGGCAGGTTGTGAATGGTGGCGCAGCCGCCGAGCATGAGCGCGATCGTGAGGCCAACCAACCCGAACCCGAAACGTCCGTACCCGATTCGCATAGGATACCCTTGCCGCATTCGAACCAGCCTGCAGTCGCGGCCGCCTGCGCACCTCCAGCCTGCGCATCGTAGACGGCGGCGCAACGGCCGTCACCCAGCGCAGCCCGGGCACCATGACCGAAAAGTATAGCCGTTTTGTTAAGCGTCGGCCGGCGTCTTCCGCCGCGAGGGAAAGCTCATCACCGGCCCGTCGCCCTCGCCGGAAATCTGTTTCATCACCGCGTAGAGATCGTTCTTGGCCTCGAAACCGATGCCGGGCACGTCCGGCATCGCCACCCGGCTGTCGGTGACCTTGCAGGCGTCGGCGAAACCGCCGAAGGGCGCGAACACCTGCGGGTACGACTCGTTGCCGCCCAGTCCCAGACCGACCGCGATGTTGAGCGCGAACTGATGGCCGCCGTGCGGCACGCAGCGCCGCCGCGACCAGCCATGCTGATAGAGCATGTCGAGGATGCGCAGGTATTCGACCAGGCCGTACGACAAGGCGGGGTCGAACTGTAGCCAGTCGCGGTCGGCGCGCAGGCCCCCATGGCGAATCAGATTACGCGCGTCCTGCATGGAGAACAGGTTCTCGCCAGTGGCGAGCGGCGGTCGGTAGCGCGATGCGAGCGCGGCGTGCATCAGATTGTCGAGCGGATCGAGCGGCTCTTCGTACCAGCGCAGCTTCAAGGGCGCGATGGCGTCGCCGCAGGCCAACGCCTCGTCAATGGTGTAGCGGCCGTTGACGTCGACGCACAGGTTCTCGCCCTTGCCGACGATCTTGAGCACCGCCTCGATGCGCTTCAGGTCGGTGACGAAATCGGCGCCGCCGATCTTGATCTTCACGGTGGAGTAGCCGAGGTCGAGATAGCGTTTCATCTCCGCCAGAGCGGCACGCCTTCGGCCTTCGACAGCGCATCCCACAGCGCCATGTCGAGCACGCCGACGGCGACCGAACGCTCGCCGTGGCCGCCCGGCTTCTCGTTGCGCATCATCACGTCCCAGGCCTTGATGGGATCGATCAGGCCGGCCTCGTCGACGATCTCCTCCGGCTTGGCGCTCCTGAGGCGCGGGATGAAGCGCTCGCGCAGCAGGCCCTGCGGCGCGTAGCGGCCGTTGGAATTGAAGCCGAAGCCGACCACCGGCTTGCCGTCGCGCTCCACGTCGGTGAAGACCGCGACCACGCTCGCGGTCATCTGCGAGAAATCGATATAGGCGTTGCGGATCGCCGACGAGATGGGGACGACAATATCGACGATGTTGGTGATGCGCATGCCGGGAAGCTCGTCGCGGGTAGCCTCGGAGCGTTTCCAGACGAAGTGGAAACCGGTTCGCCGTCCGGAAACGCGACAAGACAAAATCAACATACTTCCCATAGCGCCGGGCGGCCGCAAACGCCAGTATCCCGCCGCCGCCGCTTCCGGCGCCGTCAAAGGCCTCGGGTGAAACGCTTGAAGGTCGGGTCGCCCTTGAGCGCATCGCCGCCGGCGCGGGTCAATTCATCCACCGACGCGGCCGGCAATGTGAACGAGGTCGGCACCTTATCGAGCCGCCTGGCGCGCGCGGCGTCGAGCTGCTCGAACGACACCCGCGCGATGGTGAATTTCACGTCGTGGCAGTTCCAGCGGCCACCCGCGCCGCGCAGGCGCGTCACCTCGGCGCGCTTCAAACCGCAGCGCCAGCGGATGAGTTGGTCGCGCCATGATAGAGATGGGCGTTCAACCAATCGCGCAGGCGGTTGTCGGTATTGACGCCGCCGCCGAGTGCGCGATTGATATTGCCGAGGCTCACGCTGGCGTCCAACGTCGCCATCACGTCCTGGGTGAGGAACTGCTGGCGGAAATCGTCGAGCGCGGTGCGCCCTTTGAGTCCGCAATAGACGGCGATCACCGATCCGCCCGACGCCCCGGACACGATGTCAACGTGGTCGAGCAGATCGCGTCCGCCGGCACACGGCGTCGGCGTGCGCGCCAGTTGCTTGAGCACGCCATAACCGAAGGCGGCCGCGCACGTACCGCCGCCGGAAAACGCCAGGCCGACGACGGTGCCGCCGCCATCGTCCTTGCGTCCGGCCGCGTGCGCGGCCTGAATCAGCATACCTACGAGAGGATTGGCGGAAGGCTTGTTGAGCGGCAGGTTGCGAACGGTCGCGCAGCCGCCGAGCGTGAACGCGGCAGCCGTCAACGCAAGCAAACCGGCATGACGCATCGGTTCCCCCCGACGAAACGCGCGAAGACCCGTCACAATTCGCCGGGTTCGCAGGCGCCACCGCCTCAAACTCTAGGAGACAGACGCGGCACTGTCATCACGTTTCATCGCCGCTGCGCGGCAAAGGAAGCGCGGGGCGCGAGCTTTGCAGCCCACGCCCCGCGGAAACGACGCCTGGCAGATCGAATGCCGCTCAGCCCTTCAGCCGCTTGTTGCATTCGCTGTAATAGCCGCCACCCTTCTGGATCCACTTCATGCCACCGTTGGCGTTCCTCGCCTTGTTGGCGTTGTACTGGTCGAGACAGGTGTGCATGCGCGCCTTGCCGGGCGACTCCTTGGAGTATTTCGAGCTGACCGCGCGCGGAAATACGGCCGAGCCGGCGTACATCGGCTTGCCGGTCGCCTTCTTGGATTCCGCCGAAGGCGTGGTGCCGCATTCCGCCTTGCGGAAGTCGTTCCACTTCATGCCCTTGAGCGTGCCGGCCTTCTGCGCCGCCTTGTACTTGGTGCTGCACTCCTTCATGGTCAAAGCCATCGCCGGGCCGGTGGCCGAAACGGCGAACGCCAGAACGGCCGACGCGCAAATCAACGTCAACTGACGACTCATCGAACTTGCTCCTCAAATAGGTCCAGGCCGCCGCGTCTCCGGCGCCTGGGGTGCCAAAACCCGCCGCAAGCGAATGCCGCGGCGGTCTTCACGTCGAACGTCGCACTCCCGAAAAGCCAGCTCACGAAGCAGTGGGTTCCTCGAGCGTGCCGTTCGGGCTCATCTTGTCCACGGCATCCGGCAGATGCTGTGACAGCAGTTCCAGGATCTTGTCTGTCGGCAGGCCGATCGCGTTGGCGATCTGCTGGACGTGCTCGTTGCCGAGCGCGTCGCGCACCTGATCCGGCGTGATCCCCGCGTTGGTGCCGTTGCCGAGCCAGGACGAGATCTCGTTGCCCAGCCCACCCTGCTGCAGCTTGGCCAGCAAGCCGCCGACGCTGCCGAGATCGGTCTTGCCGAGAACCTGGTTCAACAATGCCGGCGCGTTGGCGCCGAGCTGGCCCATAGCCTGACCGGCGAGGTCGCCCAAGGCGCCGCGCAGACCGCTTCCGAGTTGATCGAACAGACCCATAACAGAGCCTCCTTTACCTATCGAGGGTCACGCCCTCAGTTGCCGACCGCATCGCGCACGCACTTCTTGGCGAAGCTCGTCTTGGCCACGCCATGCAACTTCTTCGTCACCGCCCGCCTGTCGCAGGCCGCTGCGGCGTCCTTCTCGCACTTCTTCACGAAGCTGGTGTAGGCGGCGCCGTGCAGATTCTTGCTGGTGGCGGTCGCCTTGCAGGTTGCGGCCTGGGCCCCGCCGGCTAGCGCGAAGCTGCAGGCGATCGCGGCGATCATCAGACGTTTCATCGATGTCTCCGATCAGAAGGTTGAAACAACGCAAGCAGACGGGAGGTACCTCATTTGACCATATCGACGCCGCCCGCGATCAAGATTTATAGCCCGCGCCTGAAGCCGCGCAATCAAACTTTGATGGCGACTTGAATTATAGCGTGGCCGACGCGGCCAACAGGTACAATACTCCCGGCCGGCCGGCACCGATCCGGTAAGGCGCTACCCGCGCCGCAGGATCAGCGCACCGACCGTCCCCGCGATCAGCGAACCGGCCAGCACGCCCAGCTTGAGCTGCGTCTCGTAGCCGGGGCCAAGGTTCTCGAAGGCGAGCGAACCGATGAACAGGCTCATGGTGAAGCCGATACCGCAGAGGACGCAGACGCCGAACAACTGGCGCATGCTCGCGCCGGCCGGCGGCTCCGCCAGCTTGGTGCGGATCATCAGCCAGGCGGTGCCGAACACGCCGACCGCCTTGCCGACGACGAGACCTGCGGCAATGCCGAGCGGAATGGCATTGAGGAGAGCCGCCGGTGACAGCCCCACCAGCGTGACGCCGGCATTGACGAAAGCGAACGTCGGCAGAATCACGAAGGCGATCCACGGATGCAGCGCGTGCTCGAGCTTGCCGGCGAGCGGTTTGCCGGCGTGATCCTTCATGGGGATCGCCAGCGCGGTCAGCACGCCGGCCAGCGTCGCGTGCACGCCCGACTTCAGCACGCACACCCAGATGACTAGGCCGACGACGATGTAGACGTCCGGGCGCCGCACGCCGGCGCGATTGAGCCCGAACAGGCAGGCGACGCCGACAAGCGCGAGCACCAGGGCGATGAGCGACAGGTCGGCGGTGTAGAACACCGCGATCACCACAATAGCGCCGAGGTCGTCGATGATGGCGACAGCGGTCAAGAACACCTTCAGCGACGCCGGCACGCGCGACCCGAGCAGCATGGCGATGCCGAGCGCGAAGGCGATGTCGGTCGCCGCTGGGATAGCCCAGCCGCGCAAGCCGACCGCGTCGCCGGCATTGATCGACGCGTAGATGATCGCCGGCACCACCATGCCGCCGAGGGCCGCGGCGGCCGGCAGCACCGCCTGGCTGCGCGAGGCCAATTCGCCCTCGACGAACTCGCGCTTGATCTCCAGGCCGACAAGAAAGAAGAACACCGCCATCCAGAGGTCGTTGACCCAGACCACCAACGGCTTGTGCAGCACCAGGATGCCGCCGGCATCGACCGTCCCGGGAAGTTGGGTGAACTGCGTGTAGAGGTCGCGCCAGGGCGAATTGCTGAAGGCGAGCGCCGCCAGGGTCGCGATGCCGAGCACCACGCCGCCGGCCGCCTCGTGGCCGAAGAAATCGAGGAAGGCGTTGAGCGACGCGGCTGCGGCCGTTTCGTCCTTCTCGTGCCTATTCTCGTCCCTGGCGTCAGGTTTGGCAGCCATGGCGTCGTCTCTCCCGATGAGGCGCGAGTCGCTTGGATTCCCCGTTTCATAACCGCCGTGTACCGCCTTCGCCAGCATGGCCTGCCCCGGATGCCGTGCAGCATCACGCACAGCGAAACGCTGCACTGCTGATCCGGGGCCTTCCCAACGACTGCGCCTGCCGCGATCCCGGGTCTGCGGCGCACCACCAGCGCGCGGCAAAGACGCGCGTGAACGCGCTCTTGGTGCTGCGCCGCGCCCGGGACAAGGCCTGCGTGGTTAGGTCGCGGAAGCCCCAAGTTGACTCAGTCCCAGCCATCAACAATTTTCCTGCCGCGACAAGGATTTGGACTGGCGAAGCCGTTTCTGGCCGCGTACGTCCGAGGGGGGAGAACGCGAACCATGACAGCCGAAACGGCATCTCACGTCTATTTCGGATTGAGCCCGATGTGGGTGGCCACCTGCATCCTGGGCATCACCTATGCCGTCATCATGTCGGAGCAGGTCAACCGTGCCATCGTGGCGCTGGCCGGCGCCAGCATCATGATCATCGTCGGCGTGCTGAGCCAGGAAGAGGCCATCAAGGGCATCGACTGGAACACGCTCGGCCTGCTCACTGGCATGATGATTCTGGTGTCGATCTCGCGCCGCTCCGGCATGTTCGAGTACGTGGCGGTGTGGGCCTCGCGCACCGCCAGGGCGCATCCCGGCGGCATCCTGATACTGCTGCAGATCGCGACCGCGGTGCTCTCCGCGCTGCTCGATAACGTCACTACCGTGCTGTTAATGGTGCCGGTCACTATCGCGGTGACGCAAACGCTGAAGGTGCCGGCCTATCCCTATCTGTTCGCGGAGATTATGGCCTCCAACATCGGCGGCACCGCCACCCTGATCGGCGACCCGCCCAACATCATCATCGGCTCTCAGGTCGGGCTCACCTTCAACGACTTCGTCGTCAACCTAGCGCCGGTCATCTTCGTCATCCTGGCAGTGCAGTTGGTGATGATCTACATCCTATGGGGCAAAGACTTGCGCGCCACCGCGGAAGCCGAAGCCGCGGTCATGGCCATGAACCCGATCGACGCGATCAAGGACTGGGTGCTGCTGAAGCAGGCGCTGACCGTGCTGACGCTGGTAATGGTTGGCTTCGTGCTGGCGCGCGAGCTCAATCTCGAGCCCGCCACAATCGCGCTGTTCGGCGCCGCCGTGCTGATGCTGCTCGACAACTGGTCGCATCATTCGGAAAAAGCCTCGCACAACATCCATTCCACCTTCGGCGACGTGGAGTGGATCACGATCTTCTTCTTCCTCGGCCTGTTCGTGGTGGTGCACGGCGTCGAGGTCGGCGGCCTGTTGCACCTGCTGGCTCAAGAGTTGGTGAAGGCGACCGGCGGCAGCTTGCCGGCGACCGGCTACGCCGTACTGTGGGCGTCCGCGTTCCTGTCGGCGATCGTCGACAACATTCCGTTTGTCGCCACCATGATCCCGCTGATCAAGAGTACGGCGCCGGTGTTCGGCGGGTCGGAGCACATCATGCCGCTATGGTGGTGCCTGTCGCTCGGCGCCTGCCTCGGCGGCAACGGCACGCTGGTCGGCGCCTCCGCCAACCTAACGGTCGCCGGCATCTCCGAGCGCAACGGCGTGCCGTTCAAGTTCCTCACCTACACGCTTTATGCGGCGCCGATGACGGTCGTCTCCATCGCCATCGCCAACGTCTACGTGTGGTGGCGGTTCTTCTGAGGCCGGCGTGCCCCGGACGCGGCGCAGCACGAAATGGTGCACCGCTGATCCGGGGCCGTTCCAAATTCGACCAACTGTGGCGATCCCGGGTCTGCGGCGCACCGTTCACTGCGTTCACGCCGCGCCCGGGACAAGCCGCACTGACGACTTGACTCCCCGCCCCCGTTGCCGGAGCTTGCCCTCCGAAAAACGGGGGCAGGGGTGTAAGAGGCCAAATAAGGTCGAGCGCCCATAGACTTAGGGGGAGCTCGGAATGGCCGCGCACGCGGTTTCGCACGTCATTTTCGGCCTGAATGCGATGTGGGTGTCCACCTGCGTCCTGGCTATCACCTACGCCACCATCATGTCCGAGCAGGTCAACCGCGCGATCGTCGCGCTGGTCGGCGCCGGCGTGATGATCCTGGTGGGCGTGCTCGATCAGCACGCGGCCATCCGCGGCATCGACTTCAACACCATCGGCCTGTTGACCGGCATGATGATCCTGGTATCGATTTCGCGCCGCTCCGGCATGTTCCAGTACTTGGCGGTGCGCTCGGCGCAGCTTGCCAAGGCGCACCCGGCCGGCATCCTGATCATCCTGCAGCTGACCACGGCGGTCCTCTCGGCCCTGCTCGACAACGTGACGACCGTGCTGCTCATCGTCCCGGTGACGCTGGCGATCTGCAAGACGCTCGAGGTCCCCGCCTACCCGTATCTGTTCGCGGAGATCTTTGCCTCCAACATCGGCGGCACCGCGACGCTGATCGGCGATCCGCCCAACATCCTGATCGGCTCGCAGGTCGGCCTCACCTTCAACGACTTCATCTATAACCTGGCGCCCATCATTCTGGTGGTGATGGCGGTGCAGGCGCTCATCATCCACATCCTCTGGGGCAGGGACCTGCGCGCCTCGCACGACGCCGAAGAGCGCGTGATGGCGATGAAGGCGACCGACTCGATTACCGACTGGACGCTGCTCAAGCAGGCGCTGGCCATCCTCGCGCTGGTGATGATCGCCTTCGTGCTGGCGAGGCCGCTTCATCTTGAGCCCGCCACCATTGCGCTGTTCGGAGCCGCCATCCTGATGCTGCTCGACAACTGGTCGCATCACGCGGAGAAGGCCGCCCACAACATCCATGAGACCTTCGGCGACGTGGAGTGGATCACCATCTTCTTCTTCATCGGCCTGTTCGTGGTGGTGCATGGTGTCGACGTCGGCGGCCTGCTCGCGCTGCTGGCCAAGAAGCTGGTGGCGGCCACCGGCGGCAAGATCGACGCCGCCGGCTATTCGATCCTGTGGTCGTCGGCCATCCTGTCGGCGATCGTCGACAACATCCCCTTCGTCGCCACCATGATCCCGCTGATCAAGAGCATGGCGCCGTCGTTCGGAGGCCCGGAGCACATCCGGGCGCTGTGGTGGTGCCTGTCGCTCGGAGCCTGCCTCGGCGGCAACGGCACGCTGATCGGCGCCTCGGCCAACCTGACCGTCGCCGGCATCGGCGAGCGCGACAGAGTGCCGTTCCGCTTCGTCACCTACACCCTCTATGCCGCGCCGATGATGTTCGTGTCGGTGGCGATCTGTAACGTCTATCTGTGGTGGCGCTTCTTTTGAGTCTTGTTGGTCGCGTTTCCGGACGGCGAACCGGTACCCACTTCGCCTGGAAACGCTCCGGGCGCCCCCACCGCTAACCGATCGTTAGCCATAGTTCGTACCGAAGGAGCCGCCGGCCCGTGCCGGCGGCTTTCTCTTACTGCGCTTTTACGATTCCCGCCTTTTCTACTCGAACCACGCGACAGGCCGCCGCGAGCAATGCGTGAGGGCGCAACCTATCCAGCGCCCGCGCGTTGCAGACGGGGCGATATGTTCGCGAACGAGGCCGCCAAACGAGGCTCGGGGTGATGACGGGATTCAAGAGATCGAACGGATTGCGCGGCTTGGTGCGCGGCTTGGGCAGCCTGCTGGCCGCCGTCGTCGTGCTGTCCCTGATGCCGGCGCCGGCGCCGGCCGCAGGCCTGTTCGAGAACTTCTTCAACGGCCTGAACCGCGCCATCAATGGCGCGCCGCCGCCCCTGCCGCACGAACCCGTTTCCGCCAGGCCCGACGGCTATTATCCGGCCGACAATGCATCGCGGCCGTGGCGGGGCGCCGTACGCCGCGACAGGGCGGTCGCCCGCGCCAAGCGAGTCCCGAATAAGGCGCCCATGGGCGACCCGACCCTGCGTCCCGGCGACGTGATGGCGACCATGGACGGCTTGCGCGTCTACACCGGCGGGCGCCGCGGCCTGCCCGACTTCGTGCCGGTGAAGTCGTACCCTTATTTCGGCGCGCACGAGCGCAACAAGCTGCTGGCTTTGCAGGTGACGCCGCCCGACCGCCGCTGGATCGCCGAAGCGCCGCCCACGACCGTCAGCGCGTTGCAGCCCGACAACCTCGACGAATTCGCCGGTCTCCGCACCGCTCAAAGATAGCCGACGATTTCTTCGGCGAGCGACAACGAACTGGTCAGCCCCGGCGACTCGATCCCGAACAACTGCACCAGACCCGGCAGGCCATGCTGCGACGGCGCGTCAATCATGAAGTCGGCGGCCGGCTCGCCCTTGCCCGTGAGCTTGGGCCGGATGCCGGCATAGTCGGGCGCCAGTGAGTCGTCGGGCTGTTCCGGCCAATAGGTGCGGATGCGTTCGTAGAAGATGTCGGCGCGGCGCGGATCGACTTCGTAGTCCTCGCGCTCGATCCATTCCACGTCCGGCCCGAAACGCATGCGGCCGGCGAGGTCGAGCGTGACGTGCACGCCGAGCCCACCGGGCATCGGCGTCGGATAGATCAGCCGCGTGAAGGCCGGCTTGCCGGTGAAGCTGAAATAGTTGCCCTTGGCCAGCACCTGGCGCGGCACGCGGTCCGCCGGATAATCCGCGATGCCGCGCGCCACGCCTTGCGCGCCGATCCCCGCGCAGTTGATGAGCGCATCGAACGACACGGTATCGGGATCGGCGCCGCCGAAGCGCACCGCCCATTGGCCGTCTTTGCGGGCAGCGCCCTCGACCGGCGTGTTGAAGGCAATCGCGCCGCCGGCGTCTTCAAGATCGCCCTGCAAGGCCAGCATGTAGGCGTGGACGTCTAGGATGCCGGTCTCCGGCGAGCGCAGCGCGCCGTGGCATTGCAGTTGCGGCTCGAGCGCGCGCGCCGCCGCGCCGTCGATGAGCTCCAGGCCCTCGGCGCCGTTGGTGGTCCCTTGCGCGGCGATCGCCTCAACGCGTTCGAACTCCGCGTCGTTCGCGGCCACCACCAGCTTGCCGCACTTACGGTGCGGCACGCCGTGCGCGGCGCAGAAGTCGTAGAGCATGTGCCGCCCGTTGACACAGTGGCGCGCCCTGAGCGAGCCCGGCGGATAATAAAGCCCGGCGTGGATGACTTCGCTGTTGCGCGAGGAGATGCCGTTGCCGACGCCGCCGGTCTTCTCGGCCACCACCACCTCGTGGCCGGCACGCGCGGCGGCGCGGGCAGCAGCCAGGCCGACGACGCCGGCCCCAATCACCAGAACTTGCATGCGACTTTCTGTCTCCGGAGGAGCGGCAATGAAGCATTGCGGACGGCGAATTTGAACCATCAATGGCCACAAATCCGCAAGAGAATCCACGTAAAGAAAGGCTTTAACGCTTATGGGTAATCTCGCTTGACCCGACCCGATCCTCGGGCAGATTCGCCCCTCAATCACCCAAATCAGGCGAGCTTTCGAAAGATGCGCAAACCGGCCCAGACTCTGGCAGCCAGCCTTATCGGCGCTCTCGTCCTCGGCGTACTCGCGGCGGGCCCGGCCGCGGCGGCGAATTGCCGCAACACCGAGAGCTTCGCGAACTGGCTCGCCAAGTTCAAGCGCGACGCGCTGGCGCAGGGCATCTCGCAGCGGGTGCTCGACGAGGCGGCGCCCGAACTCGTCTACGACCCGGCCGTCATCCGACGCGACCGCGGCCAGGCGATCTTCCAGGAGACCTTCCTGTCGTTCTCCGACAAGCTGCTGGGCGGCTACCGCATCCCCAACGGGCTGAAGAAGATCAAGCAGAACGCCCGCCTGTTCGCCCGCATCGAGCAGCGCTTCGGCGTGCCGGCCCCGGTGCTCACCGCGTTCTGGGGGCTTGAAAGCGACTACGGCGGCAACTTCGGTAAGTTCAAAATCCTGCCGGCGCTGACCACGCTCGCCTACGACTGCCGGCGTGGTGCGCAATTCCGCCCCGAGCTTATCGACGGGCTCAAGATCGTGCAGCGCGGCGATCAGCGCATTCCCGATATGATCGGGAGCTGGGCCGGTGAGTTCGGCGGCATGCAGTTCACCGCCAAGCGCTATATCCAATACGGAGTCGACTTCGACGGCGACGGCCGCATCGACCTCATCCACAGCACCGCCGACACGCTCGCCTCCGCCGCGAATTACCTGAAGGACATCGGCTGGCAGCGCGGCGAACCCTGGCTGCAGGAAGTGACCGTGCCCGCGCGCATGCACTGGCGCGAGGCCGACCTCGACATCAAGCACCCGGTGTCGCAATGGGTGAAATGGGGCGTGCGCGCCGCGCACGGCCGCCTGCCGCGCCAGAACCTGCAAGCCTCGCTAGTGCTGCCGATGGGCCGGCACGGGCCGGCGTTCCTGGCCTACCCGAACTTCCAAGTGTTCCTGCACTGGAACCAATCCTTCGTTTATTCCACTACGGTCGCCTATTTCGCCACGCGGCTCGCCGGCGCACCGGTGGTCAGCCACGCCGCTGCCAAGACGGTGAAGTCGCTGTCGATCCCGAAGATGAAGCAGTTGCAGACGCTACTCAACCGCGACGGCTATGACGCCGGTAAGGTCGACGGCAAGCTCGGCAGCGGCACCCGCGAAGCGGTGAAGCAAGCGCAAATCAAGTTCGGCATGCCGGCCGATTCCTGGCCGACGCCTGAGTTGCTCGCGAAGCTGCGCGGGGGCTAACCCGCCAACTCGCTATCCACGTGCTTCATCTGGGCCGGGCCGTAGCGCTCGCCGGCGATGGCATCTTTCGGCATGGCGCGTTCGATGGCCGCCAACTCGAAATCGGTCAGCGTGAGATCGAGCCCGGCGAGCCCATCGGCAAGCTGCGCGCGGGTGCGTGCCCCGATCAGCGGCACGATGTCCGGCCCACGCATTCGCAGCCAAGCGAAGGCAAGCTGCGACACGCTCACCTTGCGCAAGCTGGCGATCTTGCCGAGCGCCGCGACCAGCGCGCGGTTGCGCTCGAAGTTCTCGCCGGCGAACCGCGGCATGCGGCTGCGGATGGCGCCCGCAGCCCCGCCCTCCGAGAGCGTCGCGTCGCTGAGAAGCCCCCGCGAAAGAACGCCATAGGCGACCACCGGAATACCGAGCGCGCGCGCCGCCGGCAGAATGGATTTCTCGATGCCGCGGCTCGCCAGCGAATATTCGATCTGCAATGCGGCGATGGGGAAGTTCTGCGCGGCGCGCTTGAGCGTCCGCGCTGAGACTTCCGACAGGCCGATGTGGCGCACGTAGCCGGCCTTGACGAGATCGGATATGGCGCCGAGCGTATCCTCGATCGGCACCGTGCGGTCGTAGCGCGCCGGCTGATAGAGGTCGATGTAGTCGGTGCCGAGCCGACGCAGGGTATAGGCAAGGAAGTTCTTCACCCCGGCGGGCCTGAGGTCGTAGCCGGTCCAGCCGCCGTCGGGGCTGCGCAGAGCGCCGAACTTCACCGACAGGAAGGCGCGCTCGCGCTTGCCGCCTTTCAGCGCCTCGCCGATCAGCATCTCGTTGTGGCCCATGCCGTAGAAGTCGCCGGTGTCGATGAGCGCGATGCCGGCTTCGAGCGCTGCGTGGATGGTGGCGATGCTCTCGGCGTCGTCGGGCATGCCGTAGCCACCCGACATCGCCATGCAGCCGAGGCCGGCAGCGGAGATTTCGCGATCGCTATTGCCGATTTTGACGGTGTGCATGGCCAGATCTCCGCATGTCCACACGCGAAATACCAGAATTCCCGCTCAAATCACAATCGAGCGGTGAAGCGTTCTTGGCGCCGGCACGTTCATTCAGGGGGGCTGCTTACCGCACGAGAGGCCGCGTGATATGAAGCGGCCATGACAACTTCATCGTCACGAGTTGCCCGCCCTCCGCTCGATGCCATGGACGCCGACTCGATCGCCTTCATGGCGATCCAGCCGCCGCCACCGCCCGCTCCGGTTACGCCCGCGATGGCGCGCGCGACCATGCGTCGCCTGCGGCCCGTCAACCAGCCCGATCCACCGCACGTGGCGATCACCCGGGACTTTCAGGCGGAGGGCCCCGCGGGACCCATTCCGGTGCGCTTTTATCGACCCATCGGCAGCGCGGAAACCGATATCCTGCCGGTCCAGGTCTATTACCACGGCGGCGGCTGGGTGATCGGCGATCTCGACAGCCACGATTGGGTCTGCCGCATGGTCGCCAACATGGCGCATTGCGCGGTGGCGAGCGTCGATTACCGGCTCGCCCCCGAGCATCGCTTTCCAGCGGCATTCGACGACTCACTCACCGCCTGCGAATGGGTGGCGGCGAATGCCGATCGGCTCGGCATCGACCCGGCGCGCCTGTCGGTCGGCGGTGACTCGGCCGGCGGCAATCTCGCCGCCGCGGTCGCGGTCGCCTTGCGCGATCGCGGCACGATCAAGCTGCGCGCGCAGATCCTCACCTATCCGATCGTCGACGCCACCGCGGTTTACGACGAGCGCTTCGCGGATGGCGTGGCGCTCACCAACGGCGCCATGCACACCTATATCGAGCACTATGTGCCGGATGCCGCGCAGCGCAAGGATTGGCGCGTTTCGCCATTGTTCGCGGAGAGCCTGAAGGGTCTGCCGCCAGCGCTTGTGATCCTCGCCGGCTTCGATCCGCTGCATGCCGAAGGTAAGGCCTACACCGAACGCCTCGCCAGCGAAGGCGTTGCCGTCACCGTCAAGGACTATCCCGGCCAGATGCATGGCTTCGTATCGCGCCCGCGGCTGTTGCCCAAGTCCTACAACGCCATCGCCGACATCGCGACGATGCTCAGCGCGCATCACTAGACACTTTGTCGCGTTTCCGGACGGCGAACCGGTTTCCACTTCGCCTGGAAACGCTCCGACGCAAAAGGCCCGCCTTTCGGCGGGCCCATGCAACTGAGCTCGGTGAACGCCTACTCCGCAGCGATGCGCACTTCCGGCGCCGCCGCCTTGACGTCTGGCGTGACGTGGTCTTCGAACTTGGCGAAGTTCTTCTGGAACATCGCGACCAGCTCGCGTGCGGTCTTGTCGAACTCGGCCTTGTCCTTCCAGGTCTTGATCGGGTTCAACAGGTGCGGCTCAACGCCCGGCACCGAGGTCGGCACCGAGAAGCCGAAATAGGGATCGGTGCGGAAGTCGGCGTCCTTGAGCGAGCCGTTGAGCGCTGCGGTCAACAGCGTGCGTGTCGCCTTGATCGGCATGCGACGGCCAACACCGTAAATGCCGCCGGTCCAGCCCGAGTTCACCAGCCAGACGTCGACGTTGTGCTGGTTGATGTATTCCTTCAGCAGGTCGGCATAGACCGACGGATGCCGCGGCAGGAACGGCGCGCCGAAGCAGGTGGAGAATTCCGGCTGCACGCCGACCAAGCCCTTCTCGGTGCCGGCGACCTTCGCCGTGTAACCGGAGAGGAAGTGGTACATCGCCTGCGTCGGCGAGAGCTTGGCGATCGGCGGCATCACGCCATAGGCGTCGGCCGTCAGGAAGATGACGTTCTTCGGATGACCGGCGGTGCCGGTGCGCGAAGCGTTCGGGATCGACTCGAGCGGATAGGCCGAACGGGTATTCTCGGTCTTGGAACCGTCGTCGTAGTCCGGCACGCGCGTGACGGAATCGAACACCACGTTCTCCAGCACGGCGCCGAAGCGGTTGGTGGCGTCCCAGATCATCGGCTCGGCTTCCTGGCTGAGCTTGATGCACTTGGCGTAGCAGCCGCCCTCGAAGTTGAAGATGCCGTTCGGGCCCCAGCCGTGCTCGTCGTCGCCGATAAGCGTGCGCGTCGGGTCGGCGGAGAGCGTGGTCTTGCCGGTGCCGGAGAGACCGAAGAACAGCGCCGAGTCGCCGTCGGGGCTGACGTTCGCCGAGCAGTGCATCGGCATGACGTTCTTGGCCGGCAGGTAGAAGTTGAGCGTGGTGAACACCGACTTCTTCATCTCGCCAGCGTAGGACGAACCGCAGATCAGGACGATCTTGCGGGTGAAGTCGATCGCCACCATGGTATCGGAGCCTTCGCGGCCGCCGTGACGCTTGGCGTCCGGACGAAACGACGGCAGGTCGACGATCGTCATCTCGGGCACGAAGCCGGCCAATTCCTTGGCGTCGGGACGGATCAGCAGCGTGCGGATGAACAGCGAGTGCCAGGCAAGCTCGGTAAAGACGCGCGCCTTGATGCGGTAGGTATGATCGGCCCCGCCGTAGAGGTCCTGCGCGAACAGCTTCTTGCCCTTGCAATGGGCGATGAAGTCGGCGAGCAGATTGTCGAAGTGCTCCTTCGACATCTTGCGATTGCCGTCCCACCATAGCGAGTCGCGGGTAAGATCGTCTTCGACCGTGTGCTTGTCCTTCGGGCTGCGCCCGGTGTGATGACCGGTCTCCGCGCAGAACGCCCCGCCGGCGACGATCGAGCCCTCGCCGGCGCGGATGGCGTGCTCGTAGAGCGGCGCATCCGTCAGATTCCAGTTCACCTCGGCCAGATCGCTAAAGCCGAATTTATCGGCGCCGTAAGCGCCGTTCCGCACACCCGTTTCTTGCACCAAATCCTCCCAACAGGCGGGTCGCCTTGAAGCAAACCCCTCAGGACCCAATCGGGTCCACCCACATATAAGACGTTAGTATAGCCCCTCGTCCTATGGCGGGCGACCATAGTCAGCACGATCTTGGAAGCCAAGGTTAAATGCCATGCAGACTGCGCGTAGCACGTTGCATGACAAGCGTTGCCGCAGTGCAAAAAGGCCGATTGTGATGGATGAGCCATCACGCGACGCGCACCACATGGGAAGCGTCAGCGCGCGCGCGCTTCGTCGGCAAGTTGTTTCAGCATGTGCCGTAACTGTCCCGGATCGGTAACGCGTTCGGGGAAGGCAAGCCAGAGGGCGCTTTGGCCGTGCTGCAGCTCGATGCCGTCGGGACTCACACCGATGCAGGACCAGTTGCCGTCGGGCGCACCCATCAGCTTGGTGGCATAGAGTCGCAGCGCGTCGGCGTCATCGGCGTTCATGTGCGCGATGGCGTCGGCCTCGACGTCGACCAGCGCCTGAGCGTCGGCGAGATCGCTGAGCACGTCGGCCACACTGAGGTCGGCGGCGCGGGCGAAGCCACCGTTGAGGTGCGCCGAGACCACCTCCATGCGCCAAAACGCAAAGTCGGCAAAGCCCGCATAGAGTTCCGACTTGGGATGGCGGGCGAGGAAGCGGTCGCGGATGGCAGGCTCCGCGGCGCTGCCGTGCGCGATCCGGACCATGCTGCCGAGCACGGTCAAGCGCGGGTGCGCCAGGGCGTCGCCTTTCCCCATCTCGGGCAGCAGCAGGGAGGCACGCGGGTCAACCTCCAGGTTGGCGGTATGGGTGGCGAGCCGCGACACCAGGATGAGCGG
>JARRQH010000040.1:0-21653 GCA_037381985.1 Pseudolabrys sp.
TGCTCGGCGGCGAAGCTTGGTGTGCCGAGGGCAATGATACGGCCCTGGAAGAGTTCGAGGTATTCGTCTCCGCTCTTCGGTGCTTTGCCGTAGTGAATGCTCAGATCGCAGCGAATGGTCATCTCGGGCACGTCACTGACGATCTGCGAGACGGTGACGATGGGATGGATCTTCCAGAAGGCGGAGATCTTCGGTGTCAGCCAGAGTGAACTGACAGCCGTCGAACTCCGGATCGTCACGTCGACCGTTTCCGGTTGGCCGCGTATCTGGGTGACGGCTTCCGAAATCGACTCGAACCCGCGCTGGATCGCAAGGAACAGCAGCGCGCCTTTCTCCGTCAGCTCGACGCCGCGGCTGCGGCGCAGGAACAGGCTGCATCCGAGATCGGTTTCGAGCGCTTTGATCTGATGGCTGATGGCCGCCGGCGTGACGTTCAGCTCCTCGGCCGCCTTCTTGAAGCTCGCGTTGCGTGCGGCGGCCTCGAAACAGATGAGGGCGGTCATCGAGGAGAGGTCGTAGGGCCGTGGCATCGGGGGTTCCGTCGGCGCCGGATCAGATTACTTAAAGTAATCCAGCATGAAAAAAGATGCTATTGCGAAAAGGGCTTTGGCGAAAGAGATATTAGCTGAGTTGAACATGCTAAATATGGAATGATTCCCATGGCGGTCCCATCTCCCTCCGTCGAAGACCTGCTTACGCGCCGTATCCCGGGCTATGCCCTCGAACAGCCGTTCTATACCTCGCCCGAAATCTATGACCTCGATCTGGCGCACATCTTCTACAAGGACTGGCTCTATGCCATCCCGGCGTGCCAGCTCACGAAGGCGGGCAGCTACGTCACTCTACGGATCGGTGCCTACGAAGTGGTCATCGTCCGGGGGGGCGACGGCACAATTCGCGCCTTCCACAACTCCTGCCGGCATCGCGGCTCGCTGATCTGCAAGGCCCGGGAAGGTCAGGTGGCCAAGCTGGTCTGCCCCTACCACCAGTGGACTTATGAGCTGGACGGTAGGCTGATCTGGGCAAACGACATGGGTCCGGACTTTGACGCCTCGCAGTACGGGCTGAAGCCCGTGAACCTGCGCAATATCGAGGGCCTGATCTACATCTGCCTGTCGGATACGCCGCCGGATATCGAGACCTTCGTGGTGCTGGCGCGGCCCTATCTAGCGGTCCACGACCTCGCCAACGCCAAGGTCGCCTACACCACCAGCATCGTCGAGAAGGGCAACTGGAAGCTCGTCTGGGAGAACAACCGCGAGTGCTACCACTGCAGCAGCAATCACCCCTCGCTCTGCCGCACCTTCTCGCTCGATCCCGAAGTGGCCGGCGTGCCGGTGGACGGACGATTTCGCCGGTGCTGCAGGCGCATTTCGACCGCTGCGAAGCGGCCGGCGCGCCCGCGCAGTTCCGGCTCGGCGGTGACGGCCAGTACCGGCTGGCGCGGGTACCCCTGCAGAAAGGCACGTTCAGCTACACGATGGATGGCAAGGCGGCCGTCGGCAAGAACCTCGGCCGCGTGGCGCCGCCCGACGCCGGCACGCTCTTGATGTTCCACTACCCGACGACCTGGAATCACTTTCTGCCGGACCACTCCGTGACCTTCCGGGTCACGCCGATCAGCCCCATGGAGACCGAGGTCACGACCACGTGGCTCGTCAACAAGGACGCGGTCGAGGGCGTCGACTACGATCTCAAGCGCCTGACCGAGGTCTGGATCGCCACCAACAACGAAGATCGCGAGGTCGTCGAGAGCAACCAGCGGGGCATCTTGTCGCCCGCCTATGTGCCGGGGCCGTATTCGCCGATACAGGAAAGCGGCGTGACCCAGTTCGTGGACTGGTACGCGCACTGGCTGGAGCTCGCCCTGGCGCCGCTGCGCATGGCGGCGGAGTAGCGGAATGAACGCCGTCACACGGCCCAAGCTGGCGTTATGGTCGGACGCCGAAGAACTCGAATGCGTCTCGTTCCTTCCGGAAGCGCCGAACGTCATGACGTTCTGCTTCCAGTCGCCGTCCGGCGCGCTCTTCAGCTACGATCCGGGGCAGTTCATCACGCTGGAACTGCCCATTCCCGGCGGCCCGGTCTACCGGACCTACACGATCTCCTCGTCGCCCTCGCGGCCGACTTCGCTGACGGTCACCGTCAAGGCGCAGGAAAAGTCGATCGGGACCCAGTGGATGTTCGACAACCTGCGCCCGGGCATGCGGGTGCGGGCGAGGGGGCCGGCGGGAGAATTCTCGACTGCGGTCTACCCGGCCGAGAAGTATCTGTTCATCTCGGCCGGTTCGGGCATCACGCCGATGATGTCGATGCTCACGAACCATTTCGATTCCGGACGCATTCCCGACATCGTCTTCGTCAACTGCGCGCGCCGGCCCTCCGATATCATCTTCCGTCAGCGCCTGGAGCACATGGCGTCGCGCGCGACCAACATCAGCCTGAAATGGGTGGTCGAGGAGACCGATCCCTACCGGCCCTGGACCGGCTATCAGGGCCTGTTCAACCAGTTGATGCTGGGTCTGATGGCGCAGGACTATCTCGAGCGCGAGGTGTTTTGCTGCGGGCCAGAGCCCTTCATGCAAGGCGTGCGTGAGGCGCTCACCGGTCTCGGCTACGACATGGAGCACTACCACCAGGAGAGCTTCCATGCCCCGCTGCGCGAAGCGGAGCTGGTGCCCGACGACGTGGTGCCGGACGAGAGCGCGGGCGCCGTGGTGGAGTTCGCCACTTCCGGCGTCACGGCGAAGTGCACGGAGACCGACACGATCCTGCTCGCGGCCCGCGCGGCGGGCCTGGTCATTCCGTCGGGCTGTACCATGGGCATCTGCGGGACGTGCAAGGTGCGCAAGCTCGATGGCCAGGTGCACATGGTGCACAACGGCGGCATTACCGAAGAGGACATCGCCGACGACTATATCCTCGCCTGCTGTTCCAACCCGATCGGCCACGTGACCGTCGAGGCATAACGGTTGAAACAAGCGTGGCTTCGTGAGGTTGTCGGATTGCACGCAGACGCGCGGTCGATCTCGACTCGCTCCGCCTGCGCCGGGTGGAACGGCCATTCGAAACGACTATACTGCCTCGGAATTGTACTGCGTCGCCGCTGCGTCCGGATTCACGGACATGGCGCGGCGTGCAATCGGGGTGGGTCGAGTCGATGCATGACGCGCGTGCGAGCGGCGTTTCCACGGATCTGAGTCGTTTTCTGCCGCTCGACGATCCGCCTTTCGACGCGCCGGCCTCCGGGATCGTGTGAGGACCGGATGCGCAGCCTCAAGTCCATCCACATCGTCGGCTGCCACGCCGAGGGCGAGGTCGGCGACGTCATCGTCGGCGGGGTCGCGCCGCCGCCGGGCGAGACCCTGTGGGAGCAGTCCCGTTTCATCGCCCGCGACCAGTCGCTCAGGCGCTTCGTGCTCCGCGAGCCTCGCGGCGGGGTATTCCGGCACATCAACCTGCTGGTTCCGCCCAAGAACCCGGCGGCGCAGATCGGCTTCATCATCATCGAGCCCGAGGACACGCCGCCGATGTCGGGCTCCAACACGATCTGTGTCGCAACGGTCCTGTTGGATACTGGCATCGTGCCGATGACCGGGCCCGAAACCAAGCTCGTGCTCGAGGCGCCCGGCGGGCTGGTCGAGGTCGTGGCGTCCTGCCGCAACGGCAAGGCGGAACGGATCACGCTCAGGAATGTGCCGAGCTTTGCCGATCGGCTGAGCGCCCGCATAGAGGTCGAGGGAGTCGGGACACTGACGGTCGACACCGCCTATGGTGGCGACAGTTTCGTCATCGTCGATGCTGAAGCTCTTGGTTTCCGCATTATGCCGGACGAGGCGAGGGACCTGGCCGAGACGGGGGTGAAGATCACCAAGGCGGCCAACGAGCAGCTCGGCTTCGTCCATCCGACGAACCCGGACTGGGATCACATCTCGTTCTGCCAGATCGCGGCGCCCTTGACCCGCGCGGACGGCGTGCTGACCGGCGCCAATGCCGTCGTCATCCAGCCGGGCAAGATCGACCGTTCGCCCACCGGCACCGGCTGTTCCGCGCGCATGGCGGTGCTCAAGGCGCGCGGCGAGATGCAGGTCGGCGAGCGCTACGTGGCGCGTTCGATCATCGGCTCCGAGTTCCAATGCCGCATCGAGGCGGAGACGGCCGTGGGCGACCGCGTCGCCATTATCCCCTCGGTGTCCGGGCGCGCCTGGATCACCGGCACGCGGCAGGAGAAGCTCGACCCGGACGATCCCTTTCCGACGGGCTACACATTGTCCGATACTTGGCCGAGGATAAGATGATGACAGCCGCCGACACTGCTCTTGTCGCGTTCGACGATCTGGCGGCGCTGCTCGCCGATATTCTCGAAGCGCACGGCTGCCGGCGCGAGGTCGCCGACATTCTCGGCGCCAACATGGCGACCGCCGAGCAGGACGGCGCGCACAGCCACGGCATTTTCCGCATCGACGGCTATATCTCGACGCTCAAGAGCGGTTGGGTCGACGGCAAGGCTGTGCCGGTGGTCGAAGACGTGGCACCTGGCTTCGTGCGGGCCGACGCGCACAACGGGTTCACCCTGCCGGCGACCGCCGCGGCGCGGACGCTGTTCGTCGACAAGGCCCGCACGAACGGCGCCGCGGTGCTGGCCGTGCGCAATTCGCATCACTTCAGCGCGCTCTGGCCGGACGTCGAGCCGTTCGCGCGCGAAGGCTTCGTGGCGCTTTCCATGGTCAATTCGATGGCGGTGGTCGTTCCCTTTGGCGGACACAAGCCGGTATTTGGCACCAACCCTATCGCCTTCGCGGCGCCGCGCGTTGGCGACGATCCGCTCGTCTTCGATCTGGCGACCAGCGCGCTCTCGCATGGCGACGCCCAGATCGCGGCGCGCGAGGGCAAGGCGCTGCCCGACGGCGCGGGCGTCGATGCCGCGGGCAATCCCACGACCGATCCCAAAGCGGTGCTCGAGGGCGGCGCGCTGCTCACGTTCGGCGGCCACAAGGGATCGTCGCTTGCCATGATGATCGAGATCATGGGTGCGGCGCTGACCGGTGGCAAGTTCTCATACGAAGTCGACTGGAGCGGACATCCCGGCGCCAAGACTCCCCATACCGGTCAGTTCATCCTCATCATCGATCCGTCGCGCGGCGCCATGCAGGACTTCGCCGTACGTGTCGAAGAACTCGTTTCGCGCATGCACGACGCCGGCGTCGAACGACTGCCGGGCGACCGGCGCTATGCCACCAGGCGACAAGCGCGCGAGCGGGGCATCCCGATCGGCAAGGCGGAACTGGAGCGGCTGCGCGGACTGGCTGTTGCGGGGGCTCGTACCAGCGACAGCTGACCCTGCCCCCGTCATCCTGAGGTGCCCGCGCGAAGCGCGGCCTCGAAGGATGAACGGCCCGATCTTCGATACCTTGGCCGTCGCCCTTCGAGGCTCGGGCTTCGCCCTCGCGCCTCAGGGTGACGGTCAGGAGTCGGTGGTTGCCGCCATGGTATTTGCCCCGATGAAGAGATGCGGCGCGCGTTCGCTAGCCGCGGGAGCCGTACCGCGCATGGAGGCGGTCGAGTTCTTTTTGTTCCGGTGCTTGTCCGGTGAATATCTCGACGTATTCCGGGATGCGCTTCATGCGGGCGGCGATGTCTTCCTCTGTCTGCATGGAGATATATCCGATCTGCGTCAGATAGGTCGTGCGTGCCCGGACATCGGCCTGCGTTTCGTCCTGCCCGAAGCGGACGAACATGCGGATGAGGGCGTCGAGACGTTGCCGGTCCGCCGCCCGAACCTCGGCCGCGATGTCAGCCGACTGCAGGGCCCAGCTCCTGACCGCGAACTCGAATTTGGAATCGAAGATCGTGTCGTCCAGCCAGCAATCGATGACGTTCAGCATCGCCTCGGCGACGGTCTCCGCATAGGCGTCCGTCCGTTTGACCAGATTGCCGGTGTTCTTGTCGCGCCATTGCGTGACTAGGGCGGCCAGCAGCTCTTCGCGATCCTTGAAGAACCAATAGAAGCTGGTGCGCGACAGGCCGAGCTTCTTGGCGAGCGGCAGAATCTTGACGGCATCGACGCCCGATTCCAGCAAGGCCTCATATGCCGCCCCCAGCCAGAGCTCCGGGGAGCCCCGCCAGCCGCTTTCGGTCGCGCTCGATTCCATGGCGCGCTTATCGAGGAATTGTTCACTTATGTCAATAATATTGACTGTACATTCCGATTTAGGGTTCGGACGGTCCCTCGGGTCGGAGTCTGGCAGATGTCGAATGACCCCCTTCTTCAGCCTTTCCAACTGAAGCACCTGACGCTGCGCAACCGCATCATCGTGACGGCGCACGAGCCGGCCTATCCCGAGAACGGCATGCCCAAGGGGCGTTACCGCGCCTACCACGTGGAGCGCGCCAAAGGCGGCGTTGCCATGACCATGACCGCCGGCTCCGCGGCCGTCTCGAAAGACAGCCCGCCGGTCTTCAACAACGTCCTCGTCTACAAGGACGAGGTGGTGCCGTGGATGCGGGAGCTGACCGACGCGGTGCACGAGCAGGGTGCGGCGGTGATGATCCAGCTCACCCATCTCGGCCGGCGCACCCGCTGGGATAAGGAGTTCTGGCTGCCGGTTGTCTCGCCGTCGCATCGGCGCGAGGCGGCGCACCGCGCCTTTCCCAAGAAGATGGAAGACTGGGACATCGCGCGGATCATCAACGACTACGCCGACGCCGCCGAGCGCATGAAAGCCGCCGGCATGGACGGCATCGAGCTGCAGGCCTACGGGCACCTGATGGACCAGTTCTGGTCGCCGCTGACCAACGAGCTCGACGGCCCTTACGGCGGGTCGCTCGACAACAGGCTGCGCTTCGCCTTCGAGGTCCTGAAAGCAATTCGCCAGCGCGTCGGGCCTGACTACATTGTCGGCATCCGCTATACCGGCGACGAGATGCTCGAGGGCGGGCTGACCAAGGAGGACGGCCTGGAAATCTCCCGGCGCTTCAAGGACAGCGGCATGGTCGACTTCCTGAACGTCATCCGGGGGCATATCGACACCGACGCCGGCCTGACCGACGTCATTCCGATTCAAGGCATGGCCAACTCGCCGCATCTCGATTTCGCCGGCGATATCCGCAAAGCCACCAACTTCCCAACCTTTCACGCCGCCAGGATCCCGGACGTGGCGACCGCGCGCCACGCCATCGCCTCGGGCAAGCTCGACATGGTGGGCATGACCCGCGCCCATCTGACCGACCCGCACATTGTCCGGAAGATCGCGGAGAAGCGGGAAGACGATATCCGCCCGTGCGTGGGGGCGAACTACTGCCTCGATCGCATCTACCAGGGCGGTGCCGCCTATTGTATCCATAATCCGGCGACGGGCCGCGAGCTTTCGATGCCGCACAGCCTCACGAAAGCCGACGTTCGCAAGAAGGTCGTCGTCGTGGGCGCCGGGCCCGCCGGGCTCGAGGCGGCGCGTGTCGCCGGCGGACGCGGTCACGATGTTGTCGTCATCGAAGCCGCGGGCGATCCCGGAGGACAGATCCGCCTGACCGCGCGAAGCGAGCGCCGCAAGGAGATGATCAGCATCGTCGACTGGCGCATGGCGCAGTGCGAGAAGCGCGGCGTCGTCTTCCATTTCAACACCTGGGCCGATGCCGAATCCGTGCGGGCGGAAAAGCCGGACGTCGTCGTCATCGCGACCGGCGGCTATCCGCACACCGAGGTGCTTTCCAGCGGCAACGACCTGGTCGTCTCCTCCTGGGATATCATTTCCGGCGACGCGCGGCCGGGCAGCAACGTGCTCGTCTACGACGACGCGGGCGATCACGCTGGGTTGCAGGCCGCCGAAATCCTGGCGCGCACCGGCGCGAAGGTCGAGATCATGACGCCCGACCGTTCGTTCGCGCCGGAGGTCATGGCCATGAACCTGACCCCCTATATGCGCTCGCTTCAGAAGCTGGACGTCACCTTTACCGTGACCTACCGGCTCGACGCGGTCGAGAAGGGCGGCAATGAATTGATCGCTCACGTCGGCAGCGACTACGGCGGCATCGCCAAGCAGCGCGCGTTCGATCAAGTGGTGATCAACCACGGCACCATCCCACTCGACGAGCTCTATTTCGAGCTCAAGCCCGGCTCGACGAACCTCGGCGAGATGTCCCACGAGCAGCTCATTGCCGGCGTGCCGCAGTCGGTCCTGCGCAACCCGGAGGGGGAGTTTCAGCTCTTCCGTATCGGAGACGCGGTGGCCGCGCGCAACACCCATGCGGCGATTTACGACGCGCTGCGTCTTCTCAAGAACGTGTGACCCGCAAGAAGAACGAGCCTCTCGCGGACAGGTCTCGCATCGAGCGAGCTCACCCGGCGATGTGAAAGTTCTTGAGCGTCTTGCGCAAGTAGTCGGCGCCCAGTTCGTTGGCAATAGTGCGATACATTAACGCAGCGTGCTCCTGTTCTTTGCTCGCGACGCGGAACAGAGGGCCGCGACGACGTCGTGCTTCTGGGCTTCACCTCCGGCACCGCCGGCGAGCCCAGGGCGACCATGCATTTCCATCGCGACCTGCTGATCATCGCCGACGGCCATGCGCGGGAGGTGCTGAAAGTGACGTCGGACGACGTGTTTGTCGGCTCGCCGCCGCCCGCCTTTACCTTCGGGCTCGGCGCCACCGCGACGCTGTTGGAGAACGCCTCGCCCACCGATATGATCGATATCATTGAGACCTATGGGCATGACGGGGCATTGCGCCGGGCCGGCAGGCGCGGCAAAACCGGAGTCAGGAAAGGGACGTGTGAGGTATGAGTGGGGTGTCGTCTGCGCCGGTTCCGGTCGTGTTCCTGCAGGGGATTATCGGTCCCGCGCGGCTGTGGGACCCGCAGCTCGCGGATTTCCGCGCCGCCGGCTACGAGCCTGTTCCGCTCGATCTGCTCGGCTACGGTTCCCGGCCGCCGGTCGACCACTTGACCTTCGACATGCTGGCCGAGGACGTGGAGCAGGCGGTCAAGGAGCGCGGGCTCGACCGCCCGGTGCTGATCGGCCATTCGCTCGGCGGCATGATCGCGCAAACCTGCCTGCGGCGACGGCCGTCCGGCTACCGCGCGGCGGTGCTGTCCGGCACCAGCCCGGCCTTCGGCAATCCGAGCGGCGATTTCCAGAAGAAGTTCGTCGCCGACCGGCTGGCGCCGCTCGATGCCGGCAAGACCATGGCGGATATGGCGCCGGAGGCCGTTGCGCAGCTCATGGCGCCGGACGCCGATCCGCAGAACCGCGCGCTGCTGATCGAGGAAATGGGCAAAGTCCCGCCGAGCACCTATCGCGCCGCCGTGACGTGCCTGGTCGATTTCGACGAGCGCGCCAATCTCGGCGCCATCCAGGTGCCGGTGCTGTGTCTGGTCGGCGAAGTCGACCGCAACGCCCCGGCGCCCATGATGGAGCGCATGGCCGGCAAGATTCCCGGCGCCAGATACGTCTGCCTGCCGGGCCTCGGCCACATGCCCAACCTGGAAGCGCCGCAGGCCTACAACGCGGCTATTCTCGAATTTCTATCCGAGGCGCTGGCGCCGGTAGCGTCTTGAGTGGAGTGCAAACGATGAACGTACACGATCTCGATGCCCATCAGGACGCGCCGATCTTCGCGCCCGACGCCTTCCGGCTGACCGATTTCCAGGCCGAGTTGATTGCCAAGGCGCGCCGCTTCGGTAAGGCCAAGTTGGCGCCGCGCGCCGCCATCCACGACCGCGAGGCGACGTTTCCGATCGAAAACTTCCGCGACATGCATCCGGAAGGATTGCTGGCGATCTGCATCCCGAAAGAAGACGGCGGCACCGGCGCCGACTTCCAGACCTACTGCCTGACGGCGGCCGAGCTCGGCCGCTACTGCGGCGCCACCGCGCTGTCGTGGAACATGCATGTGTGCTCGACGCTGTGGTCGGGCGCCTTGTCCGACGATCTCGAGATGGACGCGGACACTCGCAAGGCGCATCTGGCACGCCGCAGCATGCACTATCAGCGTATCCTGAAAGTGGGCGCCGTCTACGCCCAGCCGTTCTCGGAAGGCGGCGCGGCGGCGGCCGGCGGCATCGCCTTCGGCACCGAGGCCAAGCCCGTCGACGGCGGCTTTGTCCTCAACGGCAAGAAAATCTTCGCCTCGCTCTCGGGTTCCGCCGACTATTACGGCGTGCTCTGCACCGAGCGCGCCGAGGGCGAACAGGCGAGCCGCCGCAATACGCTTTATCTCGCCGTGCCGGCCGACGCCGAGGGCGTGTCGGTGGTCGGCGATTGGGACCCGCTCGGCATGCGCGGCACGGTCTCGCGCACGCTGTTGTTCAAGGACGTGTTCGTGCCGGAAGACGGCATGCTGATGCCGCACGGGGTTTATTTCCAGGCGGCCTCGCGCTGGCCGCACATGTTCATGACGCTGACGCCGACCTATATGGGGCTGGCGCAGGCGGCTTACGATTTCACCGTCGCGTACCTGCGCGGCGAGGTGCCGGGCATGCCGCCGGTCAAACGCCGCATGTTCCCGACCAAGCAGATCGCGGTCGCCGAGATGCGTGTCATGCTGGAGCAGACCAAAGCGCTCTGGTTCCAGGCTATCACCGAGGCGTGCCCCAATCCGAGCAGAGAGCAAGTGCTGCGTGCCTATGCGGCGCAATACACCGTGATGGAAAACGCCAACGCCATCGCCACCAAGGCGATCCGCACCTGCGGCGGGCAGTCGATGCTGAAGAGCCTGCCGCTGGAGCGCATCTACCGCGACAGCCGCTGCGGATCGCTGATGCTGCCGTGGACGGCGGAAATCTGCATCGACCGCATCGGCCGCGAGGCGCTCTACGAGCCGGGCGAGAAGGATGAGTGAGACTGCTGGTTATCCTCCCCCGCAAGCGGAGGAGGGATTAAGAGGAACCGCATGAACCTCTCCGACCTCATCGACCGCAACGCCGCCTTCACGCCGGGCAAGACCGCGCTGCGTTTCGAGGGTGAGACGCTCTCTTACGCCGACCTCAGCGCGCGCATCGCGCGAGCCGCGCGCGCGCTGAAATCGCGGCTCGGGGTCGGGCGCGGCGATCGCGTCGCCATCCTCAGCCTCAACCACCCCGACTATCTGGTGCTGCTCTATGCCTGCGCCCGGCTCGGCGCCATGCTGCTGCCGCTGAACTGGCGGCTGGCGCCGCCCGAGCAGGTGTTCATCCTGAGCGACGCCTCTGCCAAGGTGCTGGTGGTGGAACAGGATTTCGCCGGCGTCGTGCCGGCGCTCAAGGAAGCGCTGCCCGACATTCGCCTCATCGGACTCGGCGCCGCCGAGGGCTGCGAAACGACCTTCGACGATCTGCTCGCCGCCGGCAATGGCGACGGTCGTAACCCGCACATCGACGAAACCTGCCCGCTGCTGCTGGTCTACACCTCCGGCACCACCGGGCGCCCTAAGGGAGCGGTGCTGCGCCAGGAGGCGCTGTTGTGGAACGGCGTCATGAGCCATCACATGCACGACATGCGCAGCGAGGATCACATCCTCACCGTGTTGCCGCTCTTCCATGTCGGCGGGCTCAACATCCAGACCACGCCGGCGCTGCACATCGGCGCCACCGTGACGCTGCATGCGCGCTTTGCGCCGGACGCGACCTTGGCCGCCATTGCCCATGACAAGCCGACGCTCACCGTGCTGGTGCCGGCGACCATTCAGGCCGTGCTGGCGCATCCCGACTGGGCCAAGACCGATATCTCGTCCTTGCGCGCGCTCTCGACCGGCTCGACGCAGGTGCCGGTGCCGCTGATCGACGGGGTGGAGGCGCGTGGCGTGCCGGTGCTGCAGGTCTATGGCTCGACCGAGACCTGCCCGGTATCGGTCTATACGCGCGTCGGCGGCGACCTGTCGCGCAAGACCTCGACCGGCCTGCCGGGCCTCTTATGCGAGGCGCGCATCGTCGACGAGCAGGGGCGGGAGGCGCCGGCGGGCCAGGCCGGCGAGGTGTTGGTGCGCGGCCCGAACGTGTTCTTCGAATACTGGGGCAACGAAGCGGCGACCAGCGACGTGTTGCGCAACGGCTGGTATCACACTGGCGACATCGGCACCCGCGACGACGACGGCTATTTCTATATCCACGACCGCAAGAAGAACATGATCGTCTCCGGCGGCGAGAACATCTACCCGGCCGAGGTCGAGCGCGTGCTGCACGACCATCCAGCCGTGGCTGAGGCCGCCGTCATTGGCCGGCCAGATCCGAAATGGCAGGAGGTGCCGGTGGCCTATGTGGTGCGGCGCGGTGACTGCGACGCCGAGGCGCTGATCGCGCATATGTCGTCGCAACTGGCGCGCTTCAAGGTACCGCGCGAGATCGTTTTCGTTGAGACGCTGCCGCGCAACGCGCTGGGCAAGGTGCAGCATTTTGTGTTGAAGGAACAGGCAAGTGTTTCCCTGTCATCCTGAGGTGCGAGCGCAGCGAGCCTCGAAAGATGGTCGGCCGTCGCCCTTCGAGGCTCGGCCTGGCGGTCGAGCGCCTCAGGGTGACGGATCAAGGGTGGAAGTCGCATGAAGATCGCGGTTCTCGGCGGCGGCAACGGCTCGTTCGCGGCGGCGGGCGATTTCGCGTTGCAGGGCCACGAGGTGCGGCTGTGGCGGCGCGACGTCGAGGCTGTTGCCGCCCATCGCGCGGCCGGCGGTACCGTCACGGTGAAGGACTTCGCCGGCACGCAAGACGTCACGCTCGCGCTCGTCACCACCGACATTGCCGAGGCCGTGAAGGGCGTGGACCTCATCCTGTGCCCGGCGCCGGCCACCGCCCAGCACGACATCGCGCTCAAGCTGGCGCCGCATCTCGCCGACGGCCAGGTGGTGTATCTGCCGCCCGGCACCTTCGGTTCGGTGATCTTCGCCAAGGCCGCCCACGAGGCCGGCAACACGGCCCGGGTCGCTTATGCCGAGACCGGCACGCTGCCCTGGCTGACCCGCAAGCACGGGCCGCACGAGGTCGCCATCACCATCCGTGCCAAGCGGTTGCCGACCGGCGTGTTCCCCCTGACGCAGCACGACCACGCCCTGGAGGTGATCGGCCAAGCGTTCCCCGGCGTGGTCGAGGACTGCGGCGACGCGCTGTCCGCCGCGCTGATGAACGCCGGACCCATCATCCATCCGCCGCTGATCACCATGAATGCCGGGCCGCTCGAGCATTTCGAGCGCTGGGACATTCATAAAGAGGGCACGCAACCGGCGATCCGCCGCGTTACCGACGCGCTCGACGGGGAGCGCATCGCGGTGCGCCAGGCGTTCGGCTACGGCGCACCGCATTTCCCGCTGGCCGATCATTACGCCAAGAGCGGCCCCGAGTGGATGTACGGCCGCGGCTCGCACGACAAGCTGACCGACAGCGGCGATTGGCGCGAGCATATCGTGCTCACCGAGCACCGTTATATGCGCGAGGATACCCGCATCGGCCTGTCGTTCCTGGTCTCGGTCGGCGCTTTGGTCGGCTTGGACATGAGGCTTGCCCGCGGTTTCCTGGCCATTGGCGGCGCCGTCTGCGGCGAGGATTTCATGGCGGCCGGCCGCACGCTCGATTCCATCGGCCTGGGTGCGCTCGATCGCGTGCAGTTGCAGGCGCTGCTCAGGGTGGGATTTGGCGGCTGATAAGTTTCGCGTCATTCATGGATGCGGCAGGCGAGGGCGTTGCGGTTCCGGCGTTCCCTCCCCCTTTGTGGGGGAGGGACAGGGAGGGGGGTAAGCAACGGGCCATCACGCAACCATCGACCCCCTGTTCGATGCGGGGCTGCTCGACACCATCGCCAACCGCGTCACCGTGGTGCCGGAGAGCGAAGCGCAAGCGACTCTGTCGTCGGCGGACGTCATCTTCGAGGGCGTGCCGGAGGTGCTCGGCCTCAAGCACGAGGCGCTCAAGCATTGTTCGGAGCTGGCCGGGCCAAAGCCGATCATTGCTTCCACCACCTCGACCATCCTGGTCGACGATCTCTGCAGCGCGGTCGCGCAGCCGGAGCGTTTCCTCAACGCGCACTGGCTCAACCCGGCTTGTCTGGTGCCGTTGGTGGAGCTTTCGCCCGGCGCCCAGACCGCGCCCGAAACCACCGACAGGCTAAAGGAACTGCTGGAACGCGTCGGCAAGGTGCCGGTGGTCTGCGCCGCGCGCCCCGGCTACATCGTGCCGCGCATCCAGGCACTGGCCATGAACGAGGCCGCGCGCATGGTGGAGGAGGGTGTCGCTTCGCCCGAGGAAATCGACAAGGCGATCAAGTACGGTTTCGGCTTCCGCTTCGCCGTGCTCGGCCTCTTGGAGTTCATCGACTGGGGTGGCGGCGACATCCTTTACTACGCCAGCCGCTATCTCACCGGCGCTCTCGGCAACGAGCGATACCGGGCGCCGGAGATCATCGAGCGCAATATGAAGGAAGGCCGCATCGGTCTCACCACGCGTCAGGGTTTTTTGAATTACGAGGGCCGCGACATCGATGCCTACCGCGCCGAACGGATGAAGGAATTCATCGGCATGCTGGGGTTCCTGGATCTGGTGAAGCCGCCGGTGGGGAAGGAGTAGGGGACTCGTGTCCCGGGCGCAGCGCCATAGCGCGTCGAAGACGCGCGTGAACGCGCTTATGGTGAAACGGTCCCGCGATCATATGGGCATTGAGCCGTCATCCTGAGGTGCGAGCATAGCGAGCCTCGAAGGATGATCGGCCATCTATCCATGATCCCGGCCGTCGCCCTTCGAGGCGCACCTCAGGGTGACGGATCACCTCACCCAAACAGATCCTGCAGCACGCCCGCCTTCACCACCACGGTGTCGTCGATGGTGATGGTCGTTTTCATCACCGGGATATCGAAATGTCCGGCGGTGTGGCGGCCGGCGAACTCGTTGGCGCCGGTGGAGAACAGGAAGTTACCCGGCACCGCGCGGATCTCGGTGCCGTTGGTATCGCGCTGGCCGTACATGGCCAGAGCCTCGTAGCGGGCCCCCGGGTTCATGCCCCAGCCGACGTGCGAGACCGCATAGGCGTCCTTGTCGCCCCAGGCAGCGATATAGCCGCGCATCATCGCGGCGTCCGGCCCGTCGCCTTCGATCGCGGTGACGTAGTCCTTCTCGATCGTCAGCGTGATGCGGTCCTGCAGATAGCGCTTGAAGGTGAGGTTGACGTCGCCGCGGTCGAGCACCAGCGTGCCGTCGACGGTGCCGCTCTTGGGGAAGCTCACCACGATGCCGCCCGGCCAGTGCGCCAGCGTGCCGGGCTTGTCGGTCCAGCCCCAGACGCCGACGGTGGCGGCGCCCTCCATGTTCACCGTGAGATCGGTGCCGGCGGCGCTGGTCACCGTCATGCGCTTGGACCCGCGCAGGAACTTAGCGGCGGCGCGCACGCTCTTTTCCAGCGCCGGGTCGGGGCGCATGCGCTCCAGCGCTTCCGGGTGCTCGTTGGAGATCACCAGGATGCGGGCGCCGGCCTTGAGGATTTCCGGCGTCTCGGGCGCGTGCATCAGCCCTTCCAGCGTGCAGTCGACCACGAAGCCGGATTGGCCCAGCGCCGAGACCACGGGCTTCAGCCCCTGGATCGCCTCGCTCGAACCGGTCGAGCGCACCGGCACGGGGTAGGGATTGCGCGGCGTCGGCACCACGATGTGAAACGGCTTGGCGCCGAGCCGCATCAGCGCCAATTCGGCAAGATGCACGTTGAGCTGTCGTGACTGCGTCTCGGACAGGATCGCGGCGGTGTCGCCGGCCTTGACCGCGCATTTCTCGAACACCTCGCAAAAAGCGTCGATCCATTTGGCTTCTATGCGGTCGGAGAACATTTTCGAAATCCCGGTATTCAACAAAGTTGGTGGGCCCGCCGCTTGTGGCAGCGGGCCTCGCTGGAATGGCTTACTTCTCGGCGGCCTTGACCTGCGCCTCGAAGTAAGCGAGCGCGGCTTTGCCGTCGACGCCCTTCTTCGTGGCTTTGGCGATCCATTCGTCGGTCATGGAGTCGAGCTTGCCGGGCAGTTCCCTCATCATCGCCGGGCTCGCGGTCGCCGCGGAAGACCTGGGTCACGGGCACGTCCTTCAACGTTTCCTTGAGCACGAAGACATTGAGCCCGATCGGCGGCGTGATCATCCCGATCTCGACCACCACCACGACGATGATGCCGAACCAGATCGGGTCGAAGCCGAGGGTTTTGACGATCGAAAAGAAGATCGGGATGGTCAGCAGGATCATGCTCAGGCTTTCGAGCAGGCCGACGCTGACGTGTTCGCCATAGGCGGTGACGATCGGCAGGGTGGCGAAGATGAGCAGCGCCAGCCCCAGCCCGGTCAGTTCCGATGCCCCGGGTACCGGCGCGTTGAAGGCGTAGCGGCCGACGACGTCGATGCAGCGCAGGACCATCAGCGCGAACAGCGTGCCGGCCGCGAACAGGCTCAGGAGCAGTTCGAGGGGACCGAGCACGGTCCTGCCGGTCACGACGTCTGCTGGCGGGGCGGCGGGTTCGCTCACGCGGACTTGGGTGCTCGGTTGCGAGGGCCGCAAAGCGGCATGGAGATATTTTAAGTTTAACGCAAATGCGGCGCGGCGCAAATACACAGCGCCCGGACTGGTGCTCGTTCAGGCGGCATCGTTTGCCGCTAATGTGGACGGATATGCCGGGCGTCAGGCGGCCGCCTCAGAACATCACGCCGCGCCGATTTGCGCGGTGGCCTCCTCAGGGGCGGTCCCTCTGGATCGGCGCCATTGTGAAAGCAGCACGAGTCCGAGCAGGGCAAAGCCCAACAGGTAGACCAGCTCTTTGGGCGGCAGGCCGTTTCGCTCGACGTCGATCGCCGTGACCACATCGTTGAAGGCGATCCCGGCCTTGTCCGCCGCCCCGCCGAAGGCCGCGCTGCGCACGATCCACTGGCCGTCTTTCTGTCCCAGCATCATGCCGAACGGGCCTTGTAGCTGGCCCTTCTTCGGCTTCGGCGTCTTCAGGGCGTACAGTTTGAAGCGGTCCCCGTAGTCGGTATGGCGAGTGATGTGAAAGCGCACGATCTGGTCGGGTTTCGGTTTGACCGCGCCGCTCACGAAGCTCTGCGGCTCGATCGACGCGAAGGGCGGATAGACGCGGTCCATGAATATGCCCGGACGGAACAGGGCCAGGATCACCACCACCAGCGCCAGGCTCTCCCACAGCCGGTTCTTCACCAGGATCCAGTTCTGGGTGAGCGAGGCGAACGACAGGATCGCCAGCAGCGAGGCGGCGAAGACCAGCAGCCCGTGCCAGACATTGTGGACATCGATGAGGAGCAGCGTCGGGTTGAAGATGAACACCACCGGCAGGATCGCGGTGCGGATGTCGTAGAGGAAGGCCTGCGCCCCGGTTTTCAGCGGCGAGGCCCGCGAGATCGCCGAGGCCGCGAATGCGGCAAGGCACACCGGCGGCGTCGAATCGGCGAGCAGGCCGAAGAAGAAGACATAGAGATGGACCGCGATCAGTGGAATGACCAAGCCGGCGGCGCTGCCGAGTTGGACCACGACGCCCGCCATCAGGGAGGCGACGACCAGATAGTTGGCCGTGGTTGGAAGCCCCATGCCGAGGATGATGCAGAGCACCGCCGTCAGCCCGAGCAAGAGATAGACATTCCCCCCGGCAACCACTTCCATCACGCCGATCAGCGCATTGGAGAGGCCGGTCGCGGAGACCGCGCCGACGATGATGCCCGCGGCGGCGACGGCGACGGCGATGCCGATCATGCTGCGCGCGCCCGTGATCATTCCGACGATGCATTCTTCGACGCCGTGCCACAGTGCCGCCAGCACATCGCGGCCACCGGCGCACAGCTCGCGTACCGGTGGCCGCAGCAGTACGATCGCGAATAGCGACAGGATCGAATAGAAGACCGAAGCCTGCGGGCTCCAGCGCCTGACGAGCAACAGATAGACGAGGATCGCCAGCGGAATGAGATAGAGAACGCCGCTCCGCAGCGTCTTACCGAGCGGCGGAATCTCGGCGGCCGGCACCCCGCGCAGACCGAGCTTCAGCGCCTCCAGATGCGAGATGTAGAACAGCGCGAGATAGGCAATCGCGGCGGGAATGGCGGCGGCCTTGACCACGTCGAAGTAGGTGACGCCGATGAACTCGGCGATGATGAAGGCCGCCGCGCCCATGATCGGCGGCATCAGCTGGCCGTTGGTCGAGGCGGCGACCTCAATGGCGCCGGCTTTGACCGCCGGCATGCCGGACTTGCGCATGACCGGAATGGTGAAAGTGCCGGTGGTGACCACGTTGGCGATCGACGATCCGGAAATCATGCCGGTCAGGCCGGAAGCGAGGATCGCCGCCTTCGCCGGCCCCCCGCGCACGCGCCCAACCAGTGCGAACGCCAGATCGAGAAAGAACTGGCCGGCGCCGGCCTTTTCCAGCAGCGCGCCGAAAAAAACGAACAGGAAGACGAAGCTCGTCGAGACGCTGAGCGGAATGCCGAAGATCGCCTCGCCTCCAAGCCACTGGTAGCCGATGAGCCGCTCCAGCGAGACGCCCTTGTGCGATATGACCATCGGCATCTCCTGGCCGAAGATCGAATACAGCAGAAAGATAGTACACACGATGACCAGCGGAATACCGATCGCGCGCCGGGTCGCTTCGAGCAACAGAACGATACCGATGCCGCCGATGATGGCTTCGATCGGAATCGTCAATCCGCCGAAGTGCCACTTCAGCAGGACGCCTTGGCGGAGCACGAGGCCGTCATAGCCGAAAAACAGATAGGAGGCGCAGCCGGCGGCAATCACGGCCAAGGCGATATCGTACCACGGAATGCGTTGGCGAAGGTGGCCGGAATGAGCCGGGAAAATGAGGAAGGCCAGCGCCAGACCGAAGGCCAGATGCACGGCCCGCGCCGGCACATCGGTGATGACCCCTTCCGGAAAGACACGCGCCAGCATGAACGGCAATGGCGAGGCGATCCAGAGCTGAAACAGCGTCCAGCAGACACACAGGACAGCGATAACGCGGTCGAGCGTCGGTCCGGCTGCCCGGTTGGCCTCAAGCCGTTCCATGGCTTGGGCCGCAGCTTCCGCCACGCTTTGGTCGGGCTGCGGCTCAACCGCGTTCTGATTGGCCATCTCGGTTTGCTGCCGTGGGCTGTGGGAAGGGCCGGCGCCCCGGTCGGGGCGCCGGTCGTGGTTCCAAGGGGCTTACTTAATCCAGCCCTTTTCCTTGTAGTACTTCAGCGCGCCGGGATGGATCGGTGCCGACAGGCCGGCCTTGATCATCTGCTTGGGATCGAGATGAGCGAAAGCCGGATGCAGTGAGCGGAACAGATCCATGTTCTCGAAAACCGCCTTGGTCACCTGGTAGACGACGTCGTCCGGCACGTCGGCGCTGGTGACGAAGGTCGCCTTGACGCCGAACGTGGTCACGTCCTTCTCGGTCGTCGAGTAAGTGCCCTTCGGAATGGTCGCCCACGAATAGTACGGATGCTCGGCAACCAACTTCTGGGCGCCCGGATCGCTCTTCAGGCCGACAACATAGGCGCCGCAGCCGTCGGTGGCGACCGCCACGCCGGCGTTTGGGAACCCGACAGTGTAGCCGAAGGCGTCGATGTTGCCGTCGCAGAGGGCCGTCGCTTGCTCGGTCGACGTCAACTCGGTGGCGGCGGCGAAAGCGGACGTGGTCATGTTGTCCGCCTTCATCAGTTCCTCGGTCGTGCCGCGTTGGCCGGATCCGGGGTTGCCGATGTTGAAGCGCTTGCCTTTGAGGTCACTCCACGCGTGGATTCCGGAGTCCTTTCCAGCGATAAGCTGGTAGGGCTCGCTGTGAACCGAGAACATGGCGCGCAGCTTCGGGCACTTCGTGACCTTTTTGCTGTCACCCTTGTACGCATGGTACTGCCAGTCCGACTGGGCGACGCCGAAATCGAGCTCGCCGGCGCAGATCTGACCGATGTTGTAGGTCGAACCGGCGGTCGACGGCGCCGAGCAGCGCAGATGATTCTGTGAGCCTTTGCGCCCCTCGGCCGCGGCGGCGTTCACCAATCGGCAGACCGAATTGCCGACGACGAAATAGACACCCGTCGGCCCGCCCGTGCCGATGGTGATGTAAGTGACCTTGTCCTTCGCGTAGGACACTCCCGCGCCGGCAATCATTGCCGCGCCAATAAGGCTGGCGAGCATGGACTTTCCAAACCATGACGTCATTGCTCTTCTCCTCCTTCTGGTCGCCCCGAGTGTTGTAGGCTACTGGTACTGGAGGGCCTGGATGGCCTCCCTTCACGCGCTCTTCTGTGAGCCTCCATCGCGTGCCTCGCTGATCGCGGCATCGATGGCCTCTCCCAGCCGCTCCACGATCGCGTCCACGATCGTATTGTCAATGATAAAGGGGGGTGCGAGCAGTATGTGATCCCCGCGAACGCCGTCGACGGTGCCCCCCATTGGATAAACCATCACTCCGCGCGCCATTGCCTCCGCGTTGATGCGTGAATGCGATTTGCGCGCCGGATCGACAGGTTCTTTGGTTCCCCGGTCGGCGACGATCTCGAGACCCTGGAACAGGCCGCGGCCACGCACGTCGCCGACGTAAGGATGATTGCCAAAACGTTTGTGCAGCCGGCGGTTGAGATAGTCGCCCTGGACGCCTACGTTTTCAAGCAGATTGTCGCGCCGGATCACGCGCTGGACGGCAAGCGCGGCGGCGCAGGCCAGCGGATGGCCCGTGTAGGTGTGGCTGTGCTGGAAGGCGCCGGAACCGACCTTGAGCGTCGCGAAGATCTTGTCGTTCAGCAGCAGTGCGCCGATCGGTGCGTAGCCGCCGCCGAGACCCTTGGCGATCGCCATCAGGTCGGGGCTGACGCCTTCCTGCTCGCAGGCGTGCAGCGTGCCGGTGCGGCCCATGCCGCACATCACCTCGTCGAGGATGAGGAGGATGCCGTGGCGGTCGCAAAGTTCCCGTACGCGCTTGAAGTAGCCGGGGACGGCCGGCACCGCGCCCAGCGTGGCGCCGACGACGGTCTCGGCGATGAAGGCGATGACGTTCTCGCCGCCGAGTTCCTCGATCTTGGCTTCCAGCTCTTGGGCCAGCCGTTCGCCATAGGCTTCCGGTGTTTCGGTGGCGCCGCGCTCGCGGTACTCGTAGACCGGCGCAACGTGATGGGTTTCGATCAGAAGGGGCGCGAATGGCTTGCGCTGCCCCAGCCGCCCGCCGATGGCGAGCGCGCCGAGGGTGATGCCGTGGTAGCTTTGCCGGCGCGCGATCAGATGGCGCCGCTGCGGTTCGCCGCGTTCCACGAAATATTGCCGCGCCAGCTTGAGCGCGGCCTCGATGGCTTCCGAACCGCCGCTGACGAAGAAGGCGTGGCCGAGCCCGGGCGGCGCGTGCGCGACCAGGTCGTCGGCAAGCTCTTCGGCAACCTGCGTCGTGAAGAAGCTGGTGTGCGCGTATTCGAGATGATCGAGCTGCGCGCGCATGGCGGCGATCACGTCGGGATGCGAATGGCCGAGGCACGAGACCGCGGCGCCGCCGGAGGCGTCAATGTAATCCTTGCCGGTCTCGTCCTTGATGGTGACGCCTGTGCCCGACACCGCCGTCGGATAGCGGTGTGCGATCGCCCGGTGCAAAACGTGTGTCATTTGCGGCGTCGGCCTTTCGCGCGCGGTTGCAGGTAGGTGTTGGAGGAATCGAGCTGCTGCTCGCTTGCCGCTAGGGCGGCGAGCCCCTCCGGCCCGCGGCGG
>JARRQH010000041.1:0-15541 GCA_037381985.1 Pseudolabrys sp.
GAGAAGGTGCCCTACGTCTCCGGCCAGCCGATCGCGGCCTTCACGTCCTGCGGTCCGGGTTCGGCCAACCGCAAGGGCGTCGACGCCGACACCAATCCGGCCGGCGCCAGGATCTGGGAGTTGCCGGCCTCGGCCGCACGCCGAATATCGGCAAGCAATATGTGCCGGGCGAGGGGTAACCGTCACCCTGAGGTGCGCGCCGCGTAGCGCGGCCACCTCAGGATGGCAGAGAGAAAGGCTACTCCTTCTCCCCCGCGCGATAGAATTTCGCAGCGTCTTGGGTGAACGCCTTGCGCGAGGCCGGGTCGAGATAGACCATGTGGCCGCCGGGATAGAGCTTGAGCGTGACGCGGCCCTTGGGCGGCAGCGGCGGCAGGTGGTTGAGCACGTATTGCGTCGCCGCGAACGGCGTCACCAGGTCGCTCAGCCCGTGGCCGATCAGCAGGCGGAACTTGTCGTCGAAGCTGAGCAGCACGCGCAGGTCGCCTTCCGCGCCGATGCTCTGGCGAGTGCCGTCCCATTTCCAGTGGCGGGTGACGTCGTCGGCCAAGAGCTTGTAGGTCATCGGCGTCTTGAAGCCGAGTTCGTTGCGCGCGTAGGCCGCGAACGCCCCGCCATAGGCGCGCGCGACGCCGGCCAGGATGGGGTCGGGCTGGTGCGAGCCGCGCCGCTCGGGGAACGGATCGTCGACCGCGTAGGTGGCGTCGTAGGCGCTGACGATCTTACTTTCGTTCGACCGCAGGTTCTTTACCACGCCGCGATTGACGAAACCGCGTTGCTGCGTGACCATGTCGAGCGGGAGGCCGCTGATGTCGGCCACCTTCTTATAGAAGGCCTTGGCACGCGCGCCCTCCGGCGGCTTGCCGGCGAGCGTCGACAGATAATCGCCGAGCGCGAATTTCTCGGCGTCCTTCAGTTTCTCCGGCGTGAAGGCGTGCGCTTGCTCGAGCCGCGTCGCCGCCAGCGACGGCAGCAGCAAGGCAGAATTCAGCGCCGACTGGTCGTCGCCGAAGGTGAGCCAGCCTTCCAAGAGCGGCGACAGCATGACGATGCCGGCGGGGATGATGCCCTGCGTGCTTTCGAGCTTGCGCGCCACCTTGGCGGCGCGGAAGCCGCCATAGCTTTCGCCCAGCAGGTATTTCGGCGCGGCGTCGCGGTTGTTCTTCGACACGTAGAGCGCCACCGCCTTGGCCATGGAGTTGGCGTCGCCGTCGACGCTCCAGAACGCCTTGGCCGTGTCGGACTTGACGGTGCGGCTCCAGCCGGTGCCGATCGGATCGATGAAGACGAGGTCGGTGAAGCGTAGCCAGGTGTCGGGGTTGTCGATGAGCTTGGCGCGCGCGGCGTTGCGCGCGTGCGGCCCGAGGTCGAGGATGCGCGGGCCGGCGAGCCCCAGGTGCAGGAAGGCGGAGGCGGCACCCGGGCCGCCGTTGAAGGCGAAGGTGAGCGGCCGGTTCGGCCCGGCGTTCTTCTTCACGTAGGCGGTATAGAAAATCGAGCCGATTTCTTCGCCCGACTGGCCGTAGAGCGGCAGGGTGCCGGCGGTTGCCGTATAGGCGAGCTTGCCGTCCGGCGTCTGGATCGTGTGCTGGGTGACGCTGTCGGCCGGCAGCAGTCGCAGCACGCCCTTGCCGCCGGAAGCTTCCTGCTGTTGCGGCGAAGGCCGGTGCGGCTGCGCGGCGGCCGACCCGAGGCCGCCGGCGAGGAGCGCCACCAGCGCGGCGCGCATAAAGGTCGTGATGGTCATGACAGGCGGGCACTCCAGCGTGTTGGAATTCCGAGCCCCCGCCTCAAGTCAATCCCGGTAAACCCGCCGGAATCATGACGAGCCGCTCCGCAATCGTGCCCACAGGCCGTTTCGCCGGCCGGCGGGCTGGGCGCTCAGCGGCGGCGGAAATTCGGCCGGCGCTGTTGGCCAGGCGGCGGCGCCGACTCGCCACGATGGCGGAAGCTGATGCGGCCGCGCTGCAGGTCGTACGGCGACATTTCCACGATCACCCGGTCGCCGACGCCGGTCCGAATACGGAATTTGCGCATCTTGCCGGCTGTATAGGCCAGCACCTCGTGGTCGTTGTCGAGTTTGACCCGGAAGTTGCCGTCCGGCAGCACCTCGGTGACCGTTCCGTCGAACTCCAGCATCTCTTCTTTCGCCATTCAGTCCTCTCCAGTTGAACTAGTGGAGCGAATTTGACATTTGATACCCATTTGCGGCAAGCCGCTCATCAAATGTCAAATTCAAGGCTCCACTAGAACCAAGTTCTTGCTAGTGGTCCTTTGATTCCGACATTTGCTCGGGAGCTTGCGGCAACGGGATGCAAATGTCGGAATCGGACCACTAGCGCGCTCGGCCAGGGTCAACGCGGCGCGCGCTGACCGGCCGTATGGCGGCGTGTGCCCGGGCGCTGCATGAATGTAACATTTTCGAGCGCCTTTGGCTGCTCTTTCGCACGGTTCCCATGGTCGGGATGGCCGCCATTCGCCCGCTTGCCGTGGTGGCGGTGCTCGCCGTTTGCGGCTTGCGCGGCCTGCTCGCCATAGCGGACCCGCCGCTTTTTCTAGCCACGGGTCTGCGGGCGCCCGTTCTTGGCGTTGTCGCCGCCCTTGCCCCCGCTGCCGTTGCGATGGTGCGCCGAGGCATGGGCGTGGGGACGCCCCTCCGCCGCCGGCTCGCCCTGGGACTGACCATGGGACTTGCCGGTGCGCCGATCGGTCATCGGGATCGCCATGCGGATCAGCTTTTCGATATCGCGCAGGTAGGCGCGCTCCTCGTGATCGCAGAACGAGATCGCAATGCCTTCGGCGCCGGCGCGCGCGGTGCGGCCGATGCGGTGGACGTAGGATTCCGGCACATTCGGCAGGTCGTAGTTGATGACGTGGCTGACGCCGTCGACGTCGATGCCGCGGGCGGCGATATCCGTCGCGATCAGCGTGCGTAGCGACCCGTTACGAAAGGCGGCGAGCACGCGCTCGCGCTGGCCCTGCGACTTGTTGCCGTGGATCGCTTCCGCCGCGTGGCCGGACTTGTTGAGCTGGCGTACCACCTTGTCGGCGCCGTGTTTGGTGCGAGTGAACACCAGCACGCGGTCGATCGGCTCGCTCTTGAGCACCTCGTTGAGCAGGCCGGTCTTGGACGCTTTATCGGTCAGGATCACGCGCTGGGCGATACGCTCGGCGGTGGTCGCCTGCGGCGCCACCGACACCTTCGCCGGATCGCGCAGCATCTGGCCCGCGAGCTTGGTGATCTCGCCCGGCATGGTGGCCGAGAAGAACAGCGTCTGGCGGTCCTTCGGCACCATGGCGACGATTTTGCGGATGTCGTGGATGAAGCCCATGTCGAGCATGCGGTCGGCTTCGTCCAGCACCAGCACCTCGATCTGGTCGAGCTTGAGCGCGCGGCCGTGGACGAGGTCGAGCAGGCGGCCCGGCGTCGCCACCAGCACCTCGACGCCGCGGTTCACGGCGCGGATCTGGCGGTTGATCGGCACGCCGCCGATCGCCAGCGCCACGTCGAGCGGGCGGACGTGGCGGCCGTAGGTGCGGAAGCTGTCGGCGATCTGGCCTGAGAGCTCGCGCGTCGGCGACAGCACCAGTACCCGGGTCGATTTCTTCTCGGGCCGGCGGCGCTCGGTGAACAGGCGGTTGAGGATCGGCAGCGCGAACGAGGCGGTCTTGCCGGTGCCGGTCTGGGCAATGCCGATGACGTCGCGGCCGGAAAGCGCAAGCGGGACGGTTTGGGCCTGGATCGGGGTGGGGGTTTCGTATTTCTCTTCAGCGAGGGCGCGAAGGATCGGCTCTGCGAGGCCGAAGTCGTTAAACGAAGTCAAAGAGTGTCTTTCTTATAAAGCGAGACGGCCGGGCCGCGGGTGCGGACGGCGGAATCGCGGGGTCTTTAAGACATCCCGCGTGGCCAGGGTTGTCGGTCGTTTGAGAAGTCGGATGGGCGGGGCGAAAATGGCCTTGGATGGCCGGTTTCGTGCACGCGGCCCGCTGACCCTTTAGAATCGGGTCTCTGCATCCGCACGGGTCATATGACAGCCATGCGTGGTCTTTTCAAGGCCGTTCACGCCGAATTCCGGCTGCACGATGAATGAATTGGGTGGAACCGCCCTGCAAGGTAGGGGACGGAACGGACCAGTTGGGGGGATGGCGCGGGGCGCCTTTTTCGGCTTTAACGCCGTGCCAACCTTTTCCGTCCGGAGGTCGCCCATGCCTTTTCCCCGGGCCTCCCAGGCTCTCTCACGTTTTACCGTGCTCGACCTGACCCGCGTGCGTTCGGGGCCGACCTGCGTGCGCCAGCTCGCCGACTGGGGCGCCAACGTCGTCAAGATCGAGACTCCGCCGCACCTGGAAAAGGGCGAGGGGCCGGGCGGCCCGCGCCAGGGATCGGACTTCCAGAACCTGCATCGCAACAAGCGTTCGATCACCCTCGACCTGAAATCGCCGCAAGGGCTCGCCGCCTTCAAGCGGCTGGTCGAGAAGGCTGACGTGGTGGTCGAGAACTTTCGTCCCGACGTGAAGAACCGCCTCGGCGTCGACTACGAGAGCCTGAAGAAGATTAACAAGGGCATCGTGCTGGCCAGTATTTCCGGCTTCGGCCAGGACGGGCCCTATCGTGACCGGCCCGGCTTCGACCAGATTGCGCAAGGCATGGGCGGGCTGATGTCGATCACCGGCAAGCCCGGCGGGGGGCCGATGCGCGTCGGCATCCCGGTCGCCGATCTCACCGCCGGCCTGTTCTGCGCCATCGGCATCCTGACCGCGCTGCTCGAACGCGACGTGTCGGGCGAAGGTCAGTGGGTCTCGACCTCGCTGCTGCAGGCGCAGATATTCATGCTCGATTTTCAGGCCGCGCGCTGGCTGCAGGCGCAGGAAGTGGCCAAGCAGGCCGGCAACAACCACCCGACCACCATTCCGACCGGCGTGTTCAAGACCAAGGACGGCTACATCAATATCGCCGGCGGTGGCGACGTGATGTGGCAGCGCATTTGCCAGGCGATCGGGGCGCCGGAGCTGATCGACCGCGAGGGCTTCAATTCGAGCGGCGCGCGCTCCAAGAATCGTGACGAGGTCAACGCCGCGATCGAGAAGCAGACCGTCAAAAAGACCAGTGCCGAATGGATCGCCATCTTCAACAAGGCCGGCGTGCCGTGCGGGCCGATCAATTCCATCGACGAGGTATTCGCCGACGAGCAGGTGAAGCATCTCGGTATCGCGCAAGGCGCGACGCGGCCGGACAGCAGCGAGCAGGTGTTCGTCGGCCAGCCGTTCACGCTGTCGCGCACGCCCAGCAAGATCGTTTCCACCCCGCCGGAGCAGGGCCAGCACACCGACGAGGTGTTCAAGGAATTCGGCTTTTCCGATGCCGAGATCGCCGACTTGCACGAGGCGAAGGCGGTTTGACTCAATCCGTCACCCTGAGGTGCCCGCCGAAGGCGGGCCTCGAAGGGCGACGGGCACAGAATTCAGGGCCGCCATCCTTCGAGGCTCGGCCGCAATCGCGGCCTCGCACCTCAGGATGACGGATCAAGTCAGAGAAGGAACGCGACGATGAACGTAGTGCCCCAGACCGACAAGATGCTGTCCCGCAAGGAAGGCGGCGTTGGCTATCTCATCTTCAATAACCCCGAGCGCCACAACGCCGTGTCGCTGGAGATGTGGGAAGCCGCGGCCGACATCCTCGCCGAATTCGCCAAGGACGACGCCATCCGCGTGGTGGTGCTGACCGGCGCCGGCGGCAAGGCTTTCGTGTCGGGCGCCGACATCTCCAAGTTCGAGAAGGAGCGCTCCAGCAAGGAAGCGATCGACCGCTATAACGTCGTGGTGGACGAAACCAGCACCGCGATCTACGAGTTTCCGAAGCCGACCATCGCCATGATCCGCGGCTATTGCATCGGCGGCGGCATGGGGCTGGCGCTGTGCTGCGACCTGCGCATCTGCTCGGACAATTCCAAATTCGCGGTGCCGGCCGCCAAGCTCGGCCTCGGCTACGGCTTCAAGGGCATCAAGAAGCTGGTCGACGTGGTTGGGCCGTCCTTCGCCAAGGAAATCTTCTACACCGCGCGCCAGTTCACGGCCGAGGAAGCCAAGGTCATGGGGCTGGTCAACCGCGTGGTGCCGACCGACGAACTCGAAGCCTATGTGCAGAACTACGCCGACACCATCAGCGGCAACGCCCCGCTCACGGTCAACTCGGTGAAATATATCGTCGGCGAGACCGTGAAGTCGGCAAGCGAACGCAATCTCGAGCGCTGCGACGAACTGGTGTCGGAGTGCTTCGCCTCCAACGACTACAAGGAAGGCCGCAAGGCGTTCATGGAAAAGCGCAAGCCTCAGTTCACCGGGAGCTGAGGACGGACCACCTCACCGTGATGCCTCTTATCCTGGGCGCCTAGCCGCCCAGGAACAGCCGCGCCACGTCCGGGTCTTCCAAGAGCTCCGCGCCCTTGCCCGCTTTGGCGAGCTGGCCCGACACCAGCACGTAGCCGATGTCGGCGAAGCTGAGGCCCTTCTTGGCGTTCTGCTCGACCATGACGATGGTCTTGCCCTCGTTGTGTTGCAGGTCGTCTAGGATCTCGAACACCATGTCGATATAGCGCGGTTCCAGACCGATCGAGGGCTCGTCCACCAGCAGCACGTCCGGCTCCATCACCAGCGCGCGCGAGATTTCCAACAGCCGCCGCTCGCCGCCCGACAGAACGCGCGCCGGCTGGTGGCGCCGTTGCGCCAGCCGCTCGTACTTGGCGAACACCTTGTCGGCCGCCGCATGCGCCTCCGCCGGCCGCGCTTTAAGGAAACCACCCATCCAGAGGTTTTCCTCTACCGTCATGTCGGGGAACACGGAATTGTCCTGCAGGATATAGGCGATGCCGGCGCTCTTCAGCTTTTCGTTGGAGGAGAGCTTTGAAACCTCCTTGCCGTTCACCTGGATGCTGCCGGCCATCACCGTGGCGAAGCCGAAGATCGAATGCAGCACCGTCGACTTTCCGGCGCCGTTCGGTCCGATCAGGCAGAGCGACTGGCCCTTGCCGACCCGCAGCGAGAAGTCGTGCAGGATCTCCATCTGCCCGTAACCGGAATGCAGGTCGTCGATAACGAGAAAGCTATCGCCCTCGACCAGCTTTTCGATCTCGCCGATCGACGGCGCGTTTTCGGCGATGGCTTCCGCTTCGCGCTGCACGGCGTCGACCGACATGATCGAGTCGACGTCGCCATAGCCGTAGCCCTGGATGTCCCGTTCGCTCATCGTCAGTGGGCTCCCAGATAGGCATCGAGGACGTTGGGGTCGTTGCGGATCTGGTCCGGCGTGCCGGCGGCCAACAGCTCGCCGTGCGCCAGGCAGTAGATGTGCTGGGCGAGGTTCATGATCACCCGCATGTTGTGCTCGATGACGAAGAGGGTGATGCCGAACTGCTTGTTGGCGCGCTTGAGTCGGTCGATCAGCCCGTTGATCAGCGTCGGGTTGATGCCGGCGGTGGGCTCGTCGAGCATCAGGAGCCGCGGCTCGTTCATCAGCGCCATGGCGAATTCGAGCAGCTTCTGCTGGCCAAACGACAGCGAGCCGGCGAGCAGGAAGCGTTTCTCGTAGAGGCCGACGAACTCCAGCATGTCTTCGGCGTGCTTCCACACCTGCGGGTCGTGCTGGCCGTGGAACAGCTCGCGGAAACCGCGTTTGCGCACCGAGGCCGAGATGGTCATGTTCTGCATGCAGGTCATCTGGCCGTAGATGCGGGTCTGCTGGAATGTGCGCAGCAGCCCGAGCCGCGCGATCTGCGGCACCCGCAGCTTGGAGATCTCCTGGCCCTCGAAGCGGATCGAGCCCGAGTCGATCGGGTATTGGCCGACGACGGAGGAGAACAGGGTGGTCTTGCCGGAACCGTTGGGGCCGATCAGCCCGACGATCGAGCCCTCGGGCACCTCCAGGGAAATACCCTTGTTGGCCTGCACGCCGCCGAAGGCCTTGGAGACTTTTTCGACTTCGAGAAGCGCGCTCATTCCGCCGCCTCCCGGGCCGCCGCCGGCCCGCCGCCGCGCGCCTTGTCGATGCGCAGGCCGAACCATTCGGGGAATTTCTCGCGCGCCCAGCCCAGGATGCCCTGCGGGAAGAACACCACGATGACGACGATCATCAGCCCGAGCGCAACCCGCTGCCAGCCGAACAGGTAGATCCAGAACGCTTCCTTGAGCACCTGGAAGACGACGGCGCCGATCACCGGGCCCCAGATCGTGCCCTTGCCGCCCAAGATCGCCATCAACACCATCCACACACCATAGGTCTCGCCGGCAAATGCCACGTCGATCGGGTCGATGAAGCGCTTGAGGTTGCCGAGGATGCCGCCGGAGATGCCGAGCAGAACGGCCGCGACGGTCCAGGCCGACACCTTGATCCAGGTGGTCGGCAGGCCCATGGCTTCCGCCTTGTCCTCGTCGTCGCGGATGGCGTTGAGCGCCAGCCCGAAGCGGGTCGACAGCAGCCAGCGGATTGCCACGAAGGTGACGACCGCGAGTGCGAAGGCTAGGTAGTAGAGCATATCGCCGATGTCGCCGAGTTGGATCGGCACGTTGGGCGACGACAGTCCGTCGCCGGCACCGATCCATTGCCAGCCGGCGGCGATCTGGCCGGCGGCGATCCCGAGGCCGAGCGTACAGATCGCGAAGTAGTGCCCGCGCATGCCCAGCACCATGCGGCCGAACACTAGCGCCACAAGTCCCGCTATGATCCCGCCCACCGGCAGGCCGAGCGCTAGGCCGGTGAGGTATTGCGGTACGGTGAAGGTAAAGACGGTGGCGTTGCCGCCCTCCGCCGCGGTGTATTGGGCGACGCTATAGACGAGACCGATCTGCGTCACCGCGCAGGCATAGGTGCCGACGCCGACGAACAGCACGTTGCCGAACGAGTTGTAGCCGGCCTGTCCGCCGACCAGGTCCCAGGTCAGGGCGAACACGACGAACAGCCACAACTCGGTGAGTTGCGAATGATAGGACGGCATCAGGAACGGCAGGGCGATACCGAGCGCGACGATGGCGCCGTAGCCGGCGAGCTTTCGCGTGGACGGGCTCATCGCAGGTACTGCCGTTTGGCGGAAAGTCGCGCGTTGCGCCAGATCAGCACCCCGACCAGCAAGCTGAAGACGAAGGCGAGCTGGAACTGACTGCCGAGTACGAACCCGGCGATGTCTTCCGCAGCGCCGAGGCCCAGCCCGGCCAGGATCACGCCGGCGATGTTGCCGAGGCCTGCGACGACCACGATCATGAACGCGCGGATGGTGTAGGGCAGCCCGATATAAGGGTGGACGGTGTAGGCCATTGCCACCAGCGCGCCGGCGGCGCCGCAGATTGCCGCGTTGAGCCCGAAGGTGACGGCGTAGACCCGGTCGGTGTCGATGCCGAGCACGCGTGCCGCGCGCGGGTTTTGCGCGGTGGCTCGGATCGCCTGGCCGAGCCTGGTCCGGCGCATGAAGGCGACCAGGCATCCGCCCGTAACGATCGCCAGCACGAAGGCCAGCACCTTGACGTTGGCGACCGAAATCTGCCCGCCGAAGAGCTGCGTGTCGCCGAGATGGGCGCGCGCGGTCTGCACGTTGCCGGTGAAAACCGTGTTCATCAGCTGCTGCAGCAAGATCGACAGCCCGAAGGTGGCGAGCAGCGAGACGAACAGGTCGCGGTCGACCACACGAAACACCACCAGCCGGTAAAGCGCGTAGCCGATGAAGAACAGAACGAACGGCGCCACCACCACGCCGAACAGCGGATGAATGCCGTTCCAGAACAAGATCATGGTAACGTAGCCGCCGAGCATGACGAACTCGCCCTGGGCGATGTTTATGATGTTCATCACGCCCCAGACCAGCGCCATGCCGTAGGCTGCAAGCGCGAAGATCGAGCCGATCAGCATGCCGTTGACGATGAGGTTGGCGCCGATCATCGGCACTTGAAAAAGCAAAGACAGGTTTTCGAGCAATCGAAAACTCCCGCTCCTTGAGCGCTCATCGCGCGCCGCGTTGTAATGCCATTCCGATGTGATGCGCGACATCGGCCGGGGCGCTGGTGGCCCCGGCTGTGTGCTGACGCGACGGTCGTCAGTTCATCGCAGGCCGCGGAATGACGGCTTTCTTCTCGGCGAACTTCGGCGGCGAAACGACCACGTACTTGCCGTCGAGGACCTGAAAGAGCGCCATCGGCTTGCCGGCGTTCTTGCCGGTTTCGTCGAACTTGATGGGGCCATAGAAGGTCATCAGGTCGGTCTTGGCCAGCGCGTCGCGCACCGCTTCCTTGTCGAGCTTGCCGGCGCGGTGAAGGGCGTCGGCGTAAGTGATCACCGCAGCCGACGACTCTGCGGCCTGATAGGGCGGATCGACTTTGTAGCGCGCCTTGAACGCCTTGGCGTAATCGCCCGCCGAGCCGAACACCTTGCCTTTGTAGGTCAGCGTCGGCGCCCATTGGGTCGCGCACAGGATGTATCCGGCCTGCTTGCCGAATTTCTTGATGATCTGGGCCGAGTCGCAATGGGTCATGGCGACGATCGGAGTCGTTAAATGCTGCTCGGCGATTTCCCGGACGCCGGTTGCGGCGCCCTTGGAATGGCCGGAAATGATGAGCACGTCCGGCTTCAGCGCCTTGACCTTGGTCAGCGTCGCCGTCATATCGCTGAGATCGCGTGGCAACTGGTCGTCCACAACCAGCTTCATCCCATATTTCTTCATGCGGTCGACCACGCCCTTGCGCACGTCCTTGCTGAAGGGGTCGTTCTCGACCACGACTGCGACCTTGATTTGGTTGGGCTTCTTCTTGAGCGCGCCGGCGTTCGCAGCGGCGAGATCGATCGCGCTGGCGAGATACTGGTCCGCGGTGGTCAGCGTGGCGAACAGGTACTTGTAACCGTTGGTGAACAGCGAGCGGGCAGCGCCGTTGGCTTCCACCATCGGGACCTTCAGCCGTTCGGTCTCAGGCGCGACCGCCTTGGTGAGACCGGACGAATAGGGGCCGAGGATGAACTTGATGCCGTCCTGCTTGACCAGACGATCGACCAGTTCGGCGCCGCGCGCCGGGCTCGATTCATCGTCGTAGAACTTGACGGCCAGCTTGTAGGTCTTGCCGCCGACCTTCACGCCGCCCTGAGAATTGATCTTGTCGACCGCGAGTTGATAGCCCTTTTCCGTGAAAACGCCGTTGGCCGAATACTTGCCGGTCTCGGAGACCGCCGCGCCGAGCGTAATCACGTCCGCGGCGGAAGCCACGTTATAGGCGAAAATCGCGCCGGCCACGCCGAGCGCGAGCGTTATGGATGTACGCATCGTTGTGCCCTCCCAGGACTGTTCGTTTCCTCCGTACTGCGGCGTTGGCGGAGTCTTGCGATCCGTTCCAAACGCAACAGTGCCGCCCCTCTACGGTAATTGCGTCGTCAGGCTGCTCAAGAGAACGATAGCACCAGAATATCGGCGAAAGCCAACTCCAATTGCGAAGACTTGCTTCCGATCGTCGGCATTTGCGGGCAAAATTCTGCGATCCGTATTCCGAGACCCTCGGCCGCAACCGCCGCTGCGATGGCCGTCGCAACTGCCGCTTCCTTGGGCAGATGGCCGTCTGGCCGCAACCGTGTGCTGGCGTTCCCAAGAGCTGGCGTTAGGGGTTGGCGTCGGGGGCTGGCGTTGGGGGCTCCAGGTCGCCCCGGCGGCGATGTGCCGCCCCTCTTATGTGCAGCGCACACAAGACCTTGCACATGGTGAGAACGCCATGGCCGCCACCGGCTACCGTCCGCCGAGTGGCCGTGGCGTGGCGAAAGTGCTAATGCAGCGGCCGACTGTTCTCCCCAGATAATAACGAGGCTCCGAATGTATACCGATCTCGCGCTTTTCATCGACGGCCAGTGGCTCGACGGCAAGGGGCGCAAGGGCGAGGATGTGATCAATCCCGCGACGGAAAAGCCGCTCGCGCATCTGCCCCACGCCAGCAAGGCCGATCTCGACGCCGCGCTCGCCGCAGCCAAAAAGGGTTTCGCCACCTGGAAGGCGACGTCGGCCTACGACCGCTCCAAGCTGATGCGTAAAGCCGCCGACCTGCTCCGCGAGCGCAGCGACCACGTTGCCAAGGTGATGGTGCAGGAGCAGGGCAAGGTCTATCCGGAAGCGCGCATCGAGGTGCTGACATCCGCCGACATCATCGATTGGTACGCCGATGAGGGCCGCCGCGCTTACGGGCGCATCGTCCCGGGCCGGCAGCCGGGTGTGCGTCAGCTTGTCACGCACGAGCCGGTCGGCGTGGTCGCCGCCTTCACGCCGTGGAATTTCCCGGTGCTGACCCCGGTGCGCAAGATCGCCGGCGCGCTCGCCGCCGGCTGCTCGATCATCATCAAGGCCTCGGAAGAAACCCCCGGCGGCTGCGTCGAGCTGGTGAAGTGCTTCGCCGATGCCGGCGTGCCGGCGGGCGTGGTCAACCTGGTGTTCGGCGTGCCGGCCGAAGTGTCCGAATATCTGATCCCGTCGAAGATCGTGAGGAAGGTTTCGTTCACCGGCTCGGTGCCGGTCGGCAAGCATCTCGCCGCGCTCGCCGCCAAGAGCATGAAGCGCGCCACCATGGAGCTCGGCGGCCATTCGCCGGTGGTGGTGTTCGAGGACGCCGATCCCGAAAAGGCCGCCGACACCATCGCCGCCTTCAAATACCGCAACGCGGGGCAGGTGTGCATTTCGCCGACGCGGTTCTACGTGCACGAGAAGAACTATCCCAAGTTCCTGGCGCGCTTCACCGAGTACGCCAAGGGTATGAAGCTTGGCGACGGCCTGGAGAAGGGCATCACCATGGGCCCGCTCGCCAATCCGCGCCGGCTCGACGCCATGGACAGCTTCGTCGCCGACGCCAAGGATCGCGGCGGCAAGGTCGTCACCGGCGGCTCGCGCCACGGCAACCAGGGCTTCTTCTTTGAGCCGACCATCGTGACCGACGTGCCGGACGACTCCAAGATCATGACCGAGGAGCCGTTCGGGCCGGTCGCGCCGATCGTCAGCTTCAAGACGATCGACGAGGTGGTCGAGCGTGCCAACTCGCTGGAGTTCGGGCTCGCGGCTTATGCCTTCACCTCCTCGGACAAGAACGCGGCCATGATCGGCGACGCGCTGCAGTCCGGCATGGTGGGCGTCAACTCGGTCGCCATCTCGACGCCCGAGACGCCGTTCGGCGGTATCAAGGATTCCGGCTACGGCTCCGAAGGTGGCGTCGAGGGCCTGAGCGCGTATCTGAACACCAAGTTCATCTCGCAGGGGTGAGGCGCGCGCATTTGAAATGAAAATGGCCGGGCTTTTGCCCGGCCATTTTGTTTTGACAGCGTGGTATGCGTCGGCCGCTATTTCCCCTCTGCCTTCCTGCACGCTTCCCAGACCCGCGCCGGGGTTGCCGGCATCTCCATGTGGTCGGCGGCGCCGTTCGGGATAGCGTTCGACACCGCGTTCATCACCGCCGCGATCGCCGCGGTGGTGCCGGCCTCGCCCGTGCCCTTGACGCCGAGCGGGTTGGTGGTCGCCGGCGTCGGGCGCAGCGCCTCGCGCAGCTCCAGCGGCATGATTTCGGCGTGCGGTATGCCGTAGTCCATGAACGAGCCGGTGACGAGCTGCCCGCTGTCGGCGTCGTAGATCGCATCCTCGGTCAGCGCCTGGCCGAACCCCTGCGCCAGGCTGCCATGCACCTGGCCCTCGACAATCGTCCGGTCGAGTGCATTGCCGCAGTCGTCCACCGCCGTGTAGGTGACGATGTCGAGCGCGCCGGTCTCGGGGTCGATCTCCACCTCGGCGATGTGGCAACCGTTCGGGAAGGTGAGCGGTGCCTCCGCCTTGTCCTTGGTGTCGAGGCTTTCGCCGATCTCCTTGGCCCGCCGCGCTGTCTCGAACAGCGTGACCTTGCGGTCGGTGCCGACCACGCCGAAGGCGCCGTCGCGGTATTCGATGTCCTGCTCGCCGGCTTCCAGCAGCGAGGCGGCCACCTTCCTGCCCTTCGCCAGCATGGTGTCGGCGGTGACCACGATCGCGCTGCCGGCGCACATGGCCGAGCGCGAGCCGACCGAGGCGAAACCGCTCAAGCCGAGCGCCGTGTCGCCGTGGCGATGTTCGATCCGGCTCGCGTCGATGCCGAGCTTGTTGGCGAGCAGCCGTCCGAACACGGTGGCGTGGCTCTGGCCGGTCGATTGCACGTTGCAGCCGAGGATCAGCCGATCGTCTGCGGTGAAGGTGATGGAGGCTTCTTCCATCGGCTGCGCGCCGGCGTGCTCCAGCATGCACGAGATGCCGATGCCGCGGTATTTCTTGCGCTTGGCCGCCTCGCGTTTGCGCTTGGCGAAGCCGGCGTAATCGGCGAGCTTGAGCGCCTCGTCCACGATGCCCGGGAAGTCGCCGCTGTCGTAGGTGTTGAACGGCGTCTTGAACGGCATGGCCGATTTCGGAATCAGGTTCTTCTTGCGCAGCCGCGCCGGATCCATTTTCAACATGCGCGCGGCTTCTTCCACCGCGCGCTCGAGCGCGTAGTTCGCCTCCGGTCGCCCGGCGCCGCGATAGGGTGCGATCGGCACCTTGTTCGACGCGTAGCAGGCGACGCCGACGTCGATTTTCGGAATCCGGTACATGCCGGGAAGGCAGCGCGCGAAGTTGTTGGTGTTGATGTTGATGCCGGCAAGCGCGATGTAGGCGCCCTGGTTGCACAGATGCCGCGCGCGCAAGCCTAAGAACTTGCCCTTGTCGTCGAGCGCGAGCTCGACATGGCTCACCGCGTCGCGGGCTTGCGCGTCGGAGACGAAGGCTTCCGAGCGCGTCGATTGCCAGTGCACCGGCCGGCCGACCTTCTTCGCGGCCACCAGGGCCGCGACGTATTCTGGATAGACCGTGGTCTTCATGCCGAAGGCGCCGCCGACGTCTTCGGTGATCACCCGCACCTTTTCGTTCGGCACCCCCATGATGGAAGCCGCCAGGCCGCGCAAGGCACTGGCGCCCTGGGAGCAGACGTGCAGGGTGTAGCTATCGATCCGAGCGTCGTATTCGCCGGTGACGCCACGCGTTTCCATCGCGGCCACCACCAGGCGCTGGTGGGTGACGGACACGCGCGCGACGTGCGGCGCCTTGGCGATGATGTCGGCGACCGCGGCTTCGTTTTCGGGGCTCTCGGCCCATCCCGGCCAGTCGACGATGAGGTTGCCGGGCGCTTCCGCATAAAGTTGGGTGTCGGCCTTCATGGCGGCGTCGAGATCGATCACCGCCGGCAGTTCCTCGTATGCCACCTCGACCAGGTCGGCGGCGTCCAGCGCCTGGGCGGCGGTTTCCGCCACCACCATGGCGACCGGATCGCCGACGTGCATCGCCGTCTCGGCCAGCACCGGGCGGAACGGCACCGCCATCTTGGTGCCGCCACGGCCGACGACGGGCGGATGGCGCGAGATGCCGCCAATGCCGGCCGCCTTGATGTCCTCGCTCGCCAGCACCGCCAGCACGCCCTTGGCGGCGCGCGCCGCGTCCGAATTCACCGAGAGGACGCGCGCGCGCGCGTGCGGCGAGCACACGAAGGCGGCATA
>JARRQH010000042.1:0-25958 GCA_037381985.1 Pseudolabrys sp.
GCGGTTTTCCCTCTGCGTCATCTTGGCGCCGGCGTTGATCATCAGCCCGTAAGCCGACGCCGACGACCACGGCGCATACCAGTTGCGGCCCGAGCCCTCGCCGACCGAACGCGGCTTGAAGAAGTTGGACGCGCCGCCCGCGCCGCAGATCACGGTCTTGGACTTGAAGACATGATAGTTGCCGGTGCGGACGTTGAAGCCGACGGCACCGGCGACCCGGTTCTCCTTCGCTTCGTCCATCAGCAGGTGGGTGACGCAGATGCGGTTGAACACCTTGTCCGCGGATTTCTTGGCGGCCTCGGCCACGATCGGCTTGTAGGACTCGCCGTGGATCATGATCTGCCAGCGCCCTTCACGAAGATACTGCCCGTTCTTCGGGTTCTTCATGATGGGCAGGCCCCACTCCTCGAACTGGTGCACCGTCGAGTCGACGTGGCGCGCCATGTCGAACAGCAGGTCCTCGCGCACCAGCCCCATCAGGTCGATGCGTGCGTAGCGGACATGGTCCTCCGGGTTATTCTCGCCCCAGCGGGTGCCCATGTAGCAGTTGATGGCGTAGAGGCCCTGGGCGACCGCGCCGGAGCGGTCGATGTTGGCCTTCTCGGCAATGACGATTTTCTTGTCCTGGCCCCAGAACCGGGCTTCCCACGCGGCGCCGGTGCCGCCAAGGCCCGCGCCGCAGACCAGAATATCGATGCCGTCTTCGACGATCGTTTGGTGAGCCAGCAGTAGTACACGCCTTTCTTCATCTTGTGGCCGTTGGACTCAAGCGTGTGCAATCCTCCCTCATCCATGCGGATGTATTTCGGCTCGTTGTAGAGAAGCTCGCTGTCGCGCATGTCCTTGCTGGGCGCCGGCACGTCCGCGAGCTTCGGGATCGCCGTGCCCCAGGGCTTGGTGGTGATGGGCGACAGGAAGTTCTTTTCCGCCCCGTTACGGAACTTGATGCGCCAGGCGATCGTGCCCTTCTCCTCGTCGCGGTCGACACGAACGCTGTGGCCGAGCGGCGCGAAGTCGGCATAGCCGCGCACGTCGATGGCGTGCTGCGGACAAGCCTTGACGCAGGAGTAGCACTCCCAGCACATGTTCGGCTCGATGTTGTAGGCGCGCCGATAGGTCGGATCGATGTGCATGATGTCCGAGGGACAGATGTCGACGCAGTGTCCGCATCCGTCGCACCTTGTCATATAGACGAAGGTAGGCATGTGTCCGGCTCCTTAAGCTGTTCCCCAAGAACGTGCGGGCTGTCTCTTAATAATGACGGGGCGCTTCGCGCTTGATGCCGAGTCCCATATTCATCGGAGCCTTCACCAACAGCTCCATGGAATGTCGCTTCTGCTGCTCGGGATCGTCGCGGGTCTGGGTCGGCAGGTTCTGCGCCGTACCGTTGGCTTTGCCCACGCGCTTCTCGAACGCCGCGGCCGGCTTGAAGAACATGTGCGAGAACTTCGACCAGGGAATCCCCGCGAACAGGATCGTGGTGTCGATGAGGAAGAGGCCCAGGAAGATCGTGGCCCACACCGGGCTGCCCGCGGTCTGCAGCCAGGCCCAGATCAGACCGAACGTGCAGCTCAAGACCAGCGTGATGATGAACAGATCGGCGCGCATCAGGCGCAACGGCGACTGGCCTTCCGCGGCGACGTCGACGCGGATGAAGAACCAGAACCAATAGCCGCCGACGCAGACCATCAAGGCGCCGATGTACCACAAGACGGCGACGATCTGCGGCGTGGGCGTTGCCGGCGTCGGATAGCCGAACACCATGATGGCGGTGGTCACGACGAAGATGACGAAGCCGTACATCCCCAGGAGATGCGCGACACGACGGCGCTGGTTGCAGAACTCGCCCGACATGGCGACATCGACCACCGCGGTCTGCACCGCGATGCCGATCTTCTTGCCGCCGCCGACGGACTTCTTCGCCTTCGCCTTGCCGGCGCGCATGTTCTCGAAGAAGTATTGGGCGCTGTGCTTATGGATGACGTCGAACAGCGTGCCCGCCACCACCAGGACGGCCATCACGATAACGTAGGCCTGCATGATGGCTGGAGATACGGACGCCGAAAGCTCAGCGAACGGATTGCTGGTGAACATTGCCAGACGTGCCCTCCATGAAACATGTATTGTTCATTTTGACTGTGACGATAACCGAGCAAACGAAAGCTGACAATCGTTCTAATTCATAAACCAATCCGCCGATCGATTTTTTGCGCTAGCGCAAAAGGTCTGCGACATTGTCCATTCATGCAATCGAACGAATTGTTCGATGGAATTGCTGATTGATCGTATTTGAACGCGTAGCGGAACCGGACCGCGCGCCATTGACTTATTGAAAGGCCACCGGGCGTAAGCCACGCGCGCGCCTGAACGGCCGAAACACAAGAACAACAAGAAACAACGAGCCAAGAAAGAAGTGCCATGAACATAGCTGAGTTTCTCGAGCGCAAACGGCAGCGGTTGGTCACGTGCCGCCCGAGCGACACTTTGGACACGCTTGCCAAGCTTATGCACACCAACGGCATCGGCGCGGTGCCCGTTTGCGAGGTCGGCATGCACATGGTCGGCATCGTGTCGGAGCGCGATCTGGTCCGCACCTTCGCCACCAACGGCAGCGGCGAATTGGGCCACCTGCGCGTCAGCGATATCATGTCGACGCAGGTAAAAAGCTGCCGGCCGGGGGACGACCTGCACGCCGCCGAGCAGTTGATGCGACGCCACCACTTCCGCCACGTGCCGGTGGTCGAGGGGGAGCGCTTGGTGGGCATGCTGTCGATCCGCGACACCCAGGCGCTGCGGCTGCAGGAATCCGAGGACGAGATCCACGTTCTCCGCGATGCGGTAGTGGCGGCGCGGTTTCGCTGAGCCGGTGTGCGCATCAGATATGTGCGCACTAGATACTAGTGGTCCGATTCCGACATTTGCCTCCCGTTGCTGCAGGCTCCGGAGCAAATGTCGGAATCAAAGGACCACTAGCAATTTATTGATTCTAGTGGAGCTTTGAATTTGACATTTGATAAGTACGCCTGCTGCAAACGGGTATCAAATGTTAAATTCACTCCACTAGATAGATGAGGCGGCCCGGCCGGCGACGAGGACTGGCGACCTGGGGAATTGATTTGTACAATCGAACGATTTTACGTTATTAATAAATTGGACTGATTAGCTGCACTGCACCATATTGGCCTCGAAAAGGAGACCAATATGAGCGAAACCACCCTCGTCACCACTACGCCGGCCAACGAAGCCGACGTCCAACGGGCCCGCGGCGGCCTAATTCCCCTGATTCCCGGCGTCCTGCTGACGGCGGGCGTAGCGGGCCTCGCCTTTGCCCTGCGTCATGTCCCCGGGGTCGGCATGCTGAGCCCGATGATTTTGGCGACGGTGATCGGCATGACCCTTCATAATGTGTTCGGCACCCCGGCCTGGGCCATTCCCGGCGTCAAGTTCAGCCTGAAGCGCATCCTGCGTTTCGGCATCATCCTGCTGGGCCTGCAACTGATGGCCTCGCAGGTCGCCCAGGTCGGCATGACCGGCGTCGCCGTCATCGCCGCCACCCTGGTCGCCACCTTCGCCTTCACCAAGTGGCTCGGCCGCGTCATGGGCGTCGACGCCAAGCTGGCCGAGCTGATCGGCGCCGGCACCTCGATCTGCGGCGCCTCCGCCGTAATCGCCACCAACACCGTGACCGACGGCCGCGACGAGGACGTCGCCTACGCGGTCGCCTGCGTGACGGTGTTCGGTTCTCTGTCGATGCTGATTTATCCGCTGCTGCCGGGCCTTCTGCACCTGTCGCCGGCCGCCTTCGGCCTGTGGACCGGCGCTTCGATCCACGAGATCGCGCAGGTCGTCGCCGCCGCCTTCCAGGACGGCAGCCATGCCGGCGAGGTCGCCACCGTCGCCAAGCTCACCCGCGTCATGATGCTGGCGCCGGTCGTCTTCACCCTCGGCATCATGGCCGTGCGCCGCGCCTCCCACAACGCGGACAAGTCCGCCTCCCGCGCCGCCCCGCCGATGCCGTGGTTCGTGCTGGGCTTCATCGGCATGGTGATCCTCAACAGCCTCGTCACCATCCCCGCCGGGCCCAAGGCCGACATCATCCTGGCCACCACCTTCCTGCTGTCGATGGCTCTGGCCGCCATGGGCATCGAGACCGACTTCCGCAAGCTCAAGGCCGAGGGCCTCAAGCCCCTGGCGCTGGCCGCGGTGGCCTGGATCTTCATCGCCGTTTTCGCGCTCGCTCTGGTCAAGCTTACCGCCTATTCTTAAGGGCATGACGCTTGAACAGCTACGTATCTTCGTTGCGGTGGCCGAATGCGAGCACGTCACCCGCGCGGCGGAATCGCTGCGGCTGACCCAGTCAGCCGTCAGCGCCGCCATTTCGGCCCTTGAAAGCCGCTACAACGTCTCGCTGTTCGACCGGGTCGGCCGCCGCATCGAGCTGAACGAGTCGGGCCGGCTGTTCCTGGGCGAGGCCCGCGCGGTGCTCGCCCGCGCCGCCGCCGCCGAGCTCGCCCTCTCCGAGATGAGCGGCCTCAAGCGCGGCACTCTCAGCGTCCACGCCAGCCAGACCATCGCCAGCTACTGGCTGTCGCCGCGGCTGGTCGCCTTCCGCCAGGCCTATCCGCAGATCGAGGTCAAGCTCGCGGTCGGCAACACCGCGCAGACCGCCAAGGCCATCATCGACGGCACCGCCGAGCTCGGCTTCGTCGAGGGCCGCGTCGACGACGCCGCGCTCCAGCAAAACCCGATCGACCAGGACCGGCTGACCATCGTCGCCAGCGTCTCGCACCCCTGGGCGAAGAAAAAGACCCTGACCGAGCAGGACCTGCTCGCCGGCGACTGGATCCTGCGCGAGTCGGGCTCCGGCACGCGCTCGGAATTCGAGGCCGTGCTCGCCAGCCAGGACGTGCCGATGGACAAGCTCAGGATTATGCTCGAGCTGCCCACCAACGAAGCGGTGCGCGCTGCCGTCGAAGCCGGCGCCGGCGTCACCGCGATCTCGGAACTGGTGGTGGAAGCGGGCTTGCGCGCCGGCACGCTGGTGGCGCTGGCGTTCCCGCTGCCGGCGCGCCCGTTCCTGGTGCTGCATCACCGCGACCGCTATCAGTCGAAGGCGGCGCAGGCGTTCCTGGAGATCATCGCCAAATTCGCCGACCGGCGGTCCGCGCGCAGCGCGTGACGGCTGAAGCGCGCGCCGCGCCGATCACTCTCGCCGCAGGAACGCCTCCATCAGCGTCGCGAAGGCGACCGGCGTTTCGTTCATCGGATAATGGCCGGCATTGCCGACGACGACGAGCTCGGCGTTCGGATACCACTGCATATAGGTGGCCCGCATCGCCGCCTCGTTGATGGCGCCGTCGAACTCGCCAACGGCAACCAGCATCGGGACCGGATTGCCTTTGATCTCGGTGTGGAAATCGGTCTTGGCCCAACTCGCAAGATAACCGGAAAACGCCTCGTCGAGCGCCGCCGTCTTCGGATAGGTCGCGATATTGCGCACCCATTCCTTCGACAGCCGGCCGCCGGTGGACAGATCGACGATGCCGCAGGCGACCTCCTCTTCCGAAACCGCGCGCTCGAACATCGTATAGGTTGCGTCGTCCAAGCCTGCCCCTGAGGCCGGCACCGGCGCCACCGCGACGATCTTCTCGACCCGCTCCGGCGCGTCCGCGAGAACGCGCTGCACCGCCATGCCGCCCATCGAATGGCCGATCAGGGCGAAGGTCTCGATCTCCAGCGAATCCGCCAGATCGAGCACGTCGCGGGAAATCTCCTCGACGGTATAGGCGCCGCGCATGTTCAGCGAGCCGCCATAGCCACGGTACGACGGCAGGATGTAAGTGAACTCCTCCGGCGACAACGCGTCGACCATTGGCGCAAAGCTGGTCTGGTCGCCGAACCAGCCGTGTAGGACGATGACCGGCATCGGACCGTCACCGAAGCTGTCAAAAGCGAGAACCTGGTCTGCCATCTTCGATCTCCCGGTCGTTTGCGGATGTTTGCTCATTGTGCGCGAACTCCTCGGCCGGCAGCAAGGCCGGCGTTGACGGCGCTCGCCGCGCGTCCTGGGTTCGGCGGGGGGGCAGGCGAAACGGCGCGGCCACCGCGCATCGAGGTCGGCAGCCGGGAAAATCGCGATGGCGAAGAGGGATAGCGGCAGCCGGCGCAGTGCACCGGCACGCACCTTAGGAGTCGAGGCGCTGCCCGGCGGCGGGCTCGTCGTCGTCGCCCGACAGCAGGCGAGGAAGGTCGATGAGCGCGATCATCGCGTTCTCGACAGCCACCCGCCCGGCGAGGAAGCGCGCGCGCGCCGCGCGCGCCACGTTCGGCACCGGCTGCACCTGGGCCTGCTCGAAGGCCACGATGTCGAGCTCGCGGTCTGCCAGCAGACCGACCTGGCGGCCTTCCATCTGCACGATGATAATGACATGGAGCGGCGTGCAATCGGTGAGGCCCTGGCCGAAGCGGCAGCGCAGGTCGACGATCGGAACGACGACGCCGCGCAGGTTGCGCACGCCGCGCATGTACTCCGGCTGCCGCGGCAGATGCGTGACGTCCGACCACTCCTTGATCTCGCGCACCGCCATGATGTCGACGCCGTACTGGTCGTCGCCGATCGCGAAGCTGATGATCTCGACCGATCCGGCCGCCTGTTCGGCACCGGGCGCGCGCGACGCTTCGTGCGAGATCTCGTCCGCGGCGGATGAGAGCGAGGGCGATGTCATCGTCGTGCTCCAGAGCTGGATTTTCAGGCGGCCCAGGCAACTGCCCGCGAGCGGTGCTACAAGCCGAGCGGCACCGCCCGGCATGATGAAACATCTCGGTCAAACTGAACCGGCCCACTTAATGGGCGGTTAATAATCGGGATTTTCGGCCGCTGCCGGCGCCGTCAGGCGGCCAGCACCGCTTCCGGCTCGACCATGCCGCAGCCCAGCGCTTCGGCCACCGCCTGGTGAGTGACGCGGCCGGCGTGAACGCTGCGCCCGTTCAGAATCCACTTGGTACGTTCCCGGGCGACGTCAAGAATCGATTCGCCGTCCGGAAACGCGACCAAACGAGAGAGCTATCCAAGCACTTCCGTGACGGCTTCTTTCGTCTTGCCGACGATCTCGTCGGCCTCGGCACGCGACAGGCACAGCGGTGGCGCAAAGCCCAGGATGTCGCCCTGCGGCATGGCGCGACCGATGACGCCGCGCTTGAGCAACGCGCCGGCGATACCGGCGCCGACCTTCTTCTCCGGATCGAAGAACGTGCGCTTGGCCTTGTCGTCGACGAACTCGACGGCGCACAGCATTCCCTCGCCGCGCACGTCGCCGACATGGGGGTGGCCGCCCAGGGCATCCGCCATGGCCTTGTTGAAATAAGCGCCGGTCTCGCGCGCGTTATCCACGAGGCCGAGGCTGTCGACCAACTTCAGGTTGGCGACGCCCGCCGCCGCGCCGATCGGATGCGCCGAATAGGTCCAGCCGTGGCCGATGGCGCCGAACTCGTCGGTGCCCTGCTCCAGCACCTTCCACACCTTGTCGGATACGATGGTGCCCGACAGCGGCGCGTAGGCCGAAGTCAGCCCCTTGGCGATGGTGATGATGTCGGCCTCGATGCCGTAGTGGTCGGAACCGAACATGGTGCCGAGCCGGCCGAAGCCGGTGACCACCTCGTCGGCGATCATCAGGATGTCGTGCTTCTTCAGCACCTTCTGGATCGCCGCCCAATAGCCGGCCGGCGGCGGCACGAGACCACCGGTGCCGAGCGCCGGCTCGCCGATGAAGGCGGCGATGGTGTCGGCGCCTTCGCGCGCGATCAGCTTCTCGTGATCGTCGACGCAAGACGCGACGAAGTCGGCCTCGCTCATGGCGAGGTCGTCGCGGCGGAAATAGAACGGCGCCTGGGTATGGAAGACGCGGTCGAGCGGCAGGTCGAACTTCTTGTGAAACAGCTCGAGCCCGGTCAGCGAGCCGGTCATCAGGCCGGAGCCGTGATAGCCGCGCATGCGCGAGATGATCTTCTTCTTCTCCGGCCGGCCGATGATGTTGTTGTAGTACCAGACCAGCTTGATGTTGGTTTCGTTGGCGTCCGAGCCGCCGAGGCCGAAATAGACCTTGGACATGTTCTTGGGCGCGCGCTCGACCACCATCTTGGCGAGGGTGATTGAGGCCTCGGTGCCATGGCCCACATAGGCGTGATAATAGGCCAGCTCCTTGGCCTGAGCCGCGATGGCGTCGATGATCTCCTTGCGGCCGTAGCCGACGTTGACGCAATAGAGCCCGGCGAAAGCGTCGAGCAGGTTGTTGCCGTCGCGATCCTGGATGTGCACACCCGAGGCGCCGGTGACGATGCGGTTGGGGCTTTCGCCGCGCGCGTGTTGGGCCAGATGCGTGGAGGGATGAAAGAAGTTCTCGCGATCCCACTTGTCGAGTTGATCGTTCGTCAGCATGTCATTGTTCCTTTCCATTCGCGGTTCTTCCGTCATGCCCAATCGCGGCAGACATATTTGACGTCCATGAAGGCTTCCATCCCGAGACGGGCGCCTTCGCGTCCCAAGCCCGACTGCTTCATCCCGCCGAACGGGATCGGCGCGCCGGTCACTTTGGTCCTGTTCACGGCCACCATGCCGTATTGCAACGCGCGGCTCGCGCGGTAGATGCGGCGGGCGTCGTTGGTGTGCAGGTAGGCTACGAGGCCGAATTCGGTGTCGTTGGCGCGGTCAATGACTTCGGCCTCGGTGTCGAACGGCGCCACCGCCGCAACCGGCCCGAACGTCTCTTCGCGCATGATGAGCGCGTCGTGCGGCTCGTCGGCGAGCACCGTCGGTGTGAAGAACAGTGAGTTCGATTTCAGGCGCTCGCCGCCCGTCAATAGCTTGGCGCCCTTGGCCAGCGCGTCGGCGACGTGCTGTTCCTGCTTCTTGACCGCGTTCTCGTTCATCAGCGGGCCGATGTCGGGATCGTCGACGCCGGCGCCGATGCGCAAGGCCGCCGTGCGCGCGGCAAAGCGCTCGCAGAATTCGGCATAGACGCTACGCTCGACCAGGAAGCGGTTGGCGCCCAGGCAATCCTGTCCCGAGGTCGCGAATTTCGCCTTGATCGCCTCGTCCACCGCCTGCCCCATGTCGGCGTCCGCGAACATCACGAACGGCGCGTGGCCGCCGAGCTCCATGACGATGCGCTTGATGGTGTCGGCGGACTGGCGATAGAGCAGCCGGCCGACCTCGGTCGAGCCGGTGAACGACACGGCGCGCACGCGCCGGTCCGCCATCCAGGGGCCCACCACGGTCGGCGGCGCGCCGGTGACGATATTGAACACGCCCGGCGGAAAGCCGGCGCGGTCGGCGAGTTCGGCCAGCGCCAGCGCCGAATACGGCGTCTCGTGCGAGGGATGCGCGACCACCGTGCAGCCGGCGGCGAGCGCGGCCGCCGCCTTGCGGGTCAGCATGGCGTTGGGAAAATTCCACGGCGTGATGAGCGCGGCGACGCCCACCGGCTCCAGCCAGACCTCGACCTCGGCGTCGGGCAGATGCGAGGTCACGCTCTCGATGTTCGGGCGCTTGGCCTCCTCGGCGTAGAACTCGACGAAGGACGCGCCGTAGTCGATCTCGCCGCGCGATTCCGACAGCGGCTTGCCCTGCTCCAGCGTCATAAGCAGCGCCAGATCGTCCTTATTGGCGACGATCAACTCGAACCACCGGCGCAGGATGGCACCGCGCTGCTGCGGCAGCAGGCCCGACCACGCCGGAAACGCGGCGTGCGCGGCGTCGACCGCGGCGCGGCTTTCGTCGACCGAGAGCGAGGCGATGCCGCCGAGACGGTCGCCGGTCGCCGGATCGGTGACGTCGATCACGGCGCCGTCAGCCGCCGCAACCCAGGCACCGCCCACGTGGGCGCACTGCCGAAACAGGTCGCGATCGGAAAGACTTACCCTGGAGAGAAGGGCGATATCGTCGTTGTCAGTCATAATGCCTGGACGTCTCACGTTTGGGGCCTCGCCCCTGCCTGTTAAGTAGCGATCAGCGCTCCCGTTCCCGCCGCGCGACAGGCGGCCAGCGCCTGGGTCGCGATCGCCGTATCCTGCGCCCCCGTGCCGGTCAGATCGCACAGCGTGACATCGCTCGGGGCCTTACGGCCGGCGGTCGCGCCCGCGACGATATCGCCGAGTTCGGCCGGCTTGCCTTTCTTCCACACGCCTGTGTCGATCGCGCTACGCAGCTCACCGAGCTTTTCCGCCTGGCTGACGCGGTCGCAGACATAAAGGTCGGCGGCGGCAAGCGCGGCGGGATCGATCTCGTTCTTGCCGGCCTGGTCGGAACCCATCGCGGTCACGTGCAGGCCCGGATGCAGCCACTCGGCTTTCAGTACGGGCTCGCGCGCCGGCGTGGTGGTGACGACGAGTTGGCTTTCCGCCACCAGGCGCGCCGGATCGGCCTCGGCGCGCGCCTCGATGCCGAGCGACGCGGTAATGTCGCGGGCGCAGGCCTCGGCTTTGTCTCTGTCGCGACCCCACACCAGCACGCGCGTGAACGGCCGCACCAGATGCGCGGCCTCGATCTGCAGGCGCGCCTGCACGCCGGTGCCGATGACGCCCGCGGTTTCGACCGTTTCCGGCGCCAGCCATTTGGCGGCCACCGCGCCGGCCGCCGCCGTGCGCACGTCGGTCAGATAGCCGTTGTCGAGGAACAGCGCCTGCACCAAGCCGGTGGTCGCGGAAAACAGGATCATAAGCCCGTTCAGGCTCGGCAAGCCGAGCTTGGGGTTGTCGAAGAATCCGGGGCTGACCTTGATGGCGAAACCCTCGAAGCCCGGGATGTACGCCGTCTTGACGTCGACCTCGCCGTGCGCCTCCGGGATATCCATCGACAGGATCGGCGGCATCACCACCTTGCCACTCGCCAAGGCCGCAAAGGCACGCTCGACCGCATCGATCGCGGTGCGATCGAGCGAGACGGCCTTGCGCAGCTCGGCTTCGGTCACGACCAGCACCTCATTGGGCATAGCGCGCGCCTTTCACGACATAGCCGTCGAGATCGACGTCCGCGCCGGTGACGATGCGCGTGAACACGTCCATGTCGAGGTTGCGGCCGGTGACGATGGTCGCGACCGGGCCCGCACCCGACAGCTTGAGCTTGCCGGATTGCACGGCCGCGATGCCGACGACGCTGGCGCCTTCAGCCACCAGCCGGTCCTCGTAATAGAGTGTCTGCATGGCGCGATAGATGTCGGCCTCGCTCACCAGCACCGTGCCGTCGAGCAGGTCGCGGCAGAGCGGGAACGACAGACGGTTGTTGAGGCCGACGCCGCCGCCCAACGAGTCGGCGAGGCTCGCGACCTCCTCCACCTCCACCGGACGACCGGCCGCGATCGAGGCATGCATGGCCGCACCGCGGTCCATGGAAATGCCGATGACCTTGACCGAAGGCTTGATCGCCTTCGCGGCAACCGCGATGCCGGCGGCAAGGCCGCCACCCGACAGCGGCACCAGAATGGTGTCGATATCCGGCCGCTCTTCCAAGAGTTCGAGCCCGATGGTGCCCTGCCCGGCGATCACCAGCGGATCGTCGAACGGCGAGATTTCCGCCAGCCCCTCACTGTCACGCAGGCGTTCGCTCTCGGCCAGCGCCTCGTCCTGGCTGCGGCCGACGATGCGGATCTCCCCGCCCACCGCCTTGATGCCGTCCACCTTGGCCTGCGGCACCAGCGACGACATGCACACCACCGCCCGCAAGCCCCGCGCTCTGGCGGCATAGGCGACGCCGCGGCCGTGATTACCGGTGGAGCAGCAGACCACGCCGGCGACCTCGCCGGGCAGGTTGAACACGGCGTTGGCCGCGCCGCGCAGCTTGAAGGCGCTGGTCGGCTGAGTGGTTTCGAGCTTGAGCAGGAACGTGGCTCCGCTCACCTCGCTCATATGGGGCGACGGCACGAGCGGAGTCCGCACCGCCGTTCCGGATATCGAATGGCGCGCCTGGTAGACGTCGGCAAGCGTCCGCGCCCCCAACAGTGCATTGGACAACTCAGTCGGCCTCCATCATCGCATGTAGGAATCGCTGGGTGCGCCCCAGCTGCGGCCGGCTTCGATGTCGGCCGTGGTCACCACTGCGCAGTCGGCAAGATTCCGGCCCCGGGGCGGCCCAGCCATCGCGAGGCCGCCATTGATTTGGCGTCGAAACTCCGTCATGCTCGGTTGTTGTGTACAACACCACGGCGGTCTTGATCGTGTCAATCCAAAAGTGCCCAACTTTAGGGGGTCTGAGCCCCGGTAATCTCGATGGCTCGCTCAATATGTACACAAATTGCCTAGCGTGACGCCTAGCCCTTGAGCGCTGTTGGAGACCCCATGCCCGCCCGCGACCTGCCTTTCTCGACTGCCGAGTATCAACGCCGGCTGGCCGCCGTCCGCGCCGCCATGGCGGACCGCCACATTGACGTATTGTTCGTCGAAGACCCCTCCAACATGGCCTGGATCACCGGCTATGATGGCTGGTCGTTCTACGTGCACCAGGGCGTGATCGTCTTTCACGACGGCGACCCGGTCTGGTGGGGCCGCTCGCAAGACGCCAATGGCGCGGTGCGCACGGTGTGGATGGATGACGCCCACGTCACCAGCTACCCGGACAACTACGTGCAATCCACCGAGCGCCACCCGATGCAGACGCTCGCCGGCCTGTTGCGGGACCGCGGCTACGGCAGCAAGCGCATCGGGCTGGAACTGGAAAACTACTATTTCTCCGCCAAGGCCTTTCTGACGCTGCAGGCCGAGCTTCCGAACGCCGACCTCATCGACGCCACCGCGCTGGTCAACTGGCAACGCGGCGTCAAGAGCGCGGAGGAAATCGCCTTCATGCGCAAGGCCGCGCGCATCTCGGAAGCGGTTGTCGATCTCGTGGTCGAGCGCTGCGAACCGGGGCTCGCCAAGAACGAGTTGGTGGCGGACATTCTCGCCACCGCCGTCAAAGGCGTCGGCGACGACTGGGGCGATTACGCCGCTATCGTGCCGCTGCTGCCGAGCGGACCGGACGCCGCCGCGCCGCATCTGACCTGGGACGGGCGCCCGTTCGAGACCGGGCAGGCGACCTTCTTCGAGCTCTCCGGCTGCTACCGGCGCTACCACGCGCCGTTCTGCCGCACCGTGTTTCTCGGCAAGCCGCCGCAGACACTGCTCGATGCGGAAGCGGCGCTCGTCGAAGGGCTCGAAGCCGGGCTCGAAGCCGCGCGCGCCGGCAACCGCGCCTGCGACATCTATAATGCGCTGGCCGCGCCCCTGGAGCGCGCCGGCATCGAGCGCGGCGCGCGCGCCGGCTACCCGATCGGCCTGTCCTATCCGCCGGACTGGGGCGAGCGCACGGTTTCGATCCGCGGCGAGGACCAGACCGAGCTCAAGCCGGGCATGACGTTCCACTTCATGCCGGGGCTCTGGATGAAGGACTGGGGGCTGGAGATCACCGAGAGCATCCTGATCACCGAACAGGGACCGGCGGAAACCTTCTGCCACCGGCCCCGGAAGCTCTACGTCAAGGATTGAGAGCTCGTGGCACTGATCGACGACACGCGCCACATTCTCGGCAACCTGATCGGCTATCCGACCGTCTCGGCCGACGGCAATCTGGAGCTGATTGCCTTTGCCGCCGACCTCCTGGGCACCTGCGGCGCGTCGGTCTCGCTGTTCCGCGACGAGAGCGGCACCAAGGCCAACCTGTTCGCGACCCTCGGACCGGCCGGCGACGGCGGCATCGTACTGTCGGGCCACACCGACGTCGTGCCGGTGGACGACAGTGAATGGACCACCGATCCCTTCGTCATGCGGGAAGCGGACGGCCGCCTCTACGGGCGCGGCAGTTGCGACATGAAAGGCTTCATCGCCGCGGCGCTGGCGATGGCGCCGCGCTTTGCCGAAGTCGAACTGCGCCGCCCAGTGCACTTCGCCTTCACCTACGATGAAGAGGTCGGCTGCCTCGGCGGGCAGCAACTGGTCGGCGATCTCGCCCATGCCGGCATCCGCCCGTCGGTCGCCATCGTCGGCGAGCCGACCATGATGCGGATCATCGAGGGCCACAAGGGCTGCTACGAATACACGACCGAATTCCATGGCCTCAACGGCCACGGCTCGGTTCCCGACGCCGGGGTCAACGCCGTCGAATACGCCGTGCGCTACGTGAACCGCATGCTGGCGCTCGGCGATGAGCTCAAGCACAACGCGCCGAAGGGCACCCGCTTCCAGCCGCCCTGGACCACGCTGCAGGTCGGCCGCATCGAAGGCGGAACCGCGCGCAACGTCATCGCGCACAACTGCCGGGTCGAGTGGGAAATGCGCCCCGTCCGCGTGAGCGATGCGGATCACGTCAAGCGCACGCTCGCGGTCTATTGCGACGAGGTCCTGCTGCCGGCGATGCGCGCGGTGTCGCCGGACGCCCGCATCGAGACGCAGACGATCGGCGAGGTCTCGGGCCTCGAGCCGGCCAGCGACAACGAGGCACGCGAGATCGTCGCGGCGTTGACCGGGCAGGACCAATGCGACGTGGTCGCCTTCGGCACCGAGGCCGGCCTGTTCCAGGCCAGCGGCATGTCGGCCGTGGTTTGCGGGCCCGGCTCGATCGAGCAGGCGCACAAAGCCGACGAGTTCGTCACCGTCGAGCAATTGCAGGCCTGCCTCGATATGCTATCCGGTCTGGTCGATCGATTGAGCGCATGAGGACAGACGCCGGATGAGCATGGTGCGCGAACCGGATGAGCGCAAGGCGAGCGCCGCGCGCGCGCGTTTCGACCGCCTGTACGCCACCTTGCGCGACCGCATCTGCCTGCTCGAATACCCGCCCGGCACGCGGCTTTCCGAAGAAGCATTGGCGGAAGAGTTCGGCGTCAGCCGCACGCCGCTGCGCCGCGTGCTCGGCTGGCTCGAATCGCAGGGCCTGCTCAAATCGGTGCACGGCGTCGGCACCATCGTTACCGACGTGGACATCGAGGAGCTCACCCAGGTCTACCAGCTTCGCATGGAGCTCGCCGAACTCTTGGGCAAGCTGTCGCCCATCATGCCGGACGCCAAGACGCTGGCGCAATTCCACGACATCCACAAGCGCAGCTTCGATCTCGTCGCCCACCCGGACGCCCGCACCTTCGCCCGGCTCAATATGGATTTCTTCCAGTTGCACCTGTCGCTCACGGGCAACGAGCCGCTGCGCGAGATTTCCGAGCGGCTTTACATCCAGACCTCGCGCATCTGGTTGAAGCTGACGTCGGCAAAGGAGCTTCCCGAGGAGATCGCCTATTTCTCGCGCGAGATCGCCGACATTCTCGCCGCCGTCGAGATCGGCGACCTGGAAGCCGCCGGCTTTATCCGCCGCTCGCACATTTCGATGAGCTTCACGCGGCTCAAGAAGCTGTCGAAGTAAAGCAACCCCCGGCAAATCGGGCGATAGAAACAGCCAAATTGACGGATACCGGGCCGGCGGGTACGCCTTCGCAACCGTGCTCCGTCGTTCCGGCCATTCGGCCATAACCGTGAACGGAACGGCGAGGCCGGACGAGAGTATTGTGCCGTCGTCACCGGGCTTGCCGCCTGCTCGGCCAGATCCTCGGCGACACCATCCGCGAACAGGAAGGCGTCGAGATCTTCGAGCGCATCGAGAGCATCCGCCGCCTGAGCGTGGCTGCCGAGCGCGATTCCGACGAGGACGCCAGGCACAAGCTCGATACCCTCCTGCGCGGCCTGACCACGGCGCAGGCCATCACGGTCGAGCGCGCCTTCAGCTATTTCTCGCATCTCGCCAACATCGCGGAAGACCGCCATCACATCCGGCGCCGCGCCGCGCACAAGATGGAAGAGCGCGACCGGCCGGGCAGCCTCGGCTGGGCCTGCCATCTGCTGCGCGAAGCCGGTATCGCGCCGGCACAGGTCGCCGACAGTCTGCGCGACGGCTTGGTCTCGCCGGTGCTGACCGCCCACCCGACCGAGGTGCAGCGCAAGAGCCTGTTGGACGCGGAACGCACGATCGCCCGATTGCTGACGGCGCGCGATAGCCTGCAGACCGAGCGCGAACGTGAGCACAACGAAGCCTTGCTGCGCGCGCGCGTCGTTCAGCTCTGGCAGACGCGGCTGTTGCGGTTCTCGCGCCTCACGGTGCGCGACGAGATCGAGAACGCGCTCAGCTACTACGAGACGACCTTCCTGCGCGAGATCCCCCATCTCTACGCCGACCTCGAAAGCCGGCTCGGCGGCGAACGCGTCGCCTCGTTCTTCCGCATGGGCTCCTGGATCGGCGGCGACCGCGACGGCAATCCGAACGTCAACGCCGAGACGCTCGAGCTGGCGCTGCGCGAACAATGCGAGACCGCGCTGCGCTACTACCTGACCGAGGTTCATGAACTCGGCGCCGAGCTCTCCATTTCCTGCACCCTCGTCGGCTGCACGCCGGAATTGACCGCCTTGGCGGACCGCTCCGGCGACACCAGCCCGCATCGTCAGGACGAGCATTACCGGCGCGCGCTGATCGGCATCTACGCGCGCCTCGCCGGCACGCTCGAAAAACTCACCGGCCGGGCGGCGTTGCGACACGCGCTGACGCCGGCCGAGCCTTACGCTTCCACCGAGGAATTGCAGGCCGATCTGGGTGTGATCGAAGGCTCGCTCAGGACTCATCACGGCGACGTCCTCGCCCAGGGCCATCTCGTGCCGCTGCGCCGCGCGCTCGACGTCTTCGGCTTCCATCTCGCCACCGTCGACATCCGGCAGAGCTCCGACCGGCACGAGGAGACGCTCGCCGAGATGCTGGCGGCGGCGCGGGTGGTCGACGATTACGCCGGCCTCGACGAAACCGCCAAGCAGGAGCTGCTGCTCCGTGTCCTGCGGGAGCCGCGCCCCTTGCGCGTGCCCGGCGTTCATTATTCCGAGCGCACGGAAAGCGAGCTGGCCGTGCTCGATACGGCGCGCGACTTGCGCGCCGCCTTCGGTGCCGACGCCATCCGGCACTACATCATCAGTCATACCGAAGCGGCCAGCGACCTCTTGGAAGTGCTCGTGCTGCTGAAAGAGTCCGCCTTGACGCACGGCGTGCTCGGCGATCCCGACGCGTCCACCCAGCTCCTCGTCATTCCGCTGTTCGAAACGATCGACGACCTGCGCGGCGCCGAGGCGATCATGCGCACGTTCTATGGTTTGCCCGGCATCAAGGACCTGGTGCGCGCGTCCGGCGCGCTGCAGGAAATCATGCTCGGCTATTCGGACAGCAACAAGGACGGCGGCTTCTTCACCAGCAATTGGGAGCTCTACCGCACCTCGACGGCGCTGGCGAAATTCTTCGCCGAGGATGACGGTATCCGGCTCAGGCTGTTCCACGGCCGCGGCGGCACGGTCGGCCGCGGCGGCGGCCCGAGCTACGAAGCGATCCTGGCGCAACCGCCGGGCACGGTGCGCGGGCAGATCAGGCTCACCGAACAGGGCGAGGTCATCGCCTCGAAATACGCCAACCCGGAGATCGGGCGCCGCAACCTGGAAGCGCTCGCCGCCGCCGCGCTGGAAGCGACGTTTCTCAAGTTCGGGCCCGCGGCATCGGACGAGTTCCTGGACGCGGCGGCGCGCATTTCGACCGCCAGTATGAAGGCCTACCGGTCCTTCGTTTATGAAACGGACGGCTTCGTCGATTATTTCTTTTCCGCCACCCCGATCGCGGAAATCGCCGAGCTCAACATCGGGTCGCGCCCGGCCTCGCGCCGCGCCACGCGCCGCATCGAGGACCTGCGCGCCATCCCCTGGAGCTTTTCGTGGGGCCAGGCGCGTATCAGCCTGCCGGGCTGGTTCGGCTTCGGCTCCGGGATCGAGGCCTTCGTTGCCGACGCGCCGGAACAAAACACGGCGCTGCTGCAGCGCATGCACCGCGACTGGCCGTTCTTCCGCACGGTGCTGTCAAACATGGACATGGTGCTGGCCAAGACGGATCTGGCGATCGCGCGGCGCTATGCCGAGCTGATGAAAGACCGCGAACTCGCCGCGCGGCTGTTCGACATCCTGGCAGCCGAATGGCACCGAACCGTGCGCACGCTCGACAGCATCACGGAACGGGGCGAGCGGCTGGCGGAAAACCCATCTTTGGCCCGCTCCATCCGCCACCGCTTTCCCTATATCGCGCCGCTCAACCACCTGCAGGTCGAGTTGATCCGGCGCTGGCGCGGCGGCGACCAGGACGAGCGGCTCAGAAACGGGATTCTCATCTCGATCAACGGCGTCGCGGCGGGCCTGCGAAACACCGGCTAGATCTTTGCGTCGCACGTCAGCAACAGTGCCGAGGCCGCGTTTATAACCGGTCCGGAGACGGCCTCTCGAGGTCAAAACTATAATTATAACAATAGCTTAATGGCGCGCCCGAAAGGATTCGAACCTCTGACCCCCAGATTCGTAGTCTGGTGCTCTATCCAGCTGAGCTACGGGCGCTTTTGGCTCCACAGACCACGTCGGGCCCCTAGACCGGAGCATTAGCTATCGTCTCGGCCACGGATTGGCAAGGGTTGCCGCAAGCCCCTTTCGGCCGGCGGCTCCGGGCCCCTCGAGCGTTTCCAGGCGAAGTGGGAACCGGTTCGCCATCCGGAAACGCGACAAAACAAGACTCAGACCGGTTCACCGCTTCCGTGAAACGGTGAAACCGTCTGAAATTCAGGCCCGGACGCGCTCGTCGCGGTGCGCCCTGAGGTCGATGGCGCGGTCCGGAATGGTGAGACGGAAGGTGGCGCCGAGGGTCCCCGGCACCAGGGCGATGTCGCCGCCGTGGGCGCGCACCAGCTCGGCGGCAATCGCCAGACCGAGCCCGGTGCCGCCGGCGCGGGTGGAACTCTGGAAGGCCTGGAACATGTGGGCCCGCGCCTTTTCCGGAATGCCGGGGCCGGTGTCGGAAACCTCCAGCACCACCACACCGCCCTCGCGCCGGCCGGTGATGCGGATCTGGTCGCGCGCCGGGTCGCCCGCCCCGCGCGCCTCCAGGGCCTGCACGGCGTTGCGCACGATATTGACCAGGATACGGAACAACTGGTCGTGGTCGGCCTCGACCGTCAGCCCGCGCTCCACCGAGACGATCCAGCGGATCGGCACGTCGAGGCCCAGTCCGAGCGCCTCATGCACCTCTTCGATCAGCGGCTCAATTTCGACGGTCTTGCGCTCGGGCGCCGGCTCCTGCGCCGCGCCGTAGGACAGCGTCGACTGGCAGAAGGCGATCGCCCGCTCCAGCGTGCGCATCAGCTTGGGCGCGAAGCGCTGCACCTTGGGGTCGTCCAGATTGGAAAGCTGGTCGGAGAACAGTTGCGCCGACGACAGCAGGTTGCGCAGGTCGTGGTTGATCTTGGAAACCGCCAGCCCCAGCGCCGCCAGGCGGTTCTTCTGGTGCAGCATGGAGGCGAGTTCGCGCTGCATGGCGGCAAGTTCGCCCTCGGCGGTGCCGATTTCGTCGCCGCGGCCGGATTCGGCGATGATGCGCGCCGGGTTCTCCGGGTCGGCGCGGAACGCCACCATGTTGCTCGTGATGCGCCACATCGGCCGCACCAGGAGATAATGGAGCGCGAAGTAGACCAGCATGGCGGTGATGCCAGAGATCGCCAGCGACAGCAGCAGGATGTTGACGGAGAAGGTCACCATCGCCTTGCGCAAGGGCGCTTCGTCGAGAACGACCTCGAGAAAGTCGCCGTGCGCCATCGGCGGCGGGCCCACCAGGCGGATGACGTCCCCCGGCTTGGAACGGACCAGCGTATCGAACGCGTCCACGATGGCGTGCCACCACGTCACGTGGCGCATGTCGACGTTCTGGTCGATGTGGGTCGGCACGTCGTAGGCGGCGAGCATGCGCCGCTCCTTGCCCATCTTCACCGCCAGCGTGCGCGCGCCGATGCTACTCAAAATCTGCTTGGCGAGGCCTTCCGGCACCATGCCGCTCGGCGCGGCGTCGAGCACCAGGGCCGCGGTGTGGGCCGCGGCGAGCCGGTCGTTGAGCCAGTTGAGCCGGAAGTTGGCGATCGACGGCACATAGATCAGCACTTCCGCCACCATCACGAACAGGATGGTGAGGAACAAGAGCTTGCTCGACAGCCCGAAGCGCGCGCGGCGGCCGTTGGGCGGCGCGCGGTCGGCGGGCGGTTCGTTGGCGGGTTCGAGAGCCATCGGCAGGAGTGCCTCAACAAAGCCTCAACCGAAGATTCGCAGCCAGGCGATGATGCGGCGCAGCAGGGGGCGCGTCAAACTGGGCGTAAAGAAGTCGATGGCCGCGCGCTTGCCGATCTCCGACAGCGTCGGATAAGGCAGCACGATACCGGTCATGGCGCGGATATTCAGCTTCTGCGCGATCGCCAGCGTCCACGGCGTGATCAGTTCGCCCGCCTGCGCGCCCACGATGGTGACGCCCAGGACCCTACCCTTGGGGGTCGCGACCACCTTGATGTGACCGTGGGTGGTGCGCTCGGCCACGGCGCGATCGTTATCGTTGTAGGGCCAGCGCAGGATGCGCAGTTTCTTGTGGCCTTGCGAGCGCGCCTGCGCTTCGGTGAGGCCGGTCTGCGCCAGTTCCGGCTCGGTATAGGTCACCCACGGAATGGCGTTGACGTTCACCTTCACCGGCAGTCGGAACAGCGCGTTCCTTATCACCAGGCCGGCGTGATAGTTGGCGGCGTGGGTAAATTGCGGCTGGCCGGCGGCGACGTCGCCGACGGCGTAGATGTGGCCATTGGACGTCTTCAGCCGGCAATTGACTTTGATGCCGGCACGGTCGTAGCGCACGCCGGCCGCTTCCAGGTTGAGGCCGTCGACGGTCGCCTTGCGGCCGGTGGCGACCAGGAGATGCGTTCCTTCGACCGCTTCCTGTTCGTTCTCGGCCTCGATCGTCACCGTGACGTTGCCGCGAGCGTGCGCGACCTTGGTGACCTTGACGCCGACGCGCACCGTGACGCCCTCGCGCGCGAGCTGGGCGAGCACCACATCGGCGGCCTCCGGATCGTCCTTGGCGAAAGGCTTGGCCGCTTCCAGCACGGTGACCGCGCTGCCGAGACGGCGGAAGGCTTGCGCCATTTCAAGCCCGATGGGACCGGCGCCCCGCCGGCGTCGAACCGGTAGCGATGACGAAACGGCGCGCGCGCACTTCGACGTCGCCGACGGCGACCGTGCGCTTGTCGGTGAATTTCGCAGAGCCCTTGATCACCCGCACGCCGAGACCGGTGAAGCGTTCCGCCGAATCGACCGGCGCGATCTGGTCGATGACGGCGTGCACGTGGTCATGCACCTGCGCGAAGTCGACGTGCACCTGCGACGCGCTGACGCCGAAGGCGCGCGAATGGTGCATGTGTTCGGCACGCTTAGCCGCCGCCAGCAAGGCCTTCGACGGCACGCAGCCGGTGTTGAGGCAGTCGCCGCCCATCTTGTGGCGCTCGATCAGAACCGTCGACACGCCGAACGCGGCCGCGGCCGCGGCGACCGACAGGCCGCCGGAGCCGCCGCCGATCACGCAGATGTCGGGTTTGAGAACTTCGGCCATGAACCTCGAACGCCCCTCAACCATAATACCTTAAGAATCACGCGACGGCGCGCCGGCTCGGCCGCGCACGCGCTTCACCACCACCGGCACCAGGGCGAGCAGCGCCAGTGCCGCCAGCGCGCCGAGCAGCTTCGGCGTCAGGATGGCGGCGGCATCGAAGGTCAGATGACAGTTGGCGTGGCCGGTAGCCATGCAGGCCTCATAGGCGTTCTTCTGCGCGGCGATGACGCTGTCGAGGCCGGTGCCGGCGAAGGCATAGGCGACGGCGCCGGGGATGATGCCGAGCGCGGTGGCCGCCACAAAGGGCAGCAGCCGGACGCCGGCAAAGGCCGGCACCAGATTGACCAGGAAGAACGGAAAGGCCGGCACCAGCCGCAGGAACAGGAGATAGCTGAAGGCGTCGTCGCGGAAGTTCTCCGCCAGCTTCAGGGCCCGCGGGCCGGCTCGCCTGAGCAGCGGCTCGCCCAGCGCCGTGCGCGCCACCAGGAAGATGACGGTGGCGCCGGCGGTGGCCCCGACCACGGCGGCGCCGGCGCCCAGCCCCAAGCCGAACAGGAACCCGCCGAAAACGGTCAGGAAGGTCGCCCCCGGCAGGGAAAGCGCCACAGCCACCGTATAGAGCGCAACATAGGCCAGCACGGCCAGGGGCCGGTGGCTCATGACAAACTGGTCGATGGCAGCGCGGTGCTGGACCAGGGATTCCAGCGAAATCATGCCCCGGCCCAGGGTCAGGTAGACCGCCGCCGCGGCCGCCACGATGATCGCCAACGGCACCAGCCGGCGGACGAACCCGCGGCTTTCTCCCGTCGTTTCTTGCGTTTTTGGGGCCGGAGCGGACATGAACGCTATATACACGAGGAAAGGCCCGGCGCGGGCTGGCATCACCGGCTTGTGACCCTATGTGACCGCTTAAGAGACCGTTGGCAGTGGCCGCTCGGTCGCATTGACGGGCTCGCGCCCCTCCCTTATAAGCCGCGCAAAATCCCGTGCCGATCCGCCCGTACTGCGGGTTTTCATGGTGGTTTGGGGCGCGAATTGGCCGCGCCCGGCCACCACGGCGCGACCAGCGGAGAATTTGATCGTGAAGCGGACCTATCCACCGAGCAAGCTCGTACGCAAGCGTCGTCACGGTTTCCGCGCGCGCATGGCTACCAAGGGCGGACGCAAGGTGCTCTCGGCGAGGCGCGCGCGCGGGCGTAAGCGGCTGTCCGCGTAACCGGCAGGCACCCACGGGCCCGCGCCTTGCTTCCATGGAACGGCTGAAGCAACGGGCGGATTTCCTGGCCGCGGCGGCGACGGGACGCAAAACTGCTGCTGCGGCTTTTGTGCTTCAAGCGCGCGAGAGAATCGACAGCGGCCCGCCCCGTCTCGGCTTCACCGTGTCGAAGAAGGTCGGCAATGCGGTTGAGCGCAACCGGGTTCGTCGGCGGTTGCGGGAGATCGTACGGTTGTCACCGGCCGGAAGCATGAAGGTCGGTCATGACTATGTGTTGATCGGCCGGCGCGGCGCGCTGCGCGTGCCGTTCGAGCGCATGACGCGGGACTTCGAAGGCGCGCTGCGGCGCGTGCATGCGGGGCGCTGAGGCAGGACCTGAATGACCGACAATAAGAACACTATCCTCGCCATCGCGCTCTCGGCGGTTGTGCTGATCGCGTGGCAGTATTTTTACGGGCTGCCGCAGCAGAAGGCGCGCGAAGAGGCGCTGAAGCAGCAGCAACAGCAGCAGGTCGTCCAGCAGAAGACCGCGCCCGCGGCGACGGCCACCCAGCCGGCGCCGAGCGCCAACACCCAGGCCGGCGCGCCGCAGGTGCCGGGCGGCCAGCAGCAGGCCGCCAAGCCCGCCGCCGCCTCCCCGGCCGAAACCCGCGCCCAGGCGCTGGCGAAATCGCCGCGCGTCCCGATTCACACCGACTCGCTCGCCGGCTCGATCGCCCTCAAGGGCGCCCGCATCGACGACCTCTCGCTCTCCAAGTTCCACGAGACCGTCAACAAGAACTCGCCGCCGATCGAATTGCTCTCACCGTCCGGCAGCCCGAACCCATTCTACGCCCAGTTCGGCTGGACCGCCGCCGCCGGCAGCAAGGTCAAGCTGCCGACCGAAGCCACCCTGTGGAAGCAGGAGGGCTCCGGCGCGCTCACGGTCGGCCACCCGGTGACGCTGACCTGGGACAACGGCCAGGGGCTCGAGTTCCGCCGCACCATCTCGGTCGACGACAAGTACATGTTCACCGTCAAGGAAGACGTGGTGAACAAGGGCCAGAGCCCGGTCACGCTCTACCCCTACGGCCTGATCTCGCGCCACGGCCTGCCCAAGACCGCCGGCTACTACATCCTGCACGAAGGCATGATCGGCTATCTCGACGGCCTGCAGGAGGTCACCTACAAGAAGCTCGAGGACAAGAAGGCCGTCAACTACGACGTCAAGGACGGCTGGCTCGGCATCACCGACAAGTACTGGGCCGCCACCCTGCTGCCGAGCACGACGGCGCACATGAAGGCGCGCTTCTCCACCGGCACCGCCGGCGCGCAGAAGACCTTCCAGGCCGACTACCTGCTCGACGCCAAGACCGTGGCGCCGGGCGCCAGCGCCAGCGTGACCACGCGGCTGTTCGCCGGCGCCAAGGAGGTGCACGTCCTCAACGGCTACGAGGCCCAGTACCACCTCAACCACTTCGACCTGATGATCGACTGGGGCTGGTTCTACTTCATCACCAAGCCGATGTTCACGGTGATCGACTGGTTCTACCGCCTGGTCGGCAATTTCGGCATCGCCATCCTGATCGTCACGGTGCTGATCAAGGCCGCGTTCTTCCCGCTCGCCAACAAGTCCTACGCCTCGATGGCGAAGATGAAGGCGGTGCAGCCGCAGATGGCCGCGCTCAAGGAGCGCTATCCCGACGACAAGGCCAAGCAGCAACAGGAGCTGATGGAGCTCTACAAGAAGGAGAAGATCAACCCGATCGCCGGCTGCCTGCCGATCGCGATCCAGATCCCGGTGTTCTTCTCGCTCTACAAGGTGCTGTTTATCACCATCGAGATGCGGCACGCGCCGTTCTTCGGCTGGATCCACGACCTGTCGGCGCCGGACCCGACCAACATCTTCACGCTGTTCGGCCTCATCCACTGGGACCCGACCGCACTGCCGATGATCGGCCACTTCCTGCATCTGGGCATCTGGCCGCTGATCATGGGCGTGACCATGTGGGCGCAGATGAAGCTGAACCCCTCGCCGCCCGACGCAACGCAGGCGATGCTGTTCAACTGGATGCCGGTGATCTTCACCTTCATGCTCGGCAGCTTCCCGGCCGGCCTGGTGATCTACTGGGCGTGGAACAACACGCTGTCGGTGGCGCAGCAGTCGATCATCATGAAGAAGCACGGGGCGAAGATCGAGTTGCTCGACAACGTCAAGGGCCTCGGGCGCGGCATCATGCGGTTGTTGGGGATGGGGAAGAAGGCGCGGAGCTAGCGCGGCTGCTTCAGCGCGAGAGTGAGACGGGATGGCCGGGGGAGACCCCGGCCGTTTGCGTTTACACGTCACGAGATCACAAGAAGGAGCATTCTCGTCAGCGGCGCTCAAGTCCCAGCGCAAGAGCGGACTAGGGGAAATCCAAGAAGACCGATAAGAGGCAAATCGGACCGGCCGTTGATTCGCTTATCGGCCAAGTGACCGCAGATAAAATATCGCTAGTGCACAGGGGTGCCGCCAGCAGTGTCGCCCGTAGAAAGCACTTTACGCATGACGGTTGCGGCATCCCTTGCCGACAAGGCCGCGATGGCTCGGAAAAATATGGCTGATGCTCGGCAGTATTCTAGATACTTGTCGGGTCGAATCACATCCGTGCGTGAAATCAACCCAATTTCTGCGCCGGAGAGATTGTACACTTTCAGCAAAAGTGCCAGCTTCTTGAACGTGGCAGCCAGGGCTGAATTGTCGGTCTTGTGCCGCACGGCCGCAGTCTCAACTACGCGGACGCTTAGCTCGGCGTCACGCTTAACTAAATCGGGAGGAAGCCAATGCCCGTAGCCAGTTCGTCCCGAAGCGAAAGTGTAACAGGTGGCCGGGCTTCTTATTGCAAGAGATTTGTATGCATCCGCGTACCACTGAGCCATGCTGTGTAACGTGGCGTCGTCGGCGATAGGTTTTAGCCTGGACATAACCCCTACAAATTTTTTGCGGGTTGCCGCGAACGCCTCAGCTCTCGTCTCTCCGGCCAAATATTGATCATAAAAAATGCGAATTATGGATTGGTAGCTATTTGGATATCGCCGACTCATGGCACCAAGGGCCGGAATTGCCTTGGAGAGCATCTCGCCAATTTGTTTCTTCGTGGAGTTGCCCAGCCCTGACAAAGCAAACTGCGTTCCATCCGTTACTCCTGTAATGGCATGACCCGAGTAAAGCTGGGCAACGGTTGGCTTCCAAAGGTCGGAAGAGGGGGTATTCAATGCGCGACTAACGAACGAAGGAGC
>JARRQH010000043.1:0-27543 GCA_037381985.1 Pseudolabrys sp.
CGCCGGGCAGACGCGGCCGGTCACTTCCGGGAAATTGTTGGTCGAGTGCAGGTTGACCGCGGCCTGGTCCCAGTGGCTGCGATAGACTAGGTCGTTCCAGTCCGGAATCTGGTTGTTGACCGGGCAGCCGGTCGGCTGGCCGGTGACGCGGCTGACGCCATGGCAATAGGGCACGCCGCAGTCCATGCAGCGCGCGGCCTGCTCGTGTAGCTCTCCGTCGGAGAGCGGCAGCACGAACTCGTTGTAATTCTTGATGCGTTCTTCGACCGGCGCGTAGGTGCGATCGTGCCGTTCGAATTCGAGAAACCCGGTGATCTTGCCCATTCTTACTCCGCAGCCTGCATCGCGGCGGCCTTCTCCTTTGCCATCTCAGCAAGCGCGCGGCGGTATTCGACCGGCATCACTTTCTTGAACAGCGAACGATAACGGGGCCAATCGGCGAGGATCTCGGCCGCCCGCTTGGAACCGGTATAGCGGGCGTGGTTCGAGATCAACATGTGGAGCCGCTCGGCGTCCTGGCTGGTCATGTCCGCCATGACGTCGACGCGGCCGTGGCTCTCCAGGTCGTGCAACTGGCCGAATTCCTTCTCGGCTGCCTCTTCTTCCGCGGGCACCGGCTCCAGTTCGACCATCGCCAGGTTGCAGCGGGTCTCGAAGCTGTCGTCCGCGTCGAGCACGTAGGCGATGCCGCCCGACATGCCGGCCGCGAAGTTGCGCCCCGTGTAGCCCAGCACCACTACCACGCCGCCGGTCATGTATTCGCAGCAGTGGTCGCCGGCGCCTTCCACCACGGCGAGGGCGCCGGAATTGCGTACGGCGAAGCGCTCGCCGGCGACGCCGCGGAAATAGCATTCGCCTTCGATGGCGCCGTAGAGCACGGTGTTGCCGACGATGATCGAGTTTTCCGGCACAATGCCGGCGTCGGCGGTCGGCCGGATGATCAGGCGGCCGCCGGACAGGCCCTTGCCGACATAGTCGTTGGCGTCGCCTTCGAGCTCGAAGGTCACGCCCCTGGCGAGCCAGGCGCCGAAGCTCTGACCGGCGGTGCCGGTCAGGCGCACGTGGATGGTGCCGTCGGGCAGGCCCTCGTGGCCGTAGCGCTTGGCCACCTCGCCGGAGAGCATACCGCCCGCCGAGCGGTCGGTGTTGTGGATCGTCGCCTGCAGCCGCACCGGCGCGCCGCGGTCGAGCGCGGCCTGCGATTCCGCGATCAGCTTGCGGTCGAGAATGTCGGCGATCTTGTGGTCCTGCTCCTCGCAATTGAAGATCGCGGTGCCGATTGCTGCCTCCGGCTTCAGGAACAGCTTAGAAAAGTCGAGGCCCTTGGCCTTCCAGTGCGCCACCAGGCGGTTCTGGTCGAGCATCTGCATCTGGCCGATCATCTCGTCGAAGGTGCGATAGCCGAGCAGGGCCATCAGCTCGCGCACTTCCTCGGCGACGAAGAAGAAGTAGTTGATGACGTGTTCGGGCTGGCCGCGGAAGCGCGCGCGCAGCACCGGGTCCTGCGTTGCGACGCCGACCGGGCAGGTGTTGAGATGGCACTTGCGCATCATGATGCAGCCGGCGGCGATCAGCGGCGCGGTGGCGAAGCCGAACTCGTCGGCCCCCAGCAGCGCGCCGACCACCACGTCGCGTCCGGTGCGAAGGCCGCCATCGACCTGCACCGCGATGCGGCCGCGCAGGCGGTTGCCGACCAACGTCTGATGGGTTTCGGCAAGGCCGATCTCCCACGGCGAACCGGCGTGCTTGATGGAGGTGAGGGGCGAAGCGCCCGTGCCGCCTTCGTAGCCGGAGATGGTGACGTGGTCGGCGCGCGCCTTGGAGACGCTGGCGGCGACGGTGCTTGAGGTCGAAGATGAGCTGCGCCAGGTCTTCGATCGAATAGATGTCATGGTGCGGCGGCGGCGAGATCAGACCGACGCCCGGCGTCGAATGGCGCACCTTGGCGATGGTCTTGTCGACCTTGTGGCCGGGCAGTTGGCCGCCTTCGCCGGGCTTGGCGCCCTGCGCCATCTTGATCTGCATCATATCGGAGTTGACGAGGTACTCCGCCGTGACGCCGAAGCGGCCGGAGGCCACCTGCTTGATCGCCGAACGCATGCTGTCGCCGTTCGGCATCGGCTTGAAGCGGTCCGGCTCCTCGCCGCCTTCGCCGGTGTTGGACTTGCCGCCCATGCGGTTCATGGCGATCGCCAGCGTGGTGTGCGCCTCGCGCGAGATCGAGCCGAACGACATGGCGCCGGTCGCGAAGCGCTTCACGATCTCCTTGGCGGGCTCGACCTCGTCGAGCGGCACCGGCTTGCGGTGGTCTTCCTCCGCCGACTTGATGCGGAACAGGCCGCGGATGGTCAGCAGGCGCTCGCTCTGCTCGTTCACGGCCTGCGCATAGGCGCGGTAATGGTCCTGCGAGTTGCCGCGCACCGCGTGCTGCAGCTCCTTCACGGTATCGGCGGTCCACATGTGGTCCTCGCCGCGCACGCGCACGGCGTAGTCGCCGCCGACGCCGAGCATCGCCTTGTAGGTCGGCGCGTCGGAGAAGGCGTCGCGGTGGCGGCGCACGGTCTCTTCCGCGATCTCGGCGAGCCCCACACCTTCGATGCGGCTATGGGTGCCGGTAAAATATTGGTCGACGAATTCCTGACGCAAGCCGACGGCGTCGAAGATCTGCGCGCCGCAATAGGACTGGTAGGTGGAGATGCCCATCTTGGACATCACCTTGAGCAGGCCCTTGTTGACCGCCTTGATGTAGCGCTTGACCACCTCAGCGTCGTCGAGCTGCTGCGGCAGGTCGCCCTTCATCGCGATCAGGGTCTCGAAGGCGAGATAGGGATTGACCGCTTCCGCGCCGTAACCGGCCAGGCACGCGAAATGGTGCACCTCGCGCGGTTCGCCGGTCTCCAGCACCAGGCCGACCGCGGTGCGCAAGCCCTGGCGGATGAGATGGTGGTGCACGGCGGCGCAGGCGAGCAGCGCCGGGATCGGAATGCGGTCGGCGCTGGCCTTGCGGTCCGACAGGATGAGGATGTTGCAGCCTTTGCGGACCTCGTCCTCGGCGCGCTCGCACAAATCGTCGATCGCCCAGCCCATGCCGTCGATGCCGTGCTCGGCCGCGTAGGTGATATCGAGCGTCAGCGACTTGAAGTGGTCGCCGGTCATCTCGGAGATTTCGCGGATCTTCTCCAGGTCCTCGTTGGTGAGGATCGGCTGGCGCACCTCAAGCCGCTTCAGTGTGGCGGCGCCTTCCATGTCGAGGATGTTCGGCCGCGGCCCGATAATGGACACCAGGCTCATCACCAGTTCCTCGCGGATCGGATCGATCGGCGGATTGGTGACCTGCGCGAAGTTCTGCTTGAAATAGGTGTAGAGCGGCTTCGGCTTGTCCGACATCGCCGAGATCGGCGTGTCGTTGCCCATGGAGCCGATGGCTTCCTCGCCGTTCGAGCCCATCGGCGTCATCAGGATCTTGAGGTCTTCCTGGCTGTAGCCGAAGGCCTGCTGGCGGTCGAGCAGCGCCAGGTTCGACTTCGGCGCCTCGCGCTTGGCCGCCGGCAGTTCCTCGACCTGGATCTGCGTCGTGTCCAGCCACTCCTGGTAGGGATGGCTCTTGGCGAGCGTGGCCTTGAGTTCTTCGTCGGGGATCAGGCGGCCCTCGTCGAGGTCGACCAGCAGCATCTTGCCCGGCTGCAGCCGCCACTTCTGGACGATGTTCTTTTCCTCGATCGGCAGCACGCCCATTTCCGACGCCATGATGATGCGGTCGTCGTTGGTGAGCAGGTAGCGCGCGGGGCGCAGGCCGTTGCGGTCGAGGGTGGCACCGATCTGGCGGCCGTTGGTGAAGGTGATCGCCGCCGGGCCGTCCCACGGCTCCATCAGCGCGGCGTTGTACTCGTAGAAGGCGCGCCGCTCGTCGTCCATGAGCGGATTGCCCGCCCAGGCCTCGGGGATCATCATCATGACGGCATGGGCGAGCGGGTAGCCGCCTTGCGTCAGGAACTCGAGCGCGTTGTCGAAGCAGGCGGTGTCGGACTGGCCCTCATAGGAGATCGGCCACAGCTTCTTGATGTCGTCGCCGAACAGTGGCGAGGTCACCGACGCCTGCCGTGCCGCCATCCAGTTGACGTTGCCGCGCAGCGTGTTGATCTCGCCGTTGTGCGCGACCATGCGGTAGGGATGCGCCAGCGGCCAAGCTGGGAAGGTGTTGGTAGAGAAGCGCTGATGCACCAGGGCGATCGCGCTCTCGAAATCTGGGTCGCGTAGATCGGGGTAATAGGCGCCGAGCTGGTCGGCCAGGAACATGCCCTTGTAGATCAGCGTACGGCACGACACCGACACCGGGTAATAGTCGCTGAGCCGGCGCGGGCGGCGGCGGTAGATCGCGTTCGAGATCTGCTTGCGCAGCAGGTAGAGATGGCGCTCGAAACTCTCCTCGTCGAACTTCTGGTCGCCGAGGCCGATGAACACCTGCTGGTGCACCGGCTCGGTCGGCTTCACCGACTCGCCGAGGGTCGAGTTGTCGCTCGGCACGTCGCGCCAGCCGAGCAGCTTGAGGCCCTCGCGCTCGATCACCTCGGCGTAGATGTCGCCGATGATCGACCGCCAGTGCGGGTCGCGGGGCATGAAGATCTGGCCGACGGCGTATTCGCCGGGCTTGGGCAGATCGAAGCCGAGGCGCTTGGCCTCCTTGGCGAAGAACTTGTGTGGGATCTGCACCAGGATGCCGGCGCCGTCGCCCATGCGCGGGTCGGCACCGACGGCGCCGCGGTGCTCGAGATTGCACAGGATCCGCAAGCCGTCCTCGACGATGCTGTGCGACTTCACGCCCTTGATGTTGGCGAGGAAGCCGACGCCGCAGGAATCCTTCTCGAGCGTCGGGTCATAGAGTCCGCGCGCGGCCGGCATGCCGGGATCGGCCGTGTCGAGGAACGGCGCGGGTGCACGGGTCTTGGTCGTACGGGTCTTGGCCGCACCGGGCTTGCCGGCCGCGCGTTCGAACAAGGACTTGCCGCTCTTTCGCTCGCTCATTTCCACCCTGCCTTACCCGGCGCCTGAACGGGCCTCCGGCGCACCCACCGCGTTCGCGGGCGTCGAAAAGCCGCCGCGCTCAACGTGCAACCAATCTCAAGAAGGGCAGCCTTGCCCGGCCTCACCGGCCGCCGTGGCTGCTCCCGTTGGGCGCCACTATCGCCGGCTCGGCTTCTTTCAAGCCGCCAGCCCCATGGTCGCCACCCCATTAGGACAGCAGTGCTGTCCTAATGGACAATGCCAAATTTTGCCCCGTCGCACAAGGCGGGTCCATGCCTGAATCGCTTGCGGCAGCCGTTTTGTTGCGGCGACGCTTGCCATTCTAGCAAGAACAGGACGGCGGTCATATGGTTCGCGCAATCCCATTGCGCGAACCGCTCTAGCCCTCAGCCTTCGACGGCAAAAGGCTAGCCCGATTAACTGTTTAACCGATTCACTGTTTAACCGTGGTTGCGGGATTTGGCCGCGGCCCGTTGTGGCTAGGCTATGGTGCCTCTCGGCAAGGGATGGAGAGGTGTCATGTCCGACAAGTTCGTGACATCGCCGGGGATCGCCGAAACCGGGCACGGTGAGCGCGCGGTGTCGCGGTTCGCCGATCGTTTGGCGCCCATGGCGCCGGCGTCGCCGGCCGTCGCGGCCTTCGATGCGCCGACGGTGCGGCCGCCGCGCGAATTGCCGCGTCAGATCAGGTCCGAGCCATTGGCGCCGTTGGCGCCGCGGCCGCCGCAACACGCACCGGCTTTCGACATCGCGAGCGCGGCGCCCGCGGTGACGCGCCGCTCGCGCTCGGTCGTCGCCGGTACGATCGACGGTTTCGTGGCGGCCTGTTCGCTGCTGCCCTACGCCCTGGTGGCGCTGGCGCTGCGGCTGGTGATGGCGCGGGTGTTCTTCCTGGACGGCCAGACCAAGATCGACGGCCCGCATCTCGCCTATGGCTTCCACGGCTTCGACGTGTCGGTGATCCTGCCGATGCAGGTGAAGGCGGAGACGGTGTTCACCTTCATGACGCAATACGCCGCGCTGCCGGTTCCCGGCGCCATTGCCGCCTATCTCGTCGGCTATGCCGAGTTCGGGCTGCCGCTCATGCTGGTGCTCGGCTTCGGAACCCGCATCGCGGCCCTCGGGCTGCTGATCATGACGGCAATGATCCAGGTCTTCGTCATGCCGCAGGCACTGTGGACTACCCACATCTATTGGGCGGCGCTGCTGCTGGTGCTGATCTTGCTCGGCCCCGGCAAGATCTCGCTCGACCACGTCATCCGCTGGCTGTCGCGGCGGCGTTGAAAGGGGTGGCCGGCACCGCCAGGTGCCAAGCTGTGGACGCTCCGCTTCGGCTGATTGGGAGAGCCGCGCGCGGGTTAACCACCGCGGTAAACAAAGCGTTAACGCGTCTTGCCGGCAGTCCGGCGAGGCGTAAGCTTCCGGAGAGCGCAAGGGAAAGCGCTGGCCATTCGTCAACCGGGAGCGATGCAACGTGAGCAAGAGGCTGATTATCGGCGTGACGGTCACGGTGCTGGCCGCGATGGCGTCGTCCGTCGCATCGGCCGGGGATCGCAACGACGTACTGCCCGCATCCGACATTGCGCTGTCGTTGTTATCGTATGGGCTGGCGCCCGAGAGCGATGCGGTGCTGCACGGGCCCTATTACGTCTTACATGCCTGGAATCCGAGGGGCCGTGAGGTGCGGGTCGTCGCGGATGCGCATTTCGGCGATATCCTGTCGATTGTGCCGGTCCATTCCTGGCGCACCTACCCGCTCCGCCGCGGTTCCATCGCGCGCATCATCGATGTTCCGGAGGATGTTTTTGGCAGGCGCGGCGCCGCGCCGTCGTCAGGGCGGCAACGCGGCCGTTCGGATGAGCCGCGCCGCAAGGCCACTGGCACGCTGCCGCCGCGCGCCGATGACGACGCGGCACTCACGCCGATCCATTCCACCCCCGACTTCGGGCTGAAAGTGGATGGCGCGAAGTCCAACCGGCTGCCGTCGTCGCGTTCACAGCATGTCGAATAGCCCGGGCTAAGACTAGAAACGAAAGCGCCCCGGGGGGCATCCCGGGGCGCTTCGCGTTTGGAGGTTCGGAGTTGGGCCGTTACGCGGCGGCCTTCTCTTCGGCCTTGGCGTCGACCACCTGGGGGGTCCCTTGGGCTTTCGCCTCGCCGTTGCCGATCGGAATCTGGCGCGGCTTCTTGGCCTCGGGGATCTCGCGCGCGAGCTCGACGTGCAGCAGGCCGTTCTCGAGCATGGCGTTCTTCACCACCACGTGGTCGGCGAGTTGGAATACGCGCTCGAAGGCGCGCGCGGCGATGCCCTGATAGAGCACCTCGCCCTTCTGCTCGTCCTTGGCCTGCTTGGCGCCCTTGATCGTCAGCGTGTTCTCTTTCGCCTCGATCGAAAGATCGTCCTCGCCGAAGCCGGCGACCGCGACCGTGACGCGGTAGTCGTTCTCGCCGGTACGCTCGATGTTATAGGGCGGGTAGCCCGGGGCGGCCTCGAAGCCGCCGTCCAGCATCGAAAACAACCGGTCGAAGCCGACGGTCGAACGGTAAAGGGGGGATAGATCGAAAGTTCGCATGGCATAGTCCTCCTTTGAGCGACATGCGGGCGGTCCGCCCATCTGGGCCGGACCGAAGTCCCGTCGGCGCAGCCGTCTGGCCTGCGCTGATAGAAATATGGGAATGCCGGTTTGGCGCCGCAAGGGTCCCGCAGTCGAGTATAAAGTGATTGAAAATTAAGGGTTTTATGGTGCCCTCGGCATCCGGCATTGAGCCCACGCCAGTGCGGTGGAGTTGAAGTTCGTTCCATTGTCCGCGGCGCGTTCTCAAACGAACTTCAAATCCAAAACCGCACTAAAATCATAGAGTTCCTAGTGTCCTTATCGAACCAGAAATTCGCAGGGAGCGCGTTGAAAACGAGACGAATTTCTGGTTCGGGACACTAGCCCTGCTATAAGGCGCGGGCACTAAGCGCGCACCGGCTTTATTCGGCGTCAATGAAACTCGTCTCCATCACCGCTAATCCGGTGCCCGACAACGCGGTCTCCGGCAGCATCAAGACCCCCGACGGGGTGACCCTGCGCTTTGCGCGCTGGGCGCCGCCGCCCGGGCGCCGCGGTACGGTGGTGATCCTGCAGGGCCGCGCCGAGTACATCGAGAAATACTACGAGACCGTGCGCGACCTGCGCGCGCGCGGCTTCGCGGTGGCGACGCTGGACTGGCGCGGGCAGGGCCTGTCCGAGCGCGCGCTCTCCGACCGCCACAAGGGCCACATCCGAAGCTTCCGCGAATACGCCATCGACCTCGACGCCTTCATGGATCAGGTGGTGCTGCCGGACTGCCCACCGCCGATCTTCGCGCTCGGCCATTCCATGGGCGGCGCCATCGCCATCCGCGCCTGCCGCGACGGCCGCCGCTGGTTCGAGCGCGTGGTGCTGTCGGCGCCCATGATCGCGCTGCCGTCCGAGGCCATGCGCGGCATCGCCGGTCCGCTGGCGCGCGTCTTGAGGCTGATGGGGCGCGGACGCGCCTACGTGCCGACCGGCTCGCGCGCGCTCGCCGGCACCGAGGACTTCCTGAGCAACCTGGTCACCTCCGACCCGGTGCGCTTTGCGCGCAACGTCGCGATGCTGGAGGAGGAGCCCGATCTCGGTCTCGGCGCGCCCACCGTGGCCTGGGCCGATTCCGCGCTGCGGGTGATGAAGGAGCTGCAGCGGCCGTCCTACGCCGCACACCTGCGCCAGCCGGTGTTGCTAGTGGCCGCCGGTCGCGACCGCATCGTGTCGACGGCCGCGATCGAGACCTTCGGCTCGCATCTCATCGCCGGCCGCCATCTCATCGTCGCCGGCAGCATGCACGAGATCCTGCAGGAGCAGGACCACTACCGCGACCAGTTCTGGGCCGCCTTCGACGCCTTCGTGCCGGGCACGCCGTTGTATTGAGCGCGGGTCTTGCGTCAGACTTGGGGTGGGGCGGAATCACCGAAAGAGGAGGAGCACCCATGACCACACGCCTCACGCTGTTCTGCCCCACCGCGCTGATCGCCGGTTCGCTTGCGCCGGCGTTGGCGCAGGATCGGCCGATCGACGTGCGCACCGGCTTGTGGGAATTCTCCACCCAGCAGTCGATGACCGGCATGCCGAAGATGCCGGCGATCCCGGATTCGGTGCTCAAGAACATGCCGCCGGCCCAGCGCGCCCGCCTCAAAGCCGCGCTCAAGGCGCAACGCGGTGGCACCGGCAAATACGTCTCCACGGTCTGTGTCACGGCCGCCGAACTGCGCCAGGGACCCACCTTCGGCATGCGGCATGAGGCGAACTGCAAGCGCACGCAATACCAACGCACCGCGCACGGCCACGGCCGCGACATCACCATAAAGCAGACCACGCACGGGCGCTGGCTCGCGGCAGACTGCGGCAAGGTGAAGCCGCCCGATTAGAGTCCGATCCATCGCGGATGGATTGCATACCCCGTTCGTCCCCGCGAAAGCGGACCCAGGGCCAAGGAACTGGATTCCAGCTTCCGCGGGAATGAACGGAGAATTCTTCAACCTCAGTGGGTCAAACGCTAGCGTCGCTTCACATCCGCCAGTCGAGCAGCCGTTTCTCGGCTATGCCGATCAGCCAGGCGATCACCATGCCGATCACCGATAGTAGGATGACGCCGGCGATCAGCTTGTCGAGGGCGAACAGCGCGCCGGCCGTCAGGATGTAGGCGCCGATGCCGTAGCGCGCGCCGATCATTTCCGCCGCCACCAGCAGCACGATGGCGATCGAGGCGGAGATGCGGAAGCCCGAGAGGATCGCCGGCAGCGCACCCGGCACGATGATCTTGCGCACGATCGACGCCCAGGTGAGCCCGAACGACTGGCCCATGCGGATCAGGTTGCGGTCGACGCTGTCGATACCGCTGTAGGTCGCGATCACCGTCGGGAAAAACGTGCCGAACAGGATAGTGGCGATCTTCGAGCCCTCGCCGATGCCGAACCACACCACGAACAGCGGCAACAACGCGATCTTCGGGATCGGGAACAGCGCCGACACCAGCGGCATCAACCCGGCGCGCGCCAGCGAGAACAGCCCGACCATGATGCCGACCGCAATGCCGAGCAGGGTGCCGAGCGTCCAGCCGGCGATCAGGCGGTAAAGACTCAAGCCCACATGCTTCCACAACATGCCGGTGTGCACGAGGTCCATGATGGCGCCGAAAGCCTGCGCGGGCGAGGCGAGCGCGATGGTGCTGATGAAGCCGTATTGGCAGCCGAGTTGCCACAGCACGATGACGGCGACGAACACGAGGAGCGATACGCGCAGGTGCGGCCGATGACGGAAACCGCCGCCGCGGAACGGCACCGGCCGGATGTTGCCCGCTTGCGCCCGCTTGGCGCTTTCGGCTTCGGCCGCCGCGTCGTGCGTCTTGACGATATCGGCTTGGCCGGCGGCCGCGTCATGCGACATCGGTCAGCTCCCGGTCGGCCTCGCGCACTTCGTCGCGCATCAAGAGCCAGAGCTGACGCTGGATGGGATCGAGCTCCGCCATACGTTCGCCGCGCTCGTTGAGCGGCATGTCGATCTCGATGGTTTCGCGGATGCGGCCCGGGCGCCGCGACAGCACGACGATCTTGTGGCCGATGCGCACGGCCTCGGCGAGATTGTGGGTGACGTAGCAGGCCGAGAAGCGTTCGCGCAGCCACAGCTCGACCAAGTCGTCCATCAGCAGCTCGCGGGTCTGGCTGTCGAGCGCGGACAGCGGCTCGTCCATCAGCATCACCGCCGGCTTGACGCTGAGCGCGCGCGCGATGGCGACGCGTTGCTTCATGCCGCCGGAGAGCTGCCGCGGCCAGGCCTTGCCGAAGTCGGAAAGCTTGGTGCGGCGGAGCACGTCGTCGATGACGGCGCGCGCGGCTTTGCCCTTGATGCCGTGGTCTTCCAGCACCAGGCTGATATTGCCTTCGACCGTGCGCCACGGCAGCAGCGCGAAGTCCTGGAAGATATACGTGAGCGGATTGAGCGAGCCGGCCGGCGGATCGCCCGCCGCCAGCACCTGGCCCGAGTCCGGCCGCTCCAGCCCGCCGATGAAGCGCAACAGCGTCGACTTCCCGCAGCCGGATGGCCCGATGAGGCAGACGATCTCGCCGTGCTTCACCGTGAAGGAGACGTCGCGCAGCACCTGCGTGTCGCCGTAGTCATGCCCGACGTTGTCGACGATCAGTTCCATGTCAGGTCTCTGAAACGTTGCAGAATAGTGTCGACCTGTCATGGCCGGGCTTGACCCGGCCATCTCGCTTAGGGACGCCGTGTCTTCCTAAGCGGGACCCGCGGGTGACGGCTGCGGGCCGGGACGCCATCCGCTCCGTCCTCACTTCGTCTTCACGAACCGCGTATCGACCAGCTTTTCCACGGTCACGCCGGCCGGCACCATCTTCTCGGTCTTGAACCAGTCGAGCTGGTCCTTGACGCTCGCGAGATTGAGTTCGGCATTCGGGCTGATGAGCATGGCGCCTTGGCGGATGCGCGGCGACGCCTTGGCGAGCGGCATGCTGGCGTAGACGTATTTGTGGATCATCGCGACGATGGCGTCGGTCTCTGCCTTGCCCATGGTCTTGTGCACCAGCGCGGCGTTGTAGTCGGCGACGCCCTTGGAATAGGCGGCGATGAACCGCTTCACCAGGTCGGGCTTCTTGTTAATGTTGGTGGTGGAGGTGAACACCGTCGTCACCTGGTAGTGCGGGATGTAGTCGGAGATCTTGCCGATCTCGACGGTGGCCTTTCCGCGCGTGAGTGCGTCGGCGATGTTGGGCACGATCGACCAGGCGTCGATCTGGCCGCTCTTGAGCGCGCCGATCACCGCCGGCACCTTCTGCAGCGGCTTCAGGATGATGTCGGAATCGGCAAAGCCCTCCTTCTGCGCGATCTTGTGCGCCATGTACTGAAACGACGAGCCCGCCGTCGTGATGCCGAAGCTGTGGCCCTTGAGCTTGGCCGGGCTGGTCAGGCCGGCGTCGTAGGCCTTCTTGGAGGCCAAGATCTTCTCGCCTTCGACGCCCGGCGATTCTTCCAGCGCGCCGCCGATGATCTTCACCGCGCCCTTGTCGGCGAGGCTGATGAGGCCGCCGGTGATGGCGGTGATGCCGAAGTCGACGTCGCCGGAGGCGATCGCGATGGCCATCGGCTGTGCCGCCTGGAACACGACGAAGCTGGCGTCGATGCCCTGTTTGGCGAAATAGCCCTTGCCGGCCGCGATAATGTCCGGCGCATGCGAGGTGAACGGCAGGATGCCGACCTTGATCTTGTCGGCGGCCAAGGCCGGCGTGAGCGAGACCGACCCGATTCCAACGGCGAGCGAGCCCGCCAGCGCGGCACGGCCAAGAGTTCTTCTTGTGATGGACGGCATGGTGTCCTCCCTGTCCCGGTGTCTGCCCGGCTTCTAGCCCAATTGCGGGGGCCGCACCACACGGGCGGGGTGCGGTGGGGCGTGCGGGCCGAGCAAAAACTCGGTGTCATGCGCGGGCTTGACCCGCGCATCCATCATGAAATGCAGCGGGTGAGGGCCATACGTAGGTCCGAGCGAGTGGAGCCGCCTCATGGATTGCCGGGTCATAGGCGTTCTGAAAGAACGCCGTTCTTCGAACGGCTATGCCCGGCAATGACGGCGCATAGACTGAGCCGCGCGCGCCCTACTTTGCCTCCAGCACGCGCACCGGCTTGCCGTCGAGCCAGGCCCGGATGTCCTCGACGATGTCGGGGAAATAGGCGCCGTAGTTCTGTGTGCTGACGTAGCCGATATGCGGCGTGATCACGATGTTGTCCATCGTGCGATAGGGATGGTCGAGCGGCAGCGGTTCCTGATCGAACACGTCGAGGCCGGCGCCGGCGAGTTGTTTGGCCTGCAGCGCTGCGATCAGCGCCTTCTCGTCGATGATCGGCCCGCGCGAGGTGTTGATGATGAACGCGCTTCTTTTCATTCGCCCGATGTCGGCGACGGTGACCAGCCCGCGGGTGCGCTCGCTCAGCACGATATGGATGGTGATGATGTCGGCCTTGGCGAACAGTTCTTCCTTGGTGGCGTAGTCGGCGCCGCCTGCCGCCGCCCGCTCCGGCGTCAGGTTGGGGCTCCAGGCGATCGGCGTCATGCCGAAGGCCTTGCCCACGGCGGCCGAGCGCTGGCCGAGCTTGCCCAGCCCGATGACGCCCAGGGTCATGCCGGCAAGGTCGGGGCCGATGGTGGTCTGCAGCGGTGCGCCCGTCTTCATGCGGGCGTTTTCCAGCCCAATGTGCCGGGTCAGTTCCAGCATCAGCCCGAAGGCGACGCCGGTGGTGGGCGCCCCGGCGCTGCCGGTGCCGCAGACGGTGACCCCGCGCTCCTTGGCCGCCTGGAGGTCGAAGGAGTTGTTGCGCCCGCCGGTGGTGATCAGCAGCTTCAGGTCGGGCAGCGCCTCGATCACCGCGCGCGGGAACGGGGTGCGCTCGCGCATGCCGACGATAATCGGGAAGCCCTGCAGCGCCTTCACGGCTTCGTCCGGGCCGGCGAAGGGCCGGTTGAACACGGTGATGTCGACGTCCTTGGCGATGGGGGACCAGTCGGCGAAGCCCATCGCCACGTTCTGGTAGTCGTCGAGAATGGCAGCCTTCACCATGCGCAATAAATCCCCATTGTCTGCCGAGCGGCCCGCGCCCGGAGCGTTTCCAGGCGAAGAGGGGACCGGTTCGCCGTCCGGAAACGCGACCAAAAAATTGCCCGCGGGCGGCGGCAGATTAGGGCGCAGGGACCGGAAGGAAAGGGGGGGCTGGCGTCAGGCCGGGGACTTGTCGCCGCCGGTGCCGCCGTTCTTGGCTTGGCAGGCCGGGCCGGGGCCGCGCATGTAATAGCGCTCGGGGCGGTAGGGGTGGGCCGCGTCGTGGCTCATGACCCGCCAGGCGGCGGTGAGGCGTTGGGCGAAGAAGGCGAGGGGGTGGTGCAGCAGCGCTGCTTTTGAACCGGGGACGACCGCGACCGCGCGTGCCATGGCGATGAGTTCCTGCCGAAAGCCGGGCGGCTGCCGCCCGGGTGCTCTTGTTCCGACCTCAGGTGCCCGATCGTGGGTCGTTGAATCGAGCGCCGAGGTTCATGTCCTACTACGCGCACAAACGTTACGGCCGCGTGTCCGCGCGGTGAGGACAGCGTAAGAATGTCGGCTGCGGACGGGAAAATTCGCAATCAGCCTTTCCAGAGTTTTACCGGCGGCGGGCCGACGACCCCGGCGCCAGCCGCCCCGCCTTGCCCTTTGCCGCCCCGGCCGTTACATCAGCGGCGAATTTCCCGAACAACGCGTGCTGAAGCGTTCCCCGCCGGTTCCGGCTGGCTGAGCAGAGGTTTCGAACAGGTCAATGAACGGTCGCCAATTCATCTACCATATGCAGGGTCTGACCAAGGCCTATCCGGCCGGCAAGAAGGTCCTGGATAACGTCAACCTGTCCTTCTACCCGGACGCCAAGATCGGCGTGCTCGGCGTCAACGGCGCCGGCAAGTCGACCCTGCTGCGCATCATGGCCGGTATCGACACCGAGTTCACCGGCGAGGGCTGGGTCGCCGAGGGCGCCCGCGTCGGCTATCTGCCGCAGGAGCCGCAGCTCGACCCCGACAAGTCGGTGCGCGGTAACGTCGAGGAGGGGGTGGGTCCCCAGCGGGCGCTGCTCGAGCGCTACAACGAGCTGGCGATGAACTATTCCGACGAAACCGCCGACGAGATGGCGCGGCTCCAGGACATCATCGACAGCCAGAATCTATGGGACCTCGATTCCAAGGTCACCCAGGCCATGGACGCCCTGCGCTGCCCCGACGACGACGCCGACGTCTCCAAGCTCTCCGGCGGTGAGCGGCGCCGGGTGGCGCTGTGCAAGCTTCTCTTGGAAGCCCCCGAGCTGTTGCTGCTCGACGAGCCGACCAACCATCTCGATGCCGAAAGCGTTAACTGGCTGGAAGGCCACCTGCGCAACTACCCCGGCGCCATCCTGATCGTCACCCATGACCGCTACTTCCTCGACAACGTCACCGGCTGGATTCTCGAGCTCGATCACGGCCGCGGCATTCCCTATGAGGGCAACTATTCGTCCTGGCTGAAACAGAAGCAGAAGCGGCTGGAGCAGGAGGGCCGCGAGGACGAGGCCCGCCGGCGCACGCTGGAGCGCGAGGAGGAATGGATCCAGTCGTCGCCCAAGGCACGGCAGGCGAAATCCAAGGCGCGCTATCAGCGCTACGAGGAACTGCTCAAGATCGCCAACGCCAAGACCAACACCGTGGCGCAGATCACCATTCCGGTCGCCGAGCGGCTCGGCCAGAACGTGGTCGACTTCGAGGGCCTGAGCAAAGGCTTTGGCGACAATCTGCTGATCGACGATCTCACCTTCAAGCTGCCGCCCGGCGGCATCGTCGGCGTCATCGGCCCCAACGGCGCCGGCAAGACCACCTTGTTTCGCATGATTACCGGCCAGGAAAAGCCCGACAAGGGCACGATCAAGATCGGCGATTCGGTGCATCTCGGCTACGTCGACCAGTCGCGCGACGCGCTCGACGGCAAGAAGACCGTGTGGGAGGAAATCTCCAACAGCCAGGACGTCATCCTGCTCGGCAAGAAGGAAGTCAACAGCCGCGCCTATTGCTCGCTGTTCAACTTCAAGGGCGCCGACCAGCAGAAGAAGGTCGGCACGCTGTCGGGCGGCGAGCGCAACCGCGTGCATCTCGCTAAGATGCTCAAGTCCGGCGCCAACCTGCTGCTGCTCGACGAGCCGACCAACGACCTCGACGTCGATACGCTGCGCGCGCTGGAAGAGGCGCTGGAGGATTTCGCCGGCTGCGCCGTCATCATCAGCCATGACCGCTGGTTCCTCGACCGCATCGCCACGCACATGCTGTCGTTCGAGGGCGACAGCCACGTCGAATGGTTCGAGGGCAACTTCCAGGACTACGAGGCCGACAAGCTGCGGCGGCTGGGGCAGGACAGCATCATTCCGCACCGGTTGAAGTATAAGAAGTTTACGCGGTAGCACGACGCGATATGCGCGCGTCTTCATCGTCGCGGTGCGGTAGCCGCCGGTCGCTGCGTATTCACGCGGTGATGTTTCTGCGCTATGGTTGCAACCATGGCTGAAACCGACAACGTCGTGCTCGAACACTTGCGCCACATTCGCGGCGCGGTGGACGCCTTGCGCGACGACATGCGCGAGGTGAAGGGTCGCCTCGGCATCCTGGAAAGCCAGTACGCCAGTCTCTCCACACGGATGGATCGGCTGGACGCGCGCGTGGAGCGGATTGAGCAGCGGCTCGATCTCGCCGAAGCCTGAGGCATTCAGCAGGCTAATCCGCCCAGGAATGCAGCGCGCGCAGCGTCGGCGTCTTCTTGTGCTGATGCTCGTTCATGGGCCGCAGCAGCCGGTCGAGCGCGGCGACGGCGACAGGCGCGTTCGGGCCCTTGTTGAGCATGACGCATTCGGCGCGCCCCGACATCGCCGCGTCGGTCATCTCGCCGTGCGACGGCAGGCCCTTGCTCACCAGGCCTTCCAGCACCTGCGTCGTCCAGATGGCCGGCACCTCCGCGGTCTCGCACAGCCACAGGATCTCCTCCTGCATCGCTGCCAACCGCTCGAAGCCCATCTCGATGGCGAGGTCGCCGCGCGCGATCATGACCGCCAGGGGCTGACGGCCGGCGGCCTGCACGATGATGGCCGGAAGGTTGCGCACGGCGCGGGGCGTTTCGATCTTCGCCACCAGCGCGAGCTTTTGCCAGTCGGCGCGGCGGGCGGCCAATTCTTCTTGCAGCAGCGCGACGTGCTCCGCCGTTTCCACGAACGAGTAGCCGACCATGTCGGCGTGTTCGACGATGAAGTCGAGGTCGCTGCGGTCGCGTAACTTGCCGTACGTGCCACGGCCGTGCGTCGCGACGTGGTCACGCAGTGCCAGCACCTCTTCGAGCACGCGGCGCGTGTCACTCTGGAAGCCGCTACAAGGCATGGGTCTGTCTCGACGAGACAATCGCTAGCGCGCACCCGTGACACTTAGCACCCGTGACACTTATATGTCGGAGGGCGGGCCGGCATCTCCTGTGTTTTCCTGGTTTGCAGGGGGTGACATTCCATGTCCATGGCTGCCGACGATTCCGTTCCGCCGAAGACGCTGGAGCGGCGCCTGCGCCCGCTGCCGCAGCTCATCTTTTCCTCGCGCTGGCTACAGTTGCCGCTTTATCTCGGGCTGATCGTCGCCCAGGGCGTCTACGTCGTGCTGTTCCTCAAGGAGCTGTGGCACCTGGTGCACGGCGCCATGAAGTTCACAGAGCAGGAAATCATGCTGGTGGTGCTGGGGCTCATCGACGTGGTGATGATCTCCAACCTGCTGATCATGGTCATCGTCGGCGGCTACGAGACCTTCGTGTCGCGGCTCGAGCTCGAGCGCCATCCCGACCAGCCGGAATGGCTGAGCCATGTCAACGCCAGCGTGCTCAAGATCAAGCTTGCCATGGCGATCATCGGTATCTCGTCGATCCACCTCCTGCGCACGTTCATCTATGCCGGCCAGCTCGGCACGGAGGGGATCACCTACACCCAGAGCGGCGTCATGTGGCAGGCGATCATCCACGGCCTATTCGTGTTCTCGGCCATCGGCATCGCCTATGTCGAGCGGCTGAGCCAGCCGGCGCTGGCCAAGGCGCGACACTGATGGCACAGCGTTGAGGACGCGGCGTTGATGGCTCAATCGCCGCGTTAACCGTCCGTGTTAAGGTCCAATTTACCGGCCACCATCCGTTCTCCGATTCGCGGATGTTCGTCGAACGTTCGAGGTTTTGCGCGATGCTGTGCTGGTGGAAGAAAACCGGACCATATCTAGCGGTGTTGGCGCTGGTTCTCGTCACAGCGATGCCGGCTAGCGCGCGCGTCGTTTCGGCCTTCGACAGCTTTCTCCAGTCGCTCTGGCCGCAGGCGCAGAAGCTCGGCATCTCGCGCGCCACCTTCGCGGCCGCCACACGCGGGCTCACACCCGACTACTCGCTGCCGGACCTCGCCATTCCGGGCCGGCCGGAAAAGCCGGCGGCGCAGCCGGAGTTCGTGCAGACGCCGGCGCACTATCTGCGGCCTTCGACCTTCAAGCGCCTGGCTGTGGAAGGCCGGCGCTTGAAGGTGAAGTATGGCGGCACGTTGCGGGCCATCGAAGAGCGCTTCGGCGTGCCCGGCGATGTAGTGTTGGCGATCTGGGCGCGCGAGACCGATTACGGCCGTTATCCCTTGCGGCACGACGCCATTCGCGTGCTGGCGACGCAGGCCTACGTGGGAAAACGCAAGGCGTTCTTCCGCGAGCAATTTCTCGACGCCCTGAAGATGCTGCAGAACGGCATCCCGCGTTCCGACATGCGCGCGTCCTGGGGCGGCGCGCTCGGTCAGACGCAGTTCCTGCCGTCGGACTATTTCAAATACGCGGTCGACTTCGATGGCAACGGCCGCGCCGACATCTGGCATTCGGTGCCGGATGCGCTGGCGTCGGCGGCCAAGCAGCTCAAGGCGCGCGGCTGGCAGACCGGCGAGCCGTGGGTGATCGAGGTGCACCCGCCGAACAACGTCAATTGCACCGCCGCCAAGCCGGCGGTGCGGTACCGAATCGGCGACTGGATCGCGCACGGCTATAGGCCCGCTTACGGCCGGCACATCGGCGCGCGGGTGCGGTCCATCAAGGCGTCGCTGTTCCTGCCGGAAGGCACGTACGGGCCGGCGTTCCTGACGCCGAAGAACTATTACGTGCTCAAGGCCTATAATTATTCGGATCTCTATGTGCTGTTCGTCGGTCATCTCGCCGATCTCATCGGCGGCGGGCGGCCGTTCGAGACGCCGTGGAGCAAGGACAAGCAGCTACGCAGTAAGGACGTGGAGGCGATGCAGCGGCGGCTCGCCGCGCTCGGGCTCTATCGCGACAAGATCGACGGCAAGGCGGGCATGCTCACCCGCGCCGCGCTCGGCGCCTATCAGAAGAAGAATGGTTTGAAGGTGGATTGCTGGCCCACCGCCGCCGTGCTCGCGCACATGCGGCGATGAACGAATTGGTAAGCTTACTCGCAGACTTGGACGCGCTCGCGGCGCCAGCCCCAGTCTTCGACCCACATGCGGCGGTGCTCGATGTGGCAGACCGGGCCGTCGTCGTCGTCATAGTAATAGACGCGCGACGGTGGCGGCGGGGGAGGCGCCGGCTCGGCATAGACCGGATGATCGGACAGCGCGTTGCCGATGATGGCGCCGATCGCGACGCCGCCGATGACGCCGGCGGCGATACCGCAGCCATGGCAGCGGGCCTGGGCGGCCGAAGGCAGCGCGGCGGCCAGCATGGCCGCGGCGGTGAACGCAAGGACGGGCTTCTTCATGGGGGCAGAGTTCCTCACGCCGGGCACGACCGCGCGCGGCAGTCGTGCACCGGGCTTCCTTACGTGATGATGATTAGTAACCGCTGATACGCTCGTTCAGTCGCAGACCCGCACGCGGTGCCAGCGCCAGCGCCAGCCGTTCCAGTAGCGGTCGTGCCCCCACCAGCAATGCGAGCGGTAGTAGTAGCGCCGGGGGCGGTAGTAGTAGCGCCGGGGGCGGTAGTAGTAGCGCCGGGGGCGGTAGTAATAGCCGCGGTCATAATCATAATAATGGGGTCCGCTGGCGGCCGAGCCGATGATGGCACCGAGAGCGAGGCCGCCGATGATGCCCGCAGCGACGGCGCCCCCGTCGTTCGCTTCGGCCGGTTGCGGCGCGGCGACGCTCGCCAATGCGAACGCTGCGGCGAGAGCAATGGCTGTAAGGGCTTTTCTCATAGCGCACCTTCTTTCGCTTCGCTGGGGTCTCACGGATTCAACGACCCGCTTGCCCATTTCCTGCGATTTTCTCGCATCTTTTTTCTCTAGTCCGCCAAGCGTTGCCATGAACGCCCGACGGGCAGGAAGGTTCCCAGTTTCGGCCTGAACCTTGCATGAACGCCATGTTCGGGCGGCCGGCAGAGCCCGTTTTTCTCGGTTAATTTTTCGAAAGCGTTCCGGAGAGCGAGAGTTCCGGCGGATATGGGCGCCAGCGTTGCGCTCAGCGCTTGGCCCGTTTCCGCTTGGTCGCTTTTTTCTTGTCGGCTTTTTTGCCGGCGGCCTTCTTGGCGGTCCCTTTGCCGCGGCCGTCCGCCCCGTCGCGGTGGCGGTTTTGCAGCGCCCGCCGGCCGACGTGCCGCAGAAACAGCTTTTCCAGCGGATAGCTCAGTTTGAGCACCGCCGCGGGCAGCGGCAGCCACGCGACCGCGCTGATGTCCTTCATCAAGTCGAAACTCGGGTGCTTCGAAGCCCGCATGCTCCAGAACTGCACGACTTTCGGCCGGCCGCTGGTGCGGTATGTGATGGCGCCCAGGAACTCGTGCAGGCGCACTCTGTGCCCGGTTTCCTCGGTGGCTTCGCGGCGGGCGCCGGCGCGCGGATTTTCGCCGCGCTTGAGCTTGCCGCGCGGCAACACCCAACGGTCGTCCTTGCTGCGCTGGACGATCGCGATCAGCGGCCGCGTACCCGCGCGGATGACGACGCCGCCTGCAGCATAGACCGGCTTGCGTGCCATCGATTCCTTACTCTCGCCGCCGATTCATCGACCAATCTAACAAAATGGCCGGGGCTTGGGAAAAATCGAGCCTCCGGCAGGCGGCGCCCTGTGGGCAACGGGCATGGCGTTGCCCGCTTCGGGCCGCTGTGACACGGGCGTCACCACCGGCGCGATACAATCCACCAACACGTATGACGTGAGTTCTTGTATCATAAATATTTCCTTTTGGTTGTGGTTCGGTTGAAAATACCGCAACAACCGCGCGTTTCCCTGTCGGAAACGACGGCTTTTCCAGGGCGTGTTTCGGCGCCACTCTTGGCCCATGCTCAAGAAGAATAACGCCGGAAAAACAGACGATAGCGAGGGTCAGGGTCGGTTGTTTCGGCTGTTGAGTTGCATTGCCTTCATCGTCGAGGAATCGGAACAACTCGGCTACCCGTTGACGGCCATCGAAGCGCGCCGTGCCGGGTTGCAATTGTGCTACGAGGCCGAAACCGGCAACGAGATGGCACTCGCCTTCGCCAACGGAATTCGCGGCCGCGCGTAACTAGCACTTCGCCTTCCCGGTATTGCCCTGTACAATTTGACTTGATCGTGACGTTCGACGAGGTGAGTCGGGGCATGGGGCTGTTCGACGATTGCTTCGAGCTTTCTGTGAGCGAGGTTGGGTCCGTCCGCTCGACGGGAGAGTTGCGGCCGTTCATCGATCGTCTGCTGGGACGCTACGGCCTCAGGCACGCGGTCTATCTCGCCGTCGCGCTGCCAAACCACGTCGATGCTCACTCGGTGGTGGTCTCGACGTATCCGGAGCAGTGGTCGCAGCGCTATATCGACCAGGATTATGTCGCCATCGATCCCGTGGTCAGCGCCGCCGCCACGAACCTGCTGCCGTTCGACTGGGCAGAGCTCAGCCATCGTGGCATCCGCGTCAAGCAGATGTTCGACGAGGCACGGGAATTCGGCGTCGGCCGGCATGGACTCTGCTTTCCGGTGCGGGGGCCGCTCGGCGATAACGCGTTGTTCGCGGTCACGAGCGACGCCAGCACCGGCGAGTGGCAAAAGCTCAAGCCCAGCTACATGCGTGATATGCAATTGATCGCGCATTTCGTGCACGGCAAAGTGCTGGAGTTCGAGAGCGGCGAAAGCGCTCCGATCAAGCCGCTGTCAGCGCGTGAGCGGGAGGTGCTGGGCTGGGCCGCACGCGGGCTCAACAACGATCAGATTGCCTTTAAGCTCGGCATCTCCGAACGCGTCGTGCGTGCCTATTTCGAAAGTGCCCGCCACAAGCTTAATTGCGTCAACCGCAGTCACGTGCTGGCCCGCGCCGTTAGCCTGCGCCTCGTCGGCCCTGCCACGGTATAGAGGCGCCCCCGTCGTTTTCGCCGGCTTGCGCCGACGTGCCGTGTGAACTCATTTGAGCGTCCTCTGGGTGTCGTTTGGAGGGCGTCGATGATCCGGCTGATCCAAGGGCAGGATAGTGCCGACTACCCGCGTGAAATGGAGGCGATGTTTCGCGCCCGCACGGCCGTCTTCCATCGCAGGCTGGGGTGGGATGTGACCGTCCATAAGGGGCGTGAACGCGATCACTGCGACGCGGAGAACCCGCTTTATCTCATCGCGCTCGACGACGTGACCGGCGACGTCGCCGGTTCGGCGCGCCTGTTGCCGACCACGGGGCCGGTGACGTTCGGCGCCGGCGCATCCGATATGTTCGAGGAGCCGATCGATCTCGCCAGCGGGACCGTGTGGGAATGCACGCGCTTCTGCATCCATCCCGGATCGCGTTCGAGCGGCAGCCTTCGCACCGCGACACGCGTGAGCTTCGAGCTCAACCTGGCGGTTTGCGAACTGGGCCTGCGCGCCGGGTTGACGCAGATCCAGGCCGTGTACGATCAGTTCATGGTCAAGGTCTACGATCGTGCGGCGTGGGGTCCGACGCAGATGACCCGCTCGACTCGTATCGGCAAATTGCCGGCCTATGTCGGCGTGTGGGACGTCACGCTGCGAACGCTGGCCGAGATGCGCGCGGCCAGCGGCATCGCGCATGACGTGATCGAAACCCGGCCGCTTCCCGTCCTGCGCGACGTCTCCTGAACCCGATCCGGAAGGCACGCGCAATGGTTCGAGCGCATGCTGGGCGCCGAGGTGATCCGCAGCACGCAGCAGGGCACGCCGCGCATCGACCTCAAGCTTGACGGCGCCAAGATATTCATCGCCCCGGTTGCCGCGGGTGACGACATCAACCCGCCGGCGCAGACGCCCTACCAGGGGCTCGACCATTTCGCCTTCTTTGTCACCGACCTCGGCCGGTTCGTCGACGACCTCAAGGCCAAGGGCGCCGAGTTTACGCAGGACTTGCATGTTTCGCACCCGGGCATCCGGATCTGCTTCCTGCGCGGGTCGCAGGGCGTTTCGATCGAGCTGTTGGAGCGGGACCCGAAAATCGCTTGACAGCGGGCATTTCGAGCGCCCCGGGCGAAATGGCCTGGTTGATCGCCTGGAACCGCGTCAAAACAAGAATCGGTGACTACAAGAGCCGAACGCGACTAATTGTCCCGCGCGTATGATCGCGCCGGATTCGCGTCAGATTTTTCCTTGAAAGACCACGCCTTGGCTTGCCCGGGCTCCGTGCTCGGTGCAAAAGGTGCCTAGGACTCTTCAAATCAGCTAGGAAGTTCGGAATGCGGCGGCCCGCACTGGTGATCGGCTTGGCTTTGCTCATGGGAGCGAGTGCCGCGGCGGCCGAGAACAGGTTCGAGCGCAGCTTGCAGCGTCTCAGCCCGGGCGAACGGCTGGTGCAGGTCTGCGACTACACGGCGATGCAGCGCATCCGCAAGGATCACCACGGATATCGCCCCGATCGCGCGGTGGCCGACGCACGTGGCCGTGCCTACATCGACAAGAATACGGTCAAGGTCAATGGCGGCGCCTTCCGCAGCCGCCACAAGTGGTACGAGTTGTCCTATACTTGCACGGGCTCGCCTGACGGCATGAAAGTGCTTTCGTTCAAATACAAGATCGGCGCGGAAATTCCGCAGGCGAAATGGGCGCTCTACAGGCTGTGGGAATGAGCGCCTGACATGCGCCGCCGTCCGCGCGGTCGCGGCGTCTTCCGGAGCGGCATTCTTCTCACCCGCGCAGTTTTATCTCTCACGTCATGACAAAGCCGCCGGCGCAATCCGCCGCCGGCCCATTCGCTCGTGCAAGGGTGGCTGCGCCGGTCCCGATCAGAAACGGCAGTGCCAACTGTCAAAGTGGCGCTCCTTGAGACGCAGCGCGGCGGCGAAGAATTTCTGCGCGTGCGTCATGATCTCTTAGTTCAGCGGAAAGGGCCGGGTCGGCCTGCCGTAATCCCAGATCTGGCAGACGCCGGTGACGTTCCAGCGGATGACGCGGTATGAGGCGTCGGCCGGGCTGGTGGCGAGGACGGTAGCCACGGCAAGGCCGGCGGCGGCGAGCAAGACCATCTTGCAAACCATGACAATCGCTCCGTTGTGAAACTGTTGTAGAGACGGGCAGCCCCAAAACCCCCGAGCGACCCGAGAAATCCCCCCAGAGAGCCTCGAGCAAGGACCGCACCGACAGCCGCAAAAGGCTGGTAAGATAACGCTAGCACTGCTTTGCGCTGTATCAATGACGATTGGCCGCGGTTTTCGGCGCCAGCAGCGGCCCTATATGTACGGGCTCGCCTTCACCTTCACCTCTTATGTCGTTTACGATCTGGCGCGCTATTTCAGATGGCCGGTGGATGGCACGCTGCTGTCGTGGCTGTTCCTGCTGGCGACAATCACGACGCTGATCGCGGTATGGGGATTGTACAGGGAGCAGAAACGATGAACCGAACGATCTCGATGGCGGTCTGTGCCGTTCTGCTGGTCCCGCTCGCCAGTTTGTTCACGGTCCGTCTCGTGGCGGCAGCAACCTCGGGCGCCACGCCGGTGGCGGTGGCCGACTTCGACTATCGCGACACGTCGGGCGAGGTCAAGAACCAGACGGCGCAGCACGCGGAACGCATGCGGCTGTTCGAGCGACGGCTGCGTGACCGTCTCGCCGCCGACAAAAATTACGATCTGCGGCGCATGGACTGTAAGAAACAACCCTGCAGCGCCGGCAACATGGACCCCGGCGCGTTGATCGCGGCGGCGCGGCATGCCGGCGCACGGCTGCTGATCTATGGCGGCATCCACAAGATGAGCACGCTGATCCAATGGGGCAACGTACAGGTGCTCGATTTGCGCAACAAGAAACTGCTGCTCGACCGCACGTTCACCTTCCGCGGCGATACCGACAAGGCTTTCCGCAAGGCGGCCGGGTTCATCGCTCAAACGCTGCAGGGTGTGACGCCGAAGTCGTAAGGCGCGCCGACGTCGACCGTGTAGTGCCAGACATTGTCGACCGACGGATCGCCGCCGACCGCGATCGGCTTCTTGTCGACGAGCTTGTACGAGAGCGTGCTGACACCGTCCAGCTCGAGCAACTTGCGCATGTTGGCTTGGCGTTTCTCGAACAGCTCGTTGGTGCGGCGGCCTTCTTCCGTATAGACGTGCGGGCCGGAAAAGCCGGCGTGCTTGTGCGGTAGCGCGATATAGGTGCCGTCGCGCCGGTCGAAGTCGAGGTTCTTGATGCGCAGCCGGTAGCTCAGTTCCAGGTCCTCCGGCCCCCAGCCCCAATAGCAGTTGGGAAAGCCGTTGACCTTGGCGAACGCCGCGTTGTCCAGGAGCTCGACCGCGCCGAAGAAATTCTTGCGGTCTTCGTTGAGCGTGAGGCCGTGCCAGATCAGCCGCGCCGGCTTGGGGGACCACGAATAATCGGCCCACATCGGCAGATAGTCGACGTCGTGGACGACAGTATAGTCCGAGGTCTCGCGCGTGAGCGCGAAGCCGCAATTGGCGAGCTTGCCGCGGTTGAACGGTGCGTCGCCGTGCTGCTCGATGATGTTGATGGTGACGGGGATCTGGCGGTCGAGCTTGTCGCGCTGGAAATAGGCCACCATGTGCGGCAGGAACTGTGCCAGATGCTCCTGTCGATTGCGGTAGGGCACCACGATCGACAGGCGTTTGGCGTAGCGCGGGTCGGCTTCGCCGCGCGGTTCGGTGGATGTCATGGACCGGACTGCGGCTGTTTGAGTGAGGCGCCCGGGTGGGCAGCCTTGCGAATCCTAGCCGATTCGGTCGCCCGCTCGGAACGGCGGCAAAATGCCTAGACCGTCCGTCCGCCACTTCGTCGGCTACCAGCCGGCAGGCGGCGCGGTCGGTGACGTCGAGCTTGAAGCCGCGCGCACTGCCGCCGGCCGCGCCGATCTCGGCGGCGACCTTATTGGCCGCATCGCTGTCGATGTTGAGCACGGCGAGGTTCGCGCCCTCGCGCGCGAATCCGGCGGCGATGGCACGGCCGATGCCGGAGCCGGCGCTGGTCACGACGGCGATGTGGCCTTGCAGAAGATTGAGCATTGCGATGGTCCTCCCCAATTATTTCGGGGGCGCATGGCAATGGGGAGAGCCGGTGCGCAGGTGGGCCTCGACCGTCGCCGTCCTCTTGCGCCGCCGGCGCGCCGCGCCGTCAATCGTAATAGTGGTAGTAGCTGCCGCTGTGCCGCGCCCCGGTGTCGTAGGGGTCGTAAAATACCGCTTGGCATCGTTGCGGCAGCCGGTCGAAGTCGCGGATCATGCAGACGTCGACGCGGCGCACGTTCGGAATGTCGCGGGCGCAAAAGCGGAAGGCGTCGCGGGCGCAGGCGGCGCGCTGCCCTGGGCGAGCGCCGGCGCCGACAGCGAGGCGATGCCCGCCAACACGACGATGAAACGTCCGGACACTGATACAAGCCTCATGGCACGTTCACCACAATCGAGACGCTGTTGCGCGTGAGCCGGCCTCACCACCTTGTTGGGGAGCGGCGCCGGAGTCCAGCCGGGACTCGCCGCTATTTGAAATGCGCTCTCTTCAGGATGGTCCGTCCCTCGGGTGCCCGGTGAAACTCCTCCCGACAGCCCACCGACAGCTTGCCCATGTTCTGAATCAGGCAGGCCTCGATCTTCGGCACATTAGGAATGTCCGGGCCGCAGAAGCGGAAGGCATCGCCCATGCAGGCCGAGCGCTCGCCCGCGGTGCCTTGGGTGCTTTCGGCGAAGGTAGGCGAGGACAGCAGGGCGAGGCCGGTCAGCGCGGCGGCGGAATACGCCAATAACGGAGCAAGCACCATGATACGTCTCCCGTTTGGAGGACCGATACGCGCAAACGGCAACTTGGCGGCGCCCGGATTCGAAGTCCAGAGGCCGGCTTGCCGCAGCGCGGCAAGAGGGTGAGCGCCGTGTCAAAGCAGGTCGGCTGAACCCCAGCTTTGACGGTACGCCGTTACGGGCTCGGCGACCATTGCGGGCTGAACCCCGCCTTGGTGCCGCGCGTTGACCGTGGTTCGCATCCGCGAACCGCTGTATCGTCGCGGCGCACCGAATCGGGCCGATGTCGGCCAACGGAGAAAGAACCTATGAAATTGTCGTCGGGATTGCGTGCGGCTCTCGTCGCCGTCACCATGCTTCTGGGCTTTGGCTTCACGCAGGCAGCGCAGGCGGACAGCGGCAGCATCCGCCTCACCGTCTATAAGGGCGGCTGGTTCATCGGCGCGTCGGGTGGCAGCGGCACGCTCTATTTCCACGGACGGCGCTATCGGCTTGGTGTCGGGGGCCTGAGCTTCGGGCTCGTGTTCGGCGGCTCCAAGGCCTTCCTGCACGGGCGGGTGAGCCACATCCGCCGGCCGTCCGACGTCGCAGGCGTCTACGGGGCGGGCGGCGCGGGTGCGGCACTCGGCGCGGGCGCGCGCGCCATCGTGCTGACCAACGAAAAGGGCGCCGTGCTGCAGCTCACCGGCCGCCAGGTCGGGCTGATGGCGAACGCCGACCTGAGCGGCTTGGCGATTACGCTGAAGTAGTAGGCCAAGCGAAAGGCTTGAATGGATGTAAGGCGG
>JARRQH010000044.1:0-23588 GCA_037381985.1 Pseudolabrys sp.
GGGCGGCCGTGCGCGCCCGCGCGATTATCCCGGTATTGGAAAGAAACAGCCCTATGATCGATTTCTACGCACTGACCAGCCCGAACGTGCAGAAGATTTTCATCATGCTGGAGGAGTGCGGACTGCCCTACAGCGAGCATCATGTCGATGTGTGGAAAGGTGACCAGTTCACGCCCGAATTCACCAAGATCAATCCGTTGCAGAAGGTCCCGGCCATCGTCGACAGCGAAGGACCGGACGGCACGCCCTATACGGTGATCGAGTCCGGCGCCATCCTGATCTATCTCGCCGAGAAGACCGGCAAGTTCATCCCGCACGATCCGCTCAAGCGCAACGACGTCATGCAGTGGCTGATGGTGCAGATGGCCAATGTCGGGCCCATGTTCGGCCAGCACGTGCACTTCAGCAAGTTCGCACCGGCCGGCAACGACTACGGCGTGACGCGCTATCGCACCATCGTCAACAAGCTGTTCGATATCTACGACCAGCGCCTCGCCAGCGAGCCCTTTGTCGCCGGCGGCGAATATACCATCGCCGACATGGCCGCCTTCCCCTGGCTGCGCAACACGGACTTCCTCGGCATCGACATTGCCAAGCGCCCGCACGTGAAGGCCTGGGTTGACAAGATCACGGCGCGCGAGGGGGTCAAGCGCGCCTACACCAAGATCGCGCAGATCAAGTCGGTGCGCGACAACGCCACCGACAACGCCAAGGACCGTCTTTGGGGCCGCGGCGAATACGCCGTCGCGTAAGGGCGAGCCGCCACGCTTACGACACGATGTCGGCTTAGACGGCGACCAATCTCATCGCTGGATTTCTACCGCGCGCGGCGCCTCGGGGCGCCGTGCGTACCTGTCTGGGGCGACGATGTTCCGCCAGTTCGAACGACGACTGAAGCCGACAGAGCTGCCGGCAGGCGTGACGCCGCCCGCCGGGCTGATCGCGTTCTATTGGCATTTCGCAAAACAGGCCAAGGGCTTGTTCGCCGGCCTGTTCGCTGCCGGCTTTGTCGTGGCGCTGCTCGACATCACCATTCCTGTCTTCATCGGCAATATCGTCACGCTGGTGACCACCACCCAGCCGGCCGATCTCTTAGCACAATACTGGCCGCTGTTCGCAGCCATGGCGACGGTGCTGCTGGTGCTGCGCCCGGCCGCCTTCGTCACACAACATTTATTGATGAATCAGGCCATCAACGCGAATGTGACGAACCGCATCCGTTGGCAGAGCCATTGGCACGTGGTGCGCCAGTCGTGGGCGTTCTTCCAGAACGACTTTGCCGGCCGCATCGCCAACCGCGTGATGCAGACCGGTCCGGCACTGCGCGAGACCCTGGTCTCACTGCTGACGGCCGTCTGGTTCATCCTGATCTACGGCACCTCGGCGTTGATTCTGCTGGCGCACGCCGACCTCTGGCTGGCGGTGCCGGTGGTCGTGTGGTTCGTCGGCTATGTGGCGATGCTGCGCCTGTTCGTGCCGCGCATGCGCGACCGCTCGAAGTCGGTGTCGGAAGCACGCTCGCTGCTGACCGGCCGCATCGTCGACACCTATACCAATATCGTCACGGTGAAACTGTTCGCCCGCGCCAAGGACGAAGACGCCTATGTGCGCGACGCGGTCGACCATCACAACGGCCGCTTCCTGGCCTCGCTGCGCCTGAACACTTGGTTCGCGCTCACGCTGATCCTGCTCAACGCGCTGCTGATCACGTCGACCGGTGCGTTTGCGATCGCGTTGTGGCGCTACGGCCACGTCGAGGTCGGCGTGATCGCAATGGCATTGCCGATGACGACCCAGATCGTCAGCGCCTCCGGCTGGGTGGCGTGGCAGGTGACCGGCATTTTCGAGAACATCGGCGTGGTGCAGGAGGGCATGATGACCATCGCCCGCCCGCACACGCTGCTCGACAAGCCGGATGCAACGACGCTGCAGGTCGACCGTGGCGAGATTCGCTTCGAGGACGTCCGCTTCGGTTACGGCCGCGAGAGCGGCGTGATCGACGGGCTGACCCTCACCGTCAAGCCGGGCGAACGGATCGGCCTGGTCGGCCGTTCCGGCGCCGGCAAGTCGACCTTGGTCAACCTGCTGCTGCGGTTCTTCGATCGCAAAAACGGCAGCATCCTGATCGACGGTCAGGACATCGCCGACGTGACCCAGGAGAGCCTGCGTTCGCAGATTTCGGTGGTGACGCAGGACACCTCTCTGCTGCACCGCTCGATCAGCGACAACATCCGCTACGGCAAGCCGGAGGCGAGCGATGCCGACATCGTCGCCGCGGCAAAGATGGCACATGCCCATGAGTTCATTCTAGAGCTCGAGGATCTGCACGGCCAGCGCGGCTACGCTGCGCATGTCGGCGAGCGCGGCGTCAAGCTCTCCGGCGGCCAGCGCCAGCGAATCGCGATTGCGCGCGTGATCCTGAAGAACGCGCCCATTCTGGTGCTGGATGAGGCCACTTCCGCGCTCGATAGCGAGGTGGAGGCGGCCATCCAGTCGAGCCTCGGCACGCTGATGCGCGGCAAGACGGTGATCGCCATCGCGCACCGCCTGTCGACCATCGCTCAGATGGATCGGTTGGTGGTGCTTGACCGCGGCCGCATCGTCGAGGAAGGCACGCACGACGGCCTGCTGCGCGCCGGCGGCCATTACGCTGCGCTGTGGCGGCATCAGTCCGGCGGCTTCATCGACGCTGGCGCCCCGCGGCAGGAGCAAACGGCGGAGTAGCGGCGCCGGTCCGGCTGTCATCGTCTTGTCACGCAGCGGCGCACTCCCTCGCGGCAATAACCTTTTGCCGCGAGAGAGCACCGCCATGGCACCCCCCGACCTTGCCGACGTCGCCCCCTCAACCGGTATCGTCTGGGCCTATCGTTTCGCGCCCGACGGCACCGCCACGCCGGTCGCCAACGACGCGATCGACACGGCGCTCGCCGCGCCCAACGGCGGCTGGTTGTGGGTGCATCTGGCGCTCGCAGACAAGCGCTGCCGCGCCTGGATCGAGCGCTACGCGCCGGTCTCGGAGCTCGCCCGCGAGGTGCTCGGCGGCCCCGACCAGCACCTGCAGCAGGAATTCGGCAAGACCGGCGAGGAGCTGGCGCGCCTGCGTTTCGCCATGAAGGCGCATCTGGTGGTCACCGCCCGCCAGCGGCCGCTGCATTCGGTCGAGCTGATCCACCGCGCCATCGAATCCGGCAAGCGCTTCCCGGCCGCGGTCGATCTCATCGACGCGCTGATCGACCAGTTCGCCGACGCCATCGCCCGCATGGCGGAGTGTCTCGGGGCCGAGCTCGACAGCATCGAGGATCACGTCCTGCACGAGGAGCCCGGCGACGAGCGCCAGCGCATCGGCCACATCCGCCTGCAATCGGTGCGCATCCACCGCCAGCTCTCCCAACTCAAGGGGCTGTTCCAGCGCGTGGAGCCGCGCATCGCCGCCGACGATGCCGCCGTCGGCGAAGCCGTTCGCCTGCACGCGCAGAAGCTCGAGGCGATCGACCACGAGATGACCTCGCTGCACGAGCGCGCACGCCTGCTGCTCGACGAGATGGCCGCGCGCGTAACCGACACCGCCAACCGGCGGCTGTTCACGCTCTCGATCCTGACCGCCTGCCTGCTGCCGCCGACGCTGGTCACCGGCTTCTTCGGCATGAACACGCAGGACATGCCGTTCCAGCATACGCCGGGCGGCACCTGGCTGGCGCTCGCGGTGGCCTTCGCCGCCGGCGCGGTGAGCTACTGGGGCTTACGCAGGATGCGGGCGTTCTAGAGCGTTCCCAGGCTACGTTAAGAACCGGTTCGCCGTCCGGAAACGCGACAAAAGAAGACTTGGCGCGCTCGGTATCGTCATTGCCCCTCAAGCCTTCCGCCCCAAGATAATCCCGGTCACCAGCGCCAGCGACAGCGCTGCCAGCATCTGCTCGCGCGAGCCTTGCTGCATGGCGCTGACCGCTTCCTCGATCAGACGATCGGTGGCGCTACCGCTTGCGCTTTCCGGCCGCGGCGGCGGTGGTGGCGGAGCCGCGCGCTTGGCCGGCTTATTGCCGGGCTTCGGCCGCCACGCGGCGAGCGCGAACAGGATCAGCGCCACCACAAGGCAAGCGCCGCCGATGATCGCCAGCGCGACGATGGTGCCCAGCATCTGCTGCAGCCAGACGTAAAGCAGCGCGACACCGAAGCCGAGCGCCGTGAGCAGCAGCGCAAGGCCGACCACCGTCAGCACCGCGCTCACCGTCATGGCGCGCAGGCGCGCCTTGATGTCGAGCTTGACGAACTTGAAAACCGTCTCGAGAAGCGAGGCGATCATCACCGCCTCCGCAGCATGAGCCCGACCAGGACGCCGAGCCCCAGCGTGACGCCCAGCACCACCTGCGGATTCTTGCGTGCGAAGTCCTCGAAGTCGGCCATGGCGGAATGCGCCTGCTGCCTGGCGCCGTCGGCGAACTCGTGCGCGGCGCCGGACGCGTGACCGCCGATGCGCGAGGCCGCACCGGCGGCTTCCGTGCGCGCCTCCTGGCCGAAGCCGGCGACGGTGCGCTGGATGGCGGCGAGGTCCTCCTGCAATTTGCGCAATTCGCCGCCGAGCTCGCCGCCGGCATCGGAGGCCGAGCGCGAGAGGTTATCCTTGGCGCGCTGAAGCTCCTCGGCGATGCGCGCGGCGGCGGCGGCGAGGCCGTCGGCCGGCGTGGTCACGGTTTCGTTCGCTGCGGTCATGGCCAATACTCCTTTGCTGAAAAAACCTTGCATGCCGGGCCGGGGGACGTATTGCGCTGGGTCAAGCCGCAAATACCCGCGATTCGGGCGCGCGCTGCCCCCGCGCCCGGACCCGGCCCGTACTCATATCCATGAAGAAACCGCCGAACCGCGCAAAAAGTTCAAAATGAGTCCGGAGCGGGCCTATCGAGGCAGCGTGATCTGCGCGGGCGCTCGCCCGCCACGGCCGCAAGCCGCCTTAGGCCGCCTGCCCGCACCCTTGCGGCTTGAACACCCGCTCGGCCTGCGGCGGATATTTGGCAAGCTTGCTCGCGGGCCTGATCGGACGCGGCACGAGATTGCCGCCGCAGTTCGGGCAGACGCCCCTGAGCCGGGTGTCCACGCAATCGCGGCAGAACGTGCATTCGAACGAACAGATCATCGCGTCGGCGGCGTCCGAGGCTAAGTCCTTGTCGCAGCATTCGCAAGATGGGCGCAAAGCGAGCATCGCATCCTCCTGTCCGGTATGACGCGGATAGTCTGAGGGTTTCGTGCGGGAGGTCAAGGCGGCCTGGCCGCGCTCCCTCACGACGCCGCCGCCTGGTGCGCCACGTCGCCCTCGCCGGCCGCGCGCGCGTAATGTTCGCGCTTGGCCTGCAGCATGACGAGGTCGGCGCGCTTGACCACGGCTTCCAGGCGCTCGCCCGGCTCGCCGGTCGCCAGGCCCATGGACAGGCTGAGCGGCAGGTCGGGATAGAACTCGTTGTTGATGACGACGAGATCGTCGATCACCTTCATCAAGACTTCGCCCTCGGCGCGTTCCATGCCTGGCAGGATCACCGCGAACTCGTCGCCGCCGATGCGGGTGGCGCAGGACGGCTTCTCGACGATCGAGTTGAGCACCTCGCCGACCCGCCGCAGCAGCGAGTCGCCAGCGGCGTGGCCAAGTTCGTCGTTGGCGGCTTTCAGCCCGTTGAGGTCCACCATGACGATAGTGATCGGCTGCGGCCCCCGGCGTTCCAGGCGGTTCAGCTCGTCCATGAAGTAGGCGCGGTTGCACAGCTTGGTCAGCGGGTCGTGGCTGCCGAGATATTCGAGATAGGCCTCGGCCTTCTTGCGCGCGGTGATGTCGGTGAGCGCGATCTGCACCAGCGACCAGTCGCGCTCGCGCTCGGGAAACACCGAGAACTGCATGAGCAGGTTCAGCTTGTTGCCGTCGAGCGTGTAGTTGACCACCTCGCGCTGCTGGAACAGCTTGCCGTCCCACAGGTCGATGAGCTGTTCGCGGAAGCAGGGCTCCATCTCGTCGCGCATGACGGCCGTCAGGCTGCGCAACAGAGTCTCCTTGTCGGGAGCGCCGAACAGCTCGAGGGTGTGCTCGTTGACGTCGATGATGCGGATCTCGTTGATGCAGCGCTGTACGAACTCCTCGTGTACCTCGGTGAACATGCGCAGGTCGGTGATACCCTGCATGCGCACGTCGTCGATCAGCCGCTTGACGCCGGAAAAATCCTCCACCCACAGCGACACCGGCGAGTGCGCAAACAGCCCGCGCGCGTAGTTCTCGCTGCCAATCAGCTGACGCCGCGCTTCTTCGCGGTCGGTGACGTCCTCGGTGGCCAATAGCACGTGCGACCAGGTGTCCTCGTAGCCCGGCAAGATGGTCGCCTTGAGCTGGATGTCGAGCCGCTCGCCGGCGAGCGAGTAGTTCACCGCGTTGCTGGTGAATTCGGTATTGCCCTCCCAGAGCTGCACCAACTCCTCGATGTGGGTGGTCAGCATGTCGTCGCGGAACACCTGGTCGAGGTTGGCGACCAGATGGTCGAGGTCGCGGGCGGCGAACAGGCTGAGCGTCTTGCGGTTGACCCGCAGCAGCTTGATGCGGCTCGCGCATTCCTTCACCAGCTCCGGACGGCCGGTCAGGTGGTCGCGCAGCGAGGTCACGCCGGCCCGGCGCCAGACCTCGAGCAACGCCTTCACCTCGCTGTAGTCCTCGAGCCAGAGCGCAACCGGCGCCAGGTTGAAGACGCCGGCGATGGCGTCGAATACCGGGCGGCCGGATGCGGGTTGGGCGGGGGCGTCAGTCATGGCATTTCACGCGCTATACTTGGATATTCTTGGGCGGGCCCGCTCTGCGGGCCGAATCGTTATGGCACGCCCATCATAAGCAATTGCTTACGCGCGCCGCGATCGGCGGGCTTTCCTCGCCGCGTGACTCGCCCCATATTCCGACCAATGCCGAAACCCCCGCCGAAAAAGCCAAAGAAAGCCGCAAGCCGCACGCCACGCTCGAAAGCCGCGCGGCCCGACTCGGCCCCGACGCCGGATTCGCTGGCCGATTTGCTCAATCCCGCCATCGGCAAGGGCACCGCGGGCGTGGGCTCGGGCACCGGGCTACAGCCGCCGCCGGACAATTCCCGGGACCGGCGGCAGGATTTTTCCAACGCCCACACGGCGCGCAAATCGTCGCAATCGTCAGAAAAGGGATTCGGCGAGGCGCCGCAAGCGGCCTTCGACGGCCCGCCGGTGAGCGGCCTCGATCCGGCCCTCGCCGAGGAGCTCGGCCTCACCGACGAGTTGAAATACCGTCTGCCCAAGGCCGACCTGCCGACCCAGCCCGGCGGTCTCGTCGGACTCAGAAGCCAGGAGTCGCTGGAGAAGCTGCTGCGCGACGGCCGCGCCGAATTCCGCGCCGAGGCCGAGACCGGCAAGGTGTGGACGCCCCACCGGCCGCCGCGGCCGGAGAAGTCCGAAGGCGGCGTGCCGTTGATGATCAAGTCGGCATTCGAGCCCAAGGGCGACCAGCCGCAAGCGATCAAGGAGCTGGTGGAAGGCGTCAAGCGCCAAGACCGCACCCAGGTGCTGCTCGGCGTCACCGGCTCCGGCAAGACCTACACCATGGCCAAGGTGATCGAGGAGACCCAGCGCCCGGCGCTCATCCTGGCGCCCAACAAGACGCTGGCCGCCCAGCTCTACGGCGAGTTCAAGTCGTTCTTCCCCGACAACGCGGTCGAGTACTTCGTCTCCTATTACGACTACTACCAGCCGGAGGCCTACGTCCCGCGCACCGACACCTATATCGAGAAGGAATCCTCCATCAACGAGCAGATCGACCGCATGCGCCATTCGGCGACGCGCGCCCTGCTCGAACGCGACGACGTCATCATCGTCGCCTCGGTCTCCTGCATCTACGGTATCGGCTCGGTCGAGACCTACTCCGCCATGACCTTCACGCTCAAGCAGGGCGGCCGCATCGACCAGCGCCAGCTCATCGCCGACCTGGTGGCGCTGCAGTACAAGCGCGTGCAGCACGACTTCTCGCGCGGCACCTTCCGCGTGCGCGGCGACACCATCGACCTGTTCCCGGCGCACTACGAGGACCGCGCCTGGCGCATCAATTTGTTCGGCGACGAGATCGACAAGATCGAGGAGTTCGATCCGCTCACCGGGCAAAAGAGCGACGAGCTGGAGTTCGTCAAGGTCTACGCCAACTCGCACTACGTCACGCCGCGCCCGACGCTGATCCAGGCGATGAACTCGATCAAGGCCGAATTGCGCGCCCGCCTCGCGCAACTGAACGATGCCGGGCGGCTGCTTGAGGCGCAACGGCTGGAACAACGCACCATCTTCGACCTGGAGATGATGGAGGCGACCGGCGCCTGCGACGTCACCATCCCGCAGCTCGGCGGCATGTACCGCGGCGACTTCCGCCGCAAGGCAACGCTCGCCGAATACGGCTTCCGCCTGCCCTCCTGCATGGACAACCGGCCGCTGCGCTTCGAGGAATGGGACGCCATGCGCCCGCAGACGCTCGCAGTGTCGGCGACGCCGGGCAACTGGGAGCTGGAGGAATCCGGCGGCGTCTTCGTCGAGCAGGTGATCCGCCCCACCGGCCTGATCGACCCGCCGGTCGAGGTGCGGCCCGCGCGCACGCAGGTCGACGACCTGGTCGGCGAGGTGCGCGCGGTCGCCGCCAAAGGCTACCGCTCGCTCGTCACCGTGCTGACCAAGCGCATGGCCGAAGACCTCACCGAATACCTGCACGAGCAGGGCATTCGCGTGCGCTACATGCACTCGGACATCGACACCCTGGAGCGCATCGAGATCATCCGCGACCTGCGGCTCGGCGCCTTCGACGCGCTGGTCGGCATCAACCTGTTGCGCGAAGGCCTCGATATCCCGGAATGCGCTTTAGTCGCCATTCTCGACGCCGACAAGGAAGGCTTCCTGCGCAGCGAGACCTCGCTGGTGCAGACCATCGGCCGCGCCGCGCGCAACGTCGACGGCAAGGTGCTGCTCTATGCCGACAACGTCACCGGCTCGATGCAGCGCGCCATGGACGAGACCAGCCGCCGCCGCGAGAAGCAGGTCGAGTACAACACCGCCAACGGCATCACGCCGGAGAGCGTGAAGAAATCGATCGGCGACATTCTCAACTCGGTCTACGAGCGCGACCACGTGCTGATCGCGACCGGTGACGGCGCCGGCGAGTTCGCCGACGCGGCGACCATCGGCCATAACCTCGAAGCGGTGGTGGCCGACCTGGAGACGCGCATGCGGGAGGCCGCCGCCGATCTCGACTTCGAAGAGGCCGCGCGCCTGCGCGACGAGATCAAGCGGCTGCAACAGACCGAGCTCGCCGTGCTCGACGACCCGACCGCGAAGCGGCCTTCATCCTCCTCCGCGCGCAGCGGCGGCAAAGGCGGCGGGCGTAGCCGACCGCACAAACCCGACCTCGACGAAATGGGCATCGCCACCTGGCACGAGTTCAAGCCGGCGCGCGCGGACGAGGATAAGACAAAAGCGCGAAGCGCGTCTTCAATACCAAGCCCGCGCAAACCGACCCTCGACGAGATGGGCCCCGGACGGGAGTCGGCACCGTCGCGGCCGAACTCGCCACGTTCAAAGCTCGGCCGCCCGGGACAACACGGTGGCTTCAAGAGCAACAAGCAGCGATAACGCTCCGCCATCATCCACGCGAAAGACAATCCATGATCCCCTGGTCGCACCTCGGTACGGCACAAGTGCCCGACGGCGGCGAGTTGCGCCTGATGCGGCGCGGCACCGAATTCTCCATCAAGCTCGACAAGAACGAGCTGATGAACAGCCGGCTGAGCGCCACCGAGCAGGCGCTGGCGACCATGGCCTGCGACAAGATCCGCGACCGCGCGCGGCCGACGATCCTGATCGGCGGCCTCGGCATGGGCTTCACCTTGCGCGCGGCGCTGGTCGTGCTCGGCGAACGGGCGCGCGTTGTCGTTGCCGAGCTAGTGCCCGAGGTGGTGGCCTGGGCGCGCGGGCCGATGGCCAAGCTGTTCGGCGACAGCCTGACCGATCCGCGCGTGGCGATCCGCGAAACCGACGTCGGCGACCTGATCCGCGCGGCAAAGGCGGACTACGACGCCATCCTGCTCGACGTCGACAACGGGCCGAACGGCATCACCCGCGCGTCCAACGACAGGCTGTACGATCGCGCCGGGCTCGCCGCGGCGCACGCGGCGCTGCGCCCCGGCGGCGTGCTGGCGGTGTGGTCGTCGGCGCCGGACGCGAAGTTCACGGCGCGGCTGCGCCAGGCCGGCTTCGCCGTGGTCGAGAACCCCGTGCGCGCCACCGGCCCGCAAGGCGGCGCCAAGCATTTCATCTGGACCGCGACGCGGGGCGATGCGGATGCGCCGCGTGCCGCCACGGACGGTGTGCGGCGGCAGGTGAAGAAGGCGGTGGGACGGCGGTGAGGCGAGGCATCACCCCTCCCCCGCTTGCGGGGAAGGGTGGCGCGCGGCACGCGCGCCGGGTGGGGGAGCAGCATCCGCCTTGTATCATGAATTGATACATCCTTCTTGACCTTTGTATCGCTCAATGATACATTGCGGTATGATCCGGACCTTCAAGGATCGCGCGACGGAGGCGGTCTTCAGGGGCGAGAGCCCAAAGGGCTTCCCGGCCGATCTGGTCAAGGTAGCGCGGCGCAAGCTCGGTTATCTGGATGCGGCGCACGATCTGCGCGACTTGCGGGTGCCGCCGGGCAACCGCTTGGAAGCGCTCACCGGCGACCGGGCGGGCCAGCACTCCATCCGGATCAACGATCAGTTCCGCATCTGCTTCCGGTGGACACCGCAAGGTCCAACCGACGTCGAAGTGACGGATTATCATTAAACGGCTTTGCCGTTCGCAACCTGGGACACGGATGATGCCCAAGAAACCCGCCAAGCGCCTGCCGCCACTCCACCCCGGCGAAATCCTGCGCGAGGAATTTCTGCTGCCGCTCGACCTATCGGCCGGCGCGCTCGCCAAGGCCATGGGCGTGCCGCGCACGCGGGTGGAACGCATAGCCGCCGAGACAAGCGGCATCACCGCCGACACCGCGCTGCGCCTGAGCAAGGCGCTCGGCACCTCGGCGCAACTCTGGCTCAATCTGCAGAACCGCTTCGACGTCGAGACCGCGGAACGGGCGATCGGCAAGGAGCTCGCCAAGATCGAGCGTGTCACAAGCGACGCGGCGGCGTGAGGGACGCTCGCAGCCAGCTCTAAACGGAGGGCCAAAGGGGGGAATTAAGAGCCCGTTCAATTAGTCTCGATACCCTTCAATCCCATGAAAATGGGCTTCGAGGAATCGCAGACCCCCTACTCCAGCGGTTCGCAAAGTGCCCGGGTCTGGACCGAGCGCTGGGTGAAGGATTGGGTCTATTGTCCGAATTGCGGAAGCCCGCACATCAACCAGTTTCCGGCCAACAGCCCGGTCGCCGACTTCTTCTGCCCGGCCTGCTCGGAGCAATATGAGCTAAAGAGCCAGAAGACCGCCTTCGGTGCAAAGATCGTTGATGGTGCTTTTCGCACGATGACCGAGCGTCTCGCTTCCGACAGCAATCTCAATCTCCTACTTCTCAATTACAACTTGGCGCAACTCAGCGTCATGAATGCCTTTATCGTGCCCAAGCATTTCTTCGTTCAGGAGATCATCGAAAAGCGAAAGCCATTGGCCGCCACGGCGCGCCGTGCCGGGTGGGTAGGCTGCAATATCCTGCTGAAGGACATTCCACCGTCCGGAAAAATTTTCTTCGTGCGGGATGGCGTACCCGCCCCCAAGAACGACGTGCTTGCGCAATGGCAACGCACGCTCTTCCTTCGCGAAGAGGCGACCGAGGCAAGAGGCTGGCTGATCGAGGTAATGAAGTGCGTCGAGTCGATCGGTCGGCAGGAGTTCGATCTCGACGATGTATACGCCTTCGAGGCCCAGCTAAGCCAGCTTTACCCGAACAACCGCCATGTAAAGCAGAAAATCCGCCAGCAGCTTCAGGTGCTGCGCGATCGCGGGTATCTCGACTTCGTGTCGCGTGGCTATTATCGTCTGCGTAGCAAGGGATAGACTGTCCCCTCGAAGGAGGACGTCATGGCTTGGTTCCGCAATCACTACGCCTGCGACCGCTGCGGCTGCACTTGGGACGACGAGTGGTCGTGCATGTGCGACGACGATTGCCCGCGTTGCGGCGCGCGCCACATGAGCCCGTCCGACAGCGATGACCTGACCGAGGTCGTTGTCCGCGAGGGCCCAGAGTTCGTCGCGTTACGCTCGCCGGAAACCGCCGGACATTATCCGGACTATTGCGAGTTAGGTCGTTTCAGCACGCGCCGCGAGGCCGAGGCGTCCTTGCGTTCCTAAGTGCCCGGCACCCGCCACAGGCACGGCACGCTCCCTCTCCCCTGGGGGGAGAGGGTTGGGGTGAGGGGGCAACTGACCCTCGATAGACTATAATCCCTCACCCGGCGTGCTATCGCGCGCCGACTTTTCCCCATGGGAGAGGTAAAGCGAGCGCGCGGCACCCTCCAAAAAATCCTCCCAACTTATCCCCGCGCGCTCCAGCGCCCCTATCGCCGCCCCTGTCGCGGACACCGGCTCGTCTTCCCCCGGCCGGCATGCTACGGACGTTCTCCTTGGCCCGTCCGACCCGGCCATGCCGCGAGACACCCTTTGTCAGAACTCCTTGACTATCACGATCTCCTCGGCCAGGCCGTCGGCTTTGTTGCGCTGGTGCTCTGCATCACCGCGTTCGCGAGCAAGGACGACGACCGTCTGCTCGTCATCCTGATCTTCGGCAACACCGCTTTCGCGCTTCAGTACGCCCTGTTCGCGGCGTGGGCGGCAGCGGGGATCATGACGCTGAACTTGCTGCGCGTCGTGCTGGCCAGGCGCATGCCGCGGAACCGGATTGCGACGGCCCTGTTCCTGGCGGCGACGGTGGCCGTGGCGGCGGCGACGTGGCGGAACGCAACGGATGTCTTCCCGCTTGCCGCCGGAGTCACCGGGACCATTGCCATGTTCATGCTTCGGGGCATCCCGATGCGTGTCGGGCTCATCGTCACCGCGCTTTGCTGGATCGTGACGACGGCGCTGATAGGGTCCTATGGCGCATTGGCCGCCGAGGTCTTGATCCTGGCGACAAACCTGATCACCGTCGGCCGGCTTGTTCGCGATGCCTACACGCGACCGCCGGAGCAAGAGCGCAAAGCCGCGTGATGGAAGCCACTGGTCGGGGGTGAAGCGGGCGTCCGACCGCGCGCTCGGCCGCCTCATCGGCGAACTGCTCGGCGCCGTTATGGGCCTGGGGCTTTGGCTTATGGGCCGGCTGCGGCTCACCGACGCACTGTGACTCATCCGTCACAACGCTGTGCAATCCGGCGTTCTCCCCCTCGTCACAAACATAATCTTTCCTACACTCATTTGATTCGTTTTTGATTCGCGGTTTCCACATCCGCGTCACAGTTCGGTTGCGTAACGGCGTCCCGGTCGCGTCAGCGTCCCCGCGTGCACCGACATCAACCCGCGCCCACTTTCGGAGTCCTTCATGGCCTGGTTCCGCCACTACTACTACTGCGACGGATGCGACGGCACCTGGGTGGCCGAATGGTCCCACCTGCGCGAGGACGACTGCCCGTACTGCCGCACCAAGGAGGTCTTCCCCTATCGTACCGACGACTGGTCGCTGGTGATCGAGGAGGAGATCGACGGCTTCGTGGTGCTGGCCTCGCGCGAGACCGCCGACGACGATCCCGACTATCGCGAGCTCGGCACTTTCCCGACCGTGGAAAAGGCGCAGGCCTTCCTGGCGCGGCGGATGTAACCGGCGCCAATCGGCTTCGGGCTGAGGACAGCGTGATGGGGCGCGCAAAGCCCATTGGCGGGCCGTGCGGGCTGCGCTAAAAACAAAATCGACGGCTGGCAAAGCCGGCCGGGGGCGGCCACCAAGGATTTGGACCCGCTTCCATGACGAAGACTTCGCCTCGTTCCACCCTCGTCCGGCTTGCCGGCGGCGCGCTGCTTGTCGCTGCCGCCCTGTCGCTGGCCGCGTGCGAAACCACCGGTACAGGCGCCAGCGCGCCGGTGGCGGCCGCCCAGCCCGCCGGCGACGACAACCCGATGGCGGCTGACACGGTGACCAAGACCAAGGGTCCGATGACCCACCGCCAGGCCGCGCTCTATTGCTGGATGTCGACCGAGCACGGCCGCAAGGACCTGCCGCTCGGCAAGCGCGCCGACGTGGTCGACAAGTGCATCAAGGAGAAGATGGCGGAGCACTGACCCGGGGGCGCCCGGCGTCGCCCGCCATTCGTCGCGCGCCGCCAAGCTTACGCCCTACATCTTACCCTTCGGCAGCTTGGCGGCCTCCGCCGCGGTCTGCAGGCAGGTGAGCAGCTCGACATAGCTCGGCGGCCCTCCGGTCTGCACCATGGTGGTGCAGCGCGCGCGATCCTGCACGGTATAACTGCCCCACTTCTTCTGCAGGGTGGAGCGGGCGTTTTTCTCGTCGCGCTCGCAGGCCCCCTGCGGCCGGTGCATCTCGCTGTTCGCCGAGGCGGCCCGGCAGGTCGGCCCGATATTGAACTTGGGTACCTCGCCCATCGCGGTGTGAGCGGCCACCAATACGATCGGCCATAACGCGGGCATTGTCGGGCTCCTTCTCTTTCTGCCACTCGCCGACGGAACCCTAGCACGGAACAGGCCGGGCCGCGCAATTTGAACCGCCCGCCCCGCTGCTGCGACTTAATGCCCGGTAACGCGGAAAGAATGCGTCGTGGTGAAACGTTTTGTGAGGGCCTTTGTTGCATTCGTCGGTCTGATTGTTCCGGGTACCTTCGGAATGGCGCTCTTGCTCGCGCCGCCGGCGACGCCGCCGTCAAAAACTTTCCATAGCTTCGCCGCAGTCCCGTTGGAAAACCAAAAGCAAGCTTTAACCGTTGCCGTCGATCCTGACCGGGCACGACAACGGTCCACAAGTACGGGGGAGAGTTCCCAATATGCGACGTCGCGCGCTGTGGAGCGCCGGGTGGCTGCTATCGGTCGCGGTGCTGGCCGCGCCGGCGGCCGCCGAGGACATCGAGAACACACGCGTTAAGCCACAGGTTCCGCCGGCCGCCACGCGCCCGCTGACGCCGGACGAAAGCGCAGCGCTGACGCGCGCGCTCACTTTCGACGACGTCACGCCGCCCGCCGCCACGCCGTCAGGCGCGTACGAGATGCCGCCGCTCGCCCATCGGCACGCGCTCGACGTCAGTCGCAGCGAAAATGCCGACGGTTCCAGCACCGTCACCGTCGCGCAGCCGCTGTCGGACGCGTGGCACGCCAAGGTCGGCGCCGATGTCGGCATCGCCGCCGCGCCTGAGACCACTTACGTTCTCGGCGAGCCATTACCCGGCGCTGTTGCCGACAAGCCGTCCGGCGCCGCCTTCGCCTCGCTCGGCGTGACGCCGTTCGCCAGCGTCGATGCGCGCGTCGATCCCGGCAACCAGCAGGGCAAGCTCGGCGCCACGCTCTCCCATGACGTGACGCTCGGCGACGGCGTCTCGCTCGCATTGCGCGGCCACTATGCGATCAGCGATACGATACCGCCGGCCGACAACAGCGGCGCGGCGTCCGCGCCGGTGCTGAGCAACGATCAGTCGGTGAAACTCGCCATCGGCGCGACCGGCACGACGTTGTCGGCGGGTGTGAGCGGCGACAGCAGCGATCCGACGATGCACAGCACGCTGAGCGCCGACCAGAAGGTGTACGGTCCCTTGCACGTGACGACCGCCATCACCGATGCCGGCCAGCCGACCGCCGACAAGCGCGTCACCGCCGGCTTCAAGCTCACCTGGTAACTTCCGATTCAGGATAGCGCGAAGCGGTATCGGAACGCCGCCACTAGCCGCGATGCCGCCTTTGCCGCGCCCCATCGCCGCCCAAGTTCGATGCGCCAATGGTCGTTCGGAGGGGCGTCAGCGCAACGGTTCGCGCGTCCGGCAGGAGTTGAAACATGACGGCAATCAATCCCGAACGGGTCGGTGCGGAGCAAACGGCTCCCGAGACGGAGAGCCCGGAGCAACATGCGCTGCCGCGGAGCGCAACGAAAAAGCTGGGCGACGTCGATCAGGCGGTGAGTGCCTTCGAAGGCGAGATTCGCGAATTCGTGCGCCGCGACGCGAACAACCAGCGCAAGCCACTGGGCCCGGCACCCAAGGTCGAAGCGAGTGCCGAGAACATGAACGCGCTGATCCAGCGCGTCTCCGGCGCCTCGATGGACGAGATCGACCGCGTCATCGCCGAGTTGCAGGGCGTGCGCGAGATGCTGCGCAGCGAGGGCGAGCGCGTCAGCCGCGAGATTTCCGGTTACGCCAGCCTCAGCCACGCCGCGATGACAGCGATGAAGGTGATCGGCGAGAGCCTGACTCAGTGGAAGAACGCGCCGCCAAAGACGGGCGGGCCGCGCGCGGCCGAATAGCCGGCCACAACCGGGCAAAACGCGCGGGCGTGGTCATGCCTCGTCGGGGCGGCGCTCGACCAAGGTGGTGCTGACGAAGGAGAACACCAGCACGCCGTGTTGGTTGACGCCGGTGGCGCGGATGGTCATCAGCCCCTGGGTCGGCCGGCTGCCGGACGGCCGCAGCTCGATCACCTCGCTGACGTATTCGATGGTGTCGTCCACATAGACCGGCTTCAGCCACTTCATGTCGCGGAAGCCGAGCGCAGGGCCGATGCCGGCTACCGGCTCGCCGCGGGCACGCGTGGCTTCGGTCACGCGGCGGCGGTACTCGACCATCAGCCGCATCCACACCGACGCGGTGTGCCAGCCGGACGCGGCCAGCGCGCCGAAATGCGATTGCGCGGCGGCGTCCTCGTCGACATGGAACGGCTGCGGATCGAAGCGGTGGGCGAAGGCCTTGATCTCCTCCGCCGTGAAGGTGTGGCGACCGAGATCGAAGGTCTCGCCGACCTGGATGTCCTCGAAATATTTCACGCGGGCGCTCCCGGCTCGCGCCGAAGAAGCATTTGCGAGCAGACCAGGTCCATCACCACGGCGTCCCGCTCGTCGATCACCTCGAAACGGAATTTGACGAAGCCGCGGGTCGGCCGGCTTTTCGACGGCCGGGTCTCGAGCGCGACGGTGCGCACGCGGATCTCGGTGCCGGGGCGCAAGGGCTTCAGCCAGCGCACCTCGTCGACGCCGGGCGCGCCCTCGGACGCGGCCTGGCTCAGCAGGCCGTCGACCAGCACCCGCATCATCAGGCAGCAGGTGTGCCAGCCGGATGCCGCCAGCCCGCCGAGCGGGGTGGCGCTGGCGGCGGCCTCGTCGAGATGCATCGGCTGCGGATCGAACTCGGCGGCATAGGCGACGATTTCCTCGCGCGTCACCCGCCGCGGGCCGTAGACCGCGACGTCGCCGGGCTTGAAGTCTTCCCAGTGGAGTTTTGGTTTCATGCTGCCGTCATCATCCGCGAAAGCGGATGATCCAGTAAACACCAATCTTCGCCTTCAATCGAGGCGCTGGGGATACTGGATGCCCCGCCTTCACGGGGCATGACAAGCCTCGTTTTCGGCTGACCCGACAGCCTTAATTCGCAAACCGGAAATGCATCACGTCGCCATCGGCGACCACGTAGTCCTTGCCTTCCAGCCGCATCTTGCCGACCTCCTTGGCGCCGGTCTCGCCGCCATAGGTGACATAGTCGTCGTAGGCGATGGTCTCGGCGCGGATGAAGCCCTTCTCGAAATCGGTGTGGATGACACCGGCTGCCTGTGGCGCCTTCGTCCCCTGCGTAATGGTCCAAGCCCGGGTCTCCTTCGGCCCGACGGTGAAATACGTCACCAAGTGCAATAGCGCATAGCCGGCGCGCACCAGGCGATCGAGGCCGGTCTCCTTGAGGCCAACCGCCTCGAGAAACTCCTTGCGCTCGGCCATCGGCAGGGTCGCGATCTCGGATTCAATCTTGGCCGAGATCACCACCGCGACCGCGCCTTCTTCCTTGGCGCGGGCCTCCACCTGCTTGGAAAAGTCGTTGCCGGTCGCGGCCGCGCCTTCATCGACGTTGCAGGCGTAGAGCACCGGTGCCGAGGTCAAGAGTCCGAGCGAATGGAACAGCTTTTCCTCTTCCGGCTTGCGCTCGACGAAACGCGCCGGCTTACCGTCGCGCAGTAGCACCAGGGAGCGGTTGATCAGGTCGAGCATTTCCTTGGCGAGCTTGGCGTCCTCGCCGGAGCCCTTGGCCTTCTTGGTCAGGTTGTCGACGCGCTTTTCGAGCGACTCCAGGTCGGCGAGCATCAGCTCGGTCTCGATGGTCTCGATATCGGCGATCGGGTCGACCTTGCCTTCCACGTGAGTGACGTCGCCGTCCTCGAAGCAGCGCACCACGTGCACGATGGCGTCCACTTCACGGATGTTGGCAAGGAATTGGTTACCGAGCCCCTCGCCCTTCGAGGCGCCGCGCACCAGGCCGGCGATGTCGACGAAGGTGATGCGGGTCGGGATGATCTCTTCCGACTTGGCGAACACCGCCAACTTTTCCATGCGTGGGTCGGGCACCGCGATCTCGCCCACGTTCGGCTCGATGGTGCAGAATGGATAGTTGGCCGCCTGCGCCGCCGCCGTCTCGGTTAGCGCGTTGAACAGCGTCGATTTGCCGACATTGGGCAGGCCGACGATACCGCATTTGAAACCCATGGAATCGTTCTTTCAGATCGGAAGGCCGTTGAGGTGTGGAAGCTTGAAGGGATTGACGATCCTGACATTCAGCACTTGGCGTTCGTGCTGCATATCCTCGCTGAGGAAGATTTCGCAACCGGCCAGCGACGCGGACGCGAGCAACAGGCAATCCCAGATAGCGAAGTTGGTCTGATCCTGGATCGCCCAGGCGCGTTTCATGACAACAAAGTTGAGTGGCGCCCTACACAGAGGCTGGAAGTCGGCGACGAATTGACGAGCCGCATCCCGGCTCATCAGGCGTCGTTTAGCGGTAACAACGTGGTACCATTCATTCAGGCTTTGAAGACTGAGGACCAGCGTACGGTTCTTGATCGTCCTTTTCAGCAAGCTCGCGGCGATCTTCTGCTTCTCCGGCTCGTTCGGATCGACCATGTAGACGATGACGTTCGTATCGACGAAGCAATTCATCCTCTCGGTCGGCATAGATTTCCTCGCGCGTGGGCCAGTCTTTCGAGATGCCAGGGAACCCCGGCCCGTCGAAATACTTCGAAAGCCGGTCCAGCAGCTCCTCCGGATCGTAGTCGACCTCGCGGCTGACTAGGTCCGAGACGAATTTCGACAGGCTCTTGCCCTGCGACGCGGCGGCGACCCGGGCGCGCCGGACGGTATCTTCGGGCAGGGTGATGGTGACGTTCTTCATGGTGGCACGAACCTCGTGTAACACGAAGTTCGTGTTTCCGTGTCCGGATGTCAAGGCGACGACCAAGCATCTGAAATCGCTGCCTTTATGCGTCCTCGGCGCCGTTGCCGAAGCCCTTGGCTTCCATGCCCAGATGCACCTTGTTCTGGAAGCTGGCGTCCTTGCCCGCGACCAGCAGGCCGGCGTTGTCGGCTATGACGTCGCACAGCGCCTCCACCCAGGGCCGTTCGCTTTTGGCGAAGTCCTGCAGCACGTAGCGCTCGACCAGGTTCTTGTCGCCCGGGTGCCCGATGCCGATGCGCACGCGCTTGTAGTCATTGCCGACGTGAGCGGTGATCGAGCGCAGACCGTTGTGGCCGGCGTTGCCGCCACCGACCTTCACCCGCACCTTGCCGGGCGCAAGCTCGAGCTCGTCGTGAAAGACGACGATCTGACTAGGGTCGATCTTGTGGAAGCGCGCGGCTTCCTGCACCGCGCGCCCGGACTCGTTCATGTAGGTGCCGGGCAACAGGAGCAGCACGCGCTCGCCCCCGAGCGGGCCTTCCACCGCCACGCCCTGGAACTTGCGGCGCCAGGGCGTGATGTTGTGGCGCTTGGCGATGGCGTCGACCGCCGTGAAGCCTATGTTGTGGCGGTTGCCGGCGTAGCGCGAACCGGGATTGCCGAGGCCGACGAGGAGCAGCATGGCGTCAACGGCGTCGCCGCCGTCCTCCGACCGAGCCGGTGATAACGAAGAGAATATGAGGGGCGCTTACGCGCCGCCTCACTTCTTCTCTTTGTCGGCGGCGGGCGCGGCGGCACCGGCGGCCGGAGCACCAGCAGCAGCAGCAGCGCCTTCGGCCGGGGCTTCGGCAGCCGCCTTCTGCTCTTCCGCAAAGCCCGACGGCGCCACGATGGTCACCAGCGTCATGTCCTCGCGGCCGATCACGCGCACACCCTCGGGCAGCCCCACCTCATTGAGATGCCGGGAGTGGCTGATCTCGAGGCCGGCGATATCGACGTCGATCGAACCCGGAATGGACTCGACCGGGCACTCCAGCACGACGCTGTGGTTGACGACGTTCACCGAACCGCCGCGCTTCACGCCGGGCGACTGGTCGGTGTTGAGCACGTGCACCGGGATGTTGACGCGGATCTTGGCGCCCGGCGCCACGCGCAGGAAATCGACGTGCATCGGCAGGTCCTTGAGCGCGTCGAGCTGGAAGTCGCGCGGGATCACGCGGTGCTTCTTGCCCTCCACGTCGAGCTCATAGAGCGTCGACAGGAAGTGCCCCTTGTAGATGCGCTTCTTCAGCTCATCGTGCTCGATCAGCACCATCATGGGGGGCTCATTGTTGCCGTAGATCACGCCCGGCACCTGGCCGGCACGACGCGCAGACCGGGCGGCCCCCTTGCCGCCTTTCGGACGCACCGTCGCTTTCATTTCCTGGACGGAAGCCATCGTCTCGTATCCTTCTAAGCCTATGGAAAAAGGCGGCTTTTTCCGCCCGTATGACGCCGCAGCATGCCTCCAGGGGTGCCGGGGGCCGCGGAAGTCGGCGGGGTTATAGCGGCAAGCCCCTGAAAGGGCAAGAAAAGCGGGGGCGCCGGCCTACAGCGGTTTCGTATTCGGTCGAGGCGTGAGCGGCGGGCACGGCGCGCTCCCTCTCCTACCAGGGGAGAGGTGAAGAGTGCGCGCTGCAATTCCGTGCGATACGAAACCGCGCTAATCCGCCGCCGGCTCGGTGGTATCGCCCTCGTCGCCGTCGTTGCAGGGCTTGGCGGCTTTCGGTTTGGCGGACTTCTCGCCCGATTTGCCTTCCAGCGCGTCGATCCGGGCCTTGAGCGCCTCGTTTTCCTCGCGCGCGAGCTGAGCCATCTCCTTGACCGCCTCGAACTCCTCGCGGCTCACCACATCGAGATCGCGCAGCATGCGCTCGGCCTGGGCCTTGAACAGCGTGTCGACCTCGCGCCGGACCCCTTGCGCCACGCCGGCGGCGTCGTTCATCAGACGGGCCATCTCGTCGAAAATGCGGTTGTTGGTCTGGGTCATCACGCGTCTCCGAGGTCGGTTATCTGTCGACAATGACGATTGGGTCATCCCGCTGCAAGGGCTAGTGCCCGGCTTCCGAAGTTCGTTATCCATCGCAGCATGGTCTAACACGAACTTCGGAAGCCAAAGGACACTAGCAAAGTATATGATTCTAGTGGCGCTTTTGATTTGAAGTTCCTGAATGAGATTGCGGCGAGCGGTTCAGGAACTTCAAATCTGCGCCACTAGCATGCTATCACAAAGCAAGCACCGATGGCGCGGGGGCGCCAAGCCGTCTGATTCCCGGAACCTGTAATGCCTTTATTCGTCATCCCCTACCCCCAGTTCAATCCGGTCCTGCTCCATTTCGGCCCGTTCGAGGTCCGCTGGTATGCACTGGCCTACATCGTCGGCATCCTGCTCGGCTGGGTCTATGCCCGCGCCCTCATCCGCAACGAGCGCTACTGGGGCGGGCCGGCGCCGCTGAACGTCATCGAATTCGACGACTTCGTGCTGTGGGTGACGCTCGGCATCATCCTCGGCGGCCGCACCGGCTACGTGCTGTTCTACAACCTGCCGTACTACGCCAGCCATCCGCTGCAGATGTTCCAGCTCTGGCACGGCGGCATGTCGTTCCACGGCGGCTTCCTCGGCTGCGTGCTGGCGGTGGTTCTGTTCGCCAAGAAGCGCGGGATACCGATCCTCTCGCTCGGCGACATCACCTGCGCGGTGGGGCCGATCGGCCTGTTCCTCGGGCGCCTCGCCAATTTCGTCAACGACGAGCTGTGGGGCCGGCCGACCGACGTGCCCTGGGCCATGCGTTTCCCGAGCGGCGGCTATATTCCGCGCCATCCGAGCCAGCTCTACGAGGCGACACTGGAGGGTCTGGTGCTGCTGGCGGTGCTTTATTTTCTCATCCGTCGTGGCGCGCTGAAGCGGCCGGGGCTGATCGTCGGCTCGTTCGCCTGCGGCTACGCTGTGGCGCGCATCTTCTCCGAGTTCTTCCGCGAGCCCGACCCCCAACTCGGCTTCCTGTGGGGCGGCGCCACCATGGGCCAGTTGCTGTCGATCCCGTTGTTCCTCGCCGGCGTCTGCTTCATCATCTACGCGGTCAAGCACAAGCCGTTGCGGAGCGATAATCCGTGAGCGACACCGCCACCGAGATGCTGCCGCTTGAGGCCGACATCCGACGCCGCATCGTCGCCGCCGGGCCGATGCCGGTCGGCGAGTACATGGCGATCTGCCTCGGCGATCCGGATCACGGTTATTACCGCACGCGCGAGGCGCTTGGTGCCGGCGGCGACTTCATCACCTCGCCCGAGATCAGCCAGATGTTCGGCGAGTTGATCGGCCTTTGGACGGCGGCGATCTGGATGCGCATGGACCAGCCCAAGCGCATCAACATCGTCGAGCTCGGTCCCGGCCGTGGCACCTTGATGAACGACGCCCTGCGCGCGGTGAAGGTGCTGCCGGCGTTCCGGGCGGCAATCGAGCTGCACCTGGTGGAGATCAGCCCGGCGCTAAAGGCGCAACAAGAGCGAACCCTGGCGGAGCAGAACGTGCCGACGACCTGGCACGCCAGCCTCGCCGACGTGCCCGAAGGCCCGGCCGTCATCGTCGCCAACGAGTTCTTCGACGCCTTGCCGGTGAACCAGGCGGTGAAGACCGACTCCGGCTGGTACGAGCGCCGGGTCGGGATCGACGACGGCGGCCACCTCGCCTTCACCGTAGCCGACCAGCCGCTGCAAGGCTTCGAACCGCTGCTGCCGCCGGCGGTGTGCGCAGCGCCGGTCGGCGCGATCTTCGAATGGCGTTCGGAAGCCGAGGCGATGGAGCTCGGCCGCCGCATCGCGCGCGACGGCGGCGCGGCGCTGGTCATCGACTACGGCCACACCGAAAGCGCGGCCGGCGACACGCTGCAGGCGGTCGGCCACCATGCCTACGCCGACGTGCTGGGCGCGCCCGGCTGCGTCGATCTCACCGCGCATGTGGATTTCGCGGCGCTTACGCATGCGGTCGAGGCCATGGCCGCGCGCGCCTACGGACCGATCACGCAAGGGCAGTTGCTGCACCGGCTCGGCATCGAGACGCGCGCCGCCAAGCTGAAGGCGCGCGCCTCATCGCCCGCGGCCATCGGCGTCGATGCCGCTTTCGCGCGGCTGACGGGACACGGGCCCGGCGAGATGGGCAGCCTGTTCAAGGCCGTCGCCTTCGCGCATCCGGCGGTCGGCGCGCCGCC
>JARRQH010000044.1:23601-25962 GCA_037381985.1 Pseudolabrys sp.
CATCCTACCGCCGCCGTTCGAGGAAGCAGCGAACCGGATCTCAACGTCGCCCGCAAGCACGCTAGAGGTCGTCGCAGTAGATGCGTTCGCCATGCCGATAGAAGTAGCCGCGGCGATGGTGCCGATAGCAATTCTCGACCCGCTCTTCGTGCGCGCGCGGCTTCGTTGGCGATGATCGCGCCGAAGAGGCCGATCACGGCACCGGCTGCATTGCCGCGACCGCGACCGCCCCGGCCACGAGAACGGACTTTGTAGACCAGTGACGACCCGAAGAGTTTCTCGGACAGGTCCTTGCTGAGGCCGCTAAGCGGATTTTAGCTGCGGCAGCGCCGGATGCACCATTCTACCCTACGGTTGTGCCGCACGGCCCGCGAGGCGACGATGGCGCCGAGCGCCATGCCGATGATCGCGCCCGCAGCCACCGCCCCGGCGTCGCTGCCTCCGCAATGACCGCGATAATGACCACGACGGTGACCGCCATGGTGGCGTCGCCCGCGATAGCGCACCTTCTGCACCAGCGCGCCGTCGACCGACTGCGCCCGCGCCGGCAGGGCGCCCGACAGGCCGCCGAACGATGCGACCGAAGAGGGGCCCGACAGCATCAGCAGCGAAACACCAAGCACGGCGGCGGAAAACAGCGGTAATCGTACGGCAAACTCCTTTTATCGTTATTGCCCGTGGCCGAACGGCCCGTTTGTCACTATGTCTTGGTGCACTGGCACTGCCAGCTGGTTATCGATCTAGGTCAGACCGCCACAATCCGGGTCCCGATGCTGCAAGCGCCTTCGCTCTCCCGCCTCTCACCGGTCCGCCACGCGTTCTTCACGCGCAGCGGCGGTGTGTCGCAGGGCGTCTACGCCAGCCTCAACGGTGGGGTGGGCTCGGACGACCGGCCGGCGGCCGTCGCCGAAAACCGCGCGCGCATGGCGGCGGCGCTGGGCGTCGCGCCCGACCGGCTGCTGACGCCTTATCAGATCCATTCGCCCGAGGTGGCGCTGGTCGAAAGCCCCTGGACTGAGGAAACCCGCCCGCGCGCCGACGCGCTGGTCACCCGCACGCCCGGCCTCGCAGTCGGCGTCTCCACCGCCGACTGCGGCCCCTTGCTGTTCGCAGATAGCCAGGCCGGCGTCATCGGCGCGGCGCATGCAGGCTGGCGCGGCGCTTTCGGTGGCGTGATCGAGGCGACGCTCGAGGCCATGGAATCGCTGGGCGCCGACCGCCGCCATATCGCCGTCGCGCTTGGACCGACCATCGGCCAGGCGAATTACGAGGTTGGGCCGGAATTCGTCGCGCGTTTCCTGGAAGCCGACGCGGCCAATGCCCGCTTCTTCGAACCGTCGGATCGTGCCGGCCACGCCATGTTCGATCTGCCCGGCTATATCGCTTCGCGCGTCGAAGCCGCTGGTGCCGGGAGTTTCGAGAACCTGGGGCTGTGCACCTACGCCGAGCCCGAGCGCTTCTACAGCTATCGGCGCAAGACGCTGCTCGGCGAGTCCGACTACGGACGGCACATCAACGCCATCGCGCTGGCGGAGTAACCCGCACCGCCGTTCCCGGCCTTTGGCATCCCGACACAACCGGGCGTGGATCGCATGACGGTGCATCCACAGGCATTCCATGGTTGCTGGACTCGGGCGTTAGCTTTTCGTTAACTGCGTTCTAGGCCGTCGCTTTCGATCCGGGGGCTCTAACCTCAAGACGCGGCCACAGGGGTGTCATGGCGTGGAGTTGGGGCCGGCGCGCGGCGCGCAAAGCGGCGTGTGGTTTTGGCCGTTCAATTGGTGTGGTGGGAGTCGCAGCCGGCGCGGCCTTGACGCTAGCCGCCTGTAATCCCGAAAGCCAGCCCCCGAGCATCGCCGCGGTGCAGACGCGCGGCGCCACCGTCGCCTTCGAGTCGATCGACGGGCCGCCGGAAGGCCAATTCCAGACCCTTGTGCGGGACCTCAACAAAGAGGCGGAGACGCGCCGGCTCGCGGTCGCGTCGCGCGAGCAGCCCTCTGCCTATCGCGTGCGCGGCTATCTCGCCGCCGTGGTGGACCGCAGCAAGACCACTATTTCCTGGGTCTGGGACGTATTCGACCGCAACAAGCAGCGGGCCCTGCGCATCAGCGGAAGCGAGGTCGCCAAGGGGGGACAAGGGGCCGGACGAGGCTGGCAGGCCGCCGACAACGCCATGTTGCAGCGGATCGCCGATGCAAGCATGGACCGACTCGCCGCGTTCCTGACCTCGCCCACGGTAGCGCCCGCGGCGGCGCCGGCTGCGAGCGGCCCGCGGATCGCCTTCACGGCGCCGGACATTACCACCCCGGAATCGGCTGGAATCTTCCGCATTTTCCACCCCAAGGCCGATCCAGTGTCCGA
>JARRQH010000045.1:0-15034 GCA_037381985.1 Pseudolabrys sp.
CGTTCGGGTCGGCGAGGACGGCGGCGAGCGCCTCCTTCACCTCCTTGCCCTCGAAGCGCTTGTCGCCCGGGCGGTACAGAATGCCCTGCAAGCGCTGCCAGCCCGGCACCAAGGTGAGTTCGGGCGAGGCCAGATGGGCGTTGTATTTGCCGGTGAGCGGATCGATCAGGTGCACCGGCGCGACATCGCACTGGCCGCGAGTCGCGGCCGCCACGCCGCCGAGGCTGCCGACCGCGAGGGTGCGCGCGGAGAAGCCTCGCGCGGCGAGCGCGTTCACCACCATGTCGAGCGCGACGTCGTGGCTGCCCATGATGACGAGATCGGGCGCGCGCGCGGCGCGTCCGATCAGCGTCACCTGCGCCGTGCAGCCGGCGTCGAGCGCCGAGGCAAGCTGGTCGATCTCGATGAAGCCGTCGGCCTGCGAGAAGCTCGTCACCGACCCCGAACCCTTGCCGGTCGGGAACGCCAATGCGCCTTTGTCGCTTTCGACCAGCGACACCAGCAGGAATTCCTTGCGTCCCATCTCGGACGCCACCCGCACCGGCACGTGCGCGGTAACGGTCTGCGCCGCCTCCGGCGGCAACCCGGCGCGTGCGCGGATCACCGGCGCGGCGAAGGCGTGGAACGTGAAGATCGCCGAGGTCGGAAAGCCCGGCAACACGACGATCGGTTTGCCCTGCGCGACCGCGAGACACAGCGGCTTGCCAGGCTTGAGCGCGACGCCGTGCACCAGGATGCCCGGCTTGCCGAGGCGCGAGACGATGGTGTGCGACAGATCGCCGGCGCCCTTCGAGGTGCCGCCCGACAGCACCACCATGTCGCAGACTTGAAGCGCGGCGCGCACGGCTTTTTCCAAAGCCGGCTCGTCGTCGGGAAAGGCGCCGACGTGCACCGCTTCGCCACCCGCTTCATCGATAGCCGCGGTCAGGATGGCGCCGTTGCTGTCGTAGACGCCGCCGGGCTTGAGCGGCTCACCCGGCTGCACCAATTCGTCACCGGTGGAAAGCACCGCCACCTTCGGCCGTCGCACCACCTCGACTTCAGCCAGACCACATGCCGCCAGCATGCCGATCTCGCGCGAGCCGATGGGCGTGCCGCGCCTCAGCAACGTCTCCCCGCGGGCGATATCGGAGCCGGCATAGGAGATGAACTGCCCGGGCGCGACCGCGCGGCGCAGTTCGATCGCCGGCTGATCCTCTTCGACCAATTCGGTCTGCTCCAGCATCACCACGGCGTCGGCGCCGCGCGGGATGACGCCGCCGGTGGCGATCGCCGTCGCTGTGCCGGGCGCGACCTCCAGCGTCGGTCCGTGGCCGCAGGCAATGACTTCGCCGTTGAGCGTGAGCTGCTTCGGGGTCGTTTCGGTGACGCCGGCGGTGTCGGCGGCGCGGATCGCGAAGCCGTCGACGTTGGAGCGGTCGAAGGGCGGCGCGTCGACTTCCGCCACCACGTCGCGGGCGAGCACGCGATGCAGCGACTGCGCCAGCGGCACGACGACGCTCGACAGCGGCGACAGATCAAGCGCCGCGGCGAAGCGCGCGCGCGCGGTTTCCGCCGTCACCACTTCCAGGAACTGCTCCTGGCGCGCCGCGGCGCGCACGCGCGCCAGCAGGGCGGCCTCCTCGCCGGCCTTAAGATTGGATTGCTCGCTCATGGCAAGGGCCATACCGAAACATAGGCCCCGGCGGAATAGCCCTCGCTCTCCGCCGGCACCAGAATCCAGCCCTCGGCATGGGTCAGCGCCGAAAGCGGCAGATACTTGTGGGCAATCGGCTCGACCTTGTCGCCGACGCGGCGCACCGGCACCACCTCGGCTAGGCCCACGGTGGAGGTGACCTTGCGCGCCAGCGGCAGGCTGGGCGGCGCGTCCTCGAGCTTGGCGATGTCGGCGCCGGCCAGATGCCCCAGCATCCGGCGGCCGATCGTCAGCCAGGCCGCCAACGCGGCATCGAGCCGGCCAGGCAACAGCAGCACCGGCCGCCGGCCGGAAAAGCCGAAGGCGACGGTTTCGCCGGGGGTCAGCGCGACGCCGTGCACCGCGAGCTTGCCGTCGCGGCGCAGCGTGGCGACGCTGGTGTCGCGGCGGCCGATGCCGGTGCCGCCCAGTGCGACGAAGCCGTCGACGTTCTCGGTCACCATGGCGACGCTGAGGTCGCCATTCTCGTCGAGCCGCGCCACGCCGCCGCGGCGCTCGATGTCGCCGGCGATCAGGTGCGCGGCGGCTAACCCCATGCTGTTCAGCCGCAGCGGGACCACGCGCAGGCGCGGCTGGCGGATGGCGAGACGGGTGACGCCAACGGCGGCGAAGGCGGCGAGATCGGTGCGGCGCAGGCGCGCACCGGCAAGCCGCAGGGGCGGCGCCGGCATGCAGTCGCCACCGGCCGGCAGCACGCCATCGCCGGGGCTGATCGGGCTGAGCACGGCGGCGCGCCCGCTTTCCACCTGCACCGCGTCGAGCGGCGCCACGCTATCGGTGCCGGGCGGCATGGCCTGCCCAACCTCGACCCGCGACGGCACCGTGGCGAGCAGCGCCGGCGCGTAAGAGCCGGCATCCAGCGTCGCCTCCGCCATGACGGCCCAGCCGTCCATCAGCGCCAGCGGGGCCGAGGGGCGCATCGAGCCCATGACGTCACTGGCAAGCACGCAGCCCGCAGCCGCCCCAAGATCGACGGAGCGCGGCGTCGCCGGCGTCACCCCGCGCGCGAGCAGATCCAGCACACGCAGCAGCGGCGTGAGACGAGGGATCGCTTGCAGGGGTTCCTGGGCCATGACCCGCGACCATGCCGGGCACGGCCGGGGGTGTCCAGTAGAGGGAAATCAGAGGGTTAGGGGGACCGCCGCGCGTCTCAGCCCGGCAGCATGGCCCTCAGCCGCCGCGGCAAATAGGGCGCGGCAAGCGGATACAGCAGCACGATCACCTCGGCGATGAGACCGAAGGAACCGAAGCCGAGCCCGGCGATCACCGCGAACAGGGTGATGTGCCGCCATAGACCCGCGCGCCAAAGACGACACCGGTGATGCCGCAGAGCGCGACCAGCCCATAAAGAATGCGCCCGATGGCGACCGGCGGCGCCGCGAACCGGCGCTGGCCTTTGACCATCAGCGGGATCAAGCCAAGACAGCAGGCCACAGCGAACGACAATGGCGCCAAAGGCGGCGGCTCGCCGAGCCAGACATGCGGCGCGGTGACAAGGCCCGTCAGCGACGGCGCGTGGATGGCGAGATGGATCGCGGTCCCGACGACGCCGACATGGCTGAAGTCGACGCCGGCGGCCATCATGTGCAGGTCGGAGCCGACCATGCCAACGGCGGCGGACACCGCCATCACGGCAATGGCGATATACGAGGTCGCCTTCGATGGCACGACCTGCACCGCCATCAGGGCGACGAGCGAGATCGGCAGCCACACCACCGGTATCAAAGCCAGCCAGGAATCATGGTTGAGCAGCGCGGCGCGATGGCCGAGATCGACCTCGATCAACATGACGATGAAGAACAGGACGGCAAGCGTCAGCAGCGCGCCACGCAGGCGTCGCAGCTGCCCCAGCAGATCCTGGACGAGCGCCCACATGTCAGACGACCTCGACCCCGATAACGCCGGGATAATCCTGCTTGCGGCCGCTGGCGCTGGTGGCGCGGACCTTCACCACGTAGAAGCCCTTCTCGGGCGGCACGAATGTGAGGTCCCAGGTGATCCAGACGTCCGGGTCCGGCTGCGGCGGCAGCGGCATTTCGCGCCAGGTGGAACCGTTATCGGTGCTGACCTCGACCTTGCCGACTTTCTCGGCGCCGGTATAGGTGTAACCGGTGATCGTGACGCCGGACAGTGTGCTGCGCACGGTCGGCGGCGCGGGCTTGAGGAAGCCGGCCATGGGCGGTGCCGGATGCTCGGCCGCGTCGTTGGCGATGAGCGTGATGTGCGTCACCCATTTGGGGTGATGGTTGCCGCCGGCGCCGGGGATGAACAGCCGCGTATAGGGACTGCCGTGCTCCATCGGCACCGGCTGGCCGCCGAACTTAGCCACCTTCATGGTCTCGGCCGCATCAACTCGGTGAGCGGTAGCACGAACGAGTGGCCACCGCTGCATTCGATGCGCGCGGCCTTCGCCTCCGGCTTGACACCCACCTTCTACAGCGGCGCCCCCTCGAACGGCGTGTTGAAGATCAGTGCGCCGCCAACGATATTGACGAAGCTTTCCAACGTCAGCGTCTTCTTGACCTGCGGCACCTTGGCGAGATCGTCGAGGCTGCAGCGCGCGGACGCGTTGACGCTGAGCTTTGCCGTCGTCTTCTTGAGCGCCTTTGCCGTTTCAGCGCCCGTTCTGGCGCAAGCCGCCAAACCGGCACCGGCTCGGCCTCCGATCGTGACCAAGCACTTCATGGCGGCGCGCAAAACGATCAAGACGGTCGACATGAAGGGCTATCTCCCCGTCGTGAAGGATTCCAAGGGCGCCATGATCCTCGACGTGCGCGAGTCGGCCGAGTTCGCCGCCGGTCACATACCGGGCGCGGTGAACATTCCGCGCGGCGTGCTCGAGTTCAAGATCTACAAAGAGCTTGGTTACCCGAAGAAGGTCGGCGCCAGCCGCGAGATCTACGTGCAGCGCCAAACCGGCGGCCGCGCCAGCTTTGCGGCGGCGAGGCCTGAAGAAGATCGGCTTCAAGAACCCGATCGCCGTGGTCGTCAACATGGGCGATTGGGCGAAGGCGGGCCATCCGTGGGTAAAGCCCGCAGCCAAGTAGGAACCCACGAAACGTAAGTAAGGAAATGACTGCAATGAAACGGGCGACAATATTTGTAACCGCCGCCAGCCTGGCGGTGCTGGTGGGTGGATTCGCGCTGGCGCAAGGAGCCGGCACCGGCCCAGTAGCCGCGCTCTGCAAAGAGGACATCGCGAAATACTGCGCCGACGCCAGCCATGGCGCCGGACAGGTTCGCGGCTGCCTCGACGAGCACCGCGCGCAGCTTTCGGCCGCATGCGTCAAGGCGCTCGACACCACCGGCGGCGGCCGAGGCCGCAATAAGATGAAGTAACTAAAACGACTTGTCGTGCGCCGGCGTGAGGCGCTTATAATAGCGCCTTGCGTCGACGCACGGGACTCTTGCCTTGCGCCGTTGTGTCCTGCGTCAGCGACAGCCCGGCGCCTATGGGCGGGGCATGATGGGCAACCCGGCGTTGGTACCCCGGCTGTTCGGCCGACACGCCGGCTATACCATGCAGTAGCTCGATGCCTTCGCCAGCGGCAAGCGCCACGCCATGGTCATGGGGCCGATCGCCGCGTGCCTCTCACCCCACGAGCGCCAGGCGGTGGCGGCCTATCTGGCCGGCCGGCGATGAAATCCATTTCGCGCCATCAGAAGCCGGCGCGCTGGCTTCTTGCGGCGCGCCAATGAATTGATTTGAAACAATGATCGAAAGGCTGCTTCCCGCTAAACTTGCTGTGCGTTTAGGCCCTTGCTGACCGGACGGAAGGCCATGCCACGGCAACCCAATTCCCCGCCGAGCGACGACACGGTCGCGGCCATCGAGCGTGCGCTCAAGGCCGAGCGCACCGGCGCGGTGGAGCTGGAAGCGCGGTCGAGCGCCGACCGTCTGCTGTCTCCCGACCTCGAGGAAGCGCTGAAAGCGCAGCGCGAGGTGGCGCGGCACTATCATACCTATTGGCCGGCGCCGACGCCCGCCGCGGCCGAGTTCATCGAGCAGGCCATGCGGCTCCTGGTCAACACCGTATCGTTCGCGCGCATCGGCGCGTTTGCCTTGGCGCATGCCGGTCTGTCGGTCGCCATCGTCGAGATGGCGAGCGCGAGCGGGCATGTCAGCTACTGGCCGGTGTTTATCGTCGGCAACGCGCTGGTGATCGCGCTCGAAGGCGTGGTGGTCAGCATCCAGACCATGCGCCTGCTGCTGTTCGAATTCTTCATCCGCTTTCTAACCGGCGCCGGCCGCGCCTTCAGGCGGCTGCCGCCGCCGGCAATGTCCAACGTATCCGAGACAACCTTGGGGGGGATCCTTATGAAACTGAACACGCGGTTGCCGGTGCTGGTGTTGGTGGCGATGGTCGCCATCGGCGTCACCGCGATGCTGTTCCAGGCCGGCGCCGCCGCGCCGGTGCACGCGGCGACCAACAGCGCGGTCGCGCCCTACGCCATGATCGCGGCGGCGATCGCGGCCGGCCTGTCCACGCTCGCCGCCGGCTACGCGGTCGCGGTGGTCGGCAGCGCCGCGGTGGGTGCTTTGGCGGAAAAACCGGAGTTGCTGGGCCGCGTGCTCATCCTGGTGGGCTTAGTCGAAGGCATCGCCATCTACGGGCTCGATCGTCGCGGTGTTGATCCTCAACCGGATTTGACATGAGCCAAGCCATCTTCATCGGCGACGAATTGAACGCGGCGGGCTTCCGGCTCATCGGCATCGAGACGATGGTGCCCGCGCCCGAAGACGCCGGCGCGGCGCTTGCCGACGCGCGCCAGCGCGACGGGCTGGTGATCATAACCGCGGAACTGGCCGAGCGCGTCCCGGCCGCCGAGTTGGAAGCGGCAATGCTGGCGGAAGCGCCGGCGCTGGCGATCCTGCCGGATGTGTTGTTGCGAAGCGAGCCGCCCGATCTCGGCAAGAAGCTGCGCAGCGTCTTGGGGATCGAGTCATGACCGCGGCGAGCCTCATCCCCGGGCTCCAGTCGGACGCGCTCGCCCGCGGCCACGCGCAGCTTGACTCTGAATTGCGCACGCAAGCGCAGCACCAGTCGGTGCGCGCCGTCGCCATGCCGCTGTTGCGCGAAGCGCTACAAACGCGCTGGCAGGACAGCGAAGCGCGCCAGGAATGGACGGTTGCGATTGCGCACCTGGCGGCCAAGCTTTTGCAGCGCGGGGATTGGCAGGTTTCGCATCCCGCCGATTGGAGCGCCGAAGAACAGAAGGGCTTTGCCGATGCGGTCGGCGGCGCTGACGGCATCGCCTTTCAAACCGACGAAGAGATAGCGGCGGGCCGGTGCTCTATGCCCGCACTCAAGGCGACTTCCGCGTCGGCGAGGCCCTGGAAGTGGGGCCGCAACGACGCCCCGGCGAAGTCATCCGCCTCAAGGGCGACGAGTTGGTCGGCCAGGTCTACGAGGACACCACCGGCTTAAAGCCCGGCGACGCCATCAACGGCACCGGCGCGGCGTGTCGGTGCGGCTCGGACCCGGGCTACTCGGCCGCGTGTTCAAGGGCGCCGGCGAGCCGGCTGACGGCGGCCCGCCAGTCGCGGCGCGCAAGCGCCTGCGCATCGACGGCATTCCGATCAATCCGGTGCAGCGCGAGCTACCGGCTGCCGGAGGTCGAAGAAGTGATCAAGCACGTCGACGAGCAGCTCGACACCATGGAGCGGGAAGAAACCATACGTATCCGCTGGGCGCATAAGTCGGCGATGGGCGGTTGAGGCTTCTTCGCGTCCATTGATCAGGAAGCAGGCGCCACCCTCTCCGCTCGTCCCCGCGAAAGCTGGGACCCCGAGCCGTATATTCTTGCGTCGCCAAAGAGCTGGATTCCCGCTTGCGCGGGAATGAACGGAGTCTGGGAACGCGCCCGGGGCGGCTAATGCACCTCTTCCGGCGCATTACGCGACGAGGGTACGGTGCGGCGGATCACCTTCTTGAGCGTCAGCCCTTGCACGATGATCGTAAACAGCACCACCGCATAGGTTGCGGTCAGGATGATCGAGCGCTCTTCGCTGTAAGGCAGCGACAACGCCAGCGCCACCGAAATACCGCCGCGCACCCCACCCCAGATCAGCACCGGGATGCTGCCCTTGATGAAGCGCATGAATGTGCCGAGCCCGGCGATCGGGATCGCCACCGACGCCGCGCGCGCGAGCAGCACCAGCGGAATAGCCGCGAGCGCCAGCCAGCCGAAGCGCAGGTTGACGCCGACGACGATCAATTCCAGCCCGATGAGCAGGAACAGCACCGAATTGAGCAGTTCGTCGATCATCGTCCAGAAGCCGAACAGGTAGCGCTGCGTGGTTTCGCTCATGGCGTCGCCCGGCCCGCGCGTGCCGATCAAGAGGCCGGCGGTCACTACCGCGATCGGTCCGCTCATGTGCAGGCGATCGGCGAGCGCATAGGTGCCCATGACCAGCGCCAGCGAGACGAACACCTCGACCACGTATTCGTCGATCCGGCGCATGGAGCGAAAGGCCACGTAACCGGTGACAAGACCGAGCAACCCGCCACCCACCGCTTCCAGCAAGAACAGGCCGACCGCGTCGAGGAACGACACAGCGTCGCCTCCGGCGGTCGCCACCGTCACCAGCATGGTGAACAGCACCACGCCGACGCCGTCGTTGAACAACGCTTCGCCGGAAATCTCAGTCTCCAGCATCTCCGGAATGCGCACCTGTTTGAGCAGCGCGAGCACCGCCACCGGATCGGTCGGGCTGATGAGCGCGCCGAATACCAGCGCCCAAGCGAGCGGCAGATTCAGGCCCAGCGCCAAGCTCAGGCCCCACATCCCGAAGCCGACCACGACGGTCGAGATCACGACGCCGCCCGTCGCCATGGCCGTCACCGGCAGGAGACGCTTGCGCAGCCGCGACCAGTCCACGTGCAGCGCGCCGGCGAACAGCAGGAAGGCAAGCATGCCGTGCATCACCGCTTCGTAGAAATCGATCTTCTGCAGGACGGCGGCCAAGTCGTCGACGACGGCTGTGCCAGGAACCAGAAGGTCGACAATGAGCACGACCAGCGCACTTGCGACGCCCATCAGCAAGAGCCCGATGTTGCCGGGCAAATGGAAAAATACCTGGTTGAGCCAACCGAACGCGGCGGTCAGCAGCAGGAGGATGGCGAAGAGGTCGAAAAACGAAATCATCGGTCCGCGTTCCTCACGAGTGGCCGGCGCCGGCGTGGCACTTTCGGTCGGACGGGCCAACGCCGCCCGAAACGATCCGAGCGCGGCGCGAATTGAATCCAGGTTGGACCCGCCGTCTCTCCCCGTGGATCCGACTGCAACGACCCAGGGTTCTTGAGCCCGGGGCTTTTCGTGGCCGCAGCGGTGGCGATATCCCGGCAGGCGCCCTGCCGTCCCGGAGCCGCACAAATCGCCCTCAAGGGGCCGTTCCGCCACACGCAACCACGAATAGCAATCCATTTTTGCCATTCTTTTCACCGATACTTAAAGGGACGCGCAGTAGCGTCCGGGAACGCGGCCCGCCGCCTGCCGGGGTCGAAAAGGGCACTCTGGCGGCGGCGGTCGAGGCCGCTGTCGCCGAAGCGACGGCATCGCTCCAGGCCACGACCAACCAAGCCGCGCGCACCTACGACGCGGCGGAAGCGCGCGTGGACGCGCTACAGGCCGCGGGCGAGCTCGACGAAGCCGCCGTCGCCACCTTCGCCAAGGCGCGCCAAGCCGAGGAGGCCACGGTGGCGCTGGCCCGGCTGTGCCACATGCCGTTGGAGAACATCGAAACGGCAATGGCGGGCGACCGGCCGGAAACCATCCCGATTCTGGGCAAGGCGGCGGGACTGACCTGGACCACGGTCAAGAGCGTGCTGGCGCTCAGGCGCAACGGACAGGACGTTTCCCCGCAGACGCTTGAAAGCTGCCTCGGCACGTTTTCGCGCATGAAAACGGCGACCGCACGCGAGGTCCTCGACTTCCAGCGCAAGCGCGGGCTGCAGCAATCGCAAATCGTGTGAGACCGACATCGGCTTAGCAAGCCCGTTGGCCATTCCGGGCCCGACGCTTTCGCGCTGTCCCGGCATGGCGAACCAATTTGCTGAATGCAGAGCGATGCGACGCGAGGTGTCACCGCATATTGGCGACGCGATCGAACCCGACCGGATCGAGGATTGATATCGAGCGCTCGCTGATATTGATCAGGCCGTTGCGGCGGAATTCGCCGAGCACCTTGCTGACGTGAACCGTCGTCAGGCCGGTGGCATCCGCGATGTGATGCTGGCGCAGCGGAAACTCGAACTCGATCGGCTGGCCGCGCGTCATGTCCCGCTTGGTCAGCCGCTCGGCCAGGCCGAGGATCAGCCGCGCGATCCGTTCGTCCGCGGTCCGGCGCCCGAGGTCGACGATGAGCTGGTCGGCGCGGGTCTTTTCCTCCACCCACGCATTGAAGAAGGCATCGAAGAGAGCGCGGCTCTGGTGAAGGAGCGCTCTCAAGTCGGTTCGATTGAAGAAGCGGACATTGACGTCGGTGATCGCCTCGATCTGACAATAAGGCTTGGGCTCGACCAGCAGTGTCGTCGAGACCATATCGCCGGACAGCAGGAAGGAGATGAACTGCCGGCTGCCGTCGGACAACAGCATGATCGTCGCGGCCCAGCCGCTGCAGATGATGGGAACGGTGTCGCTCAAGTCCTGGCCGCGGCAGGCGATCCGCCGCGCCGGAATGGCCTGGAACGACTGACGTACCGGTGGCGTCCGCGCGGGCGGCGGCGATTCGACGTGAGGCGACAGGCAAATATTGATGTCGAGCGCGGCGCATAGGTTGCAGCCGAATTCTCCCTCGGCGGGGCGCTGTCGATGGCACGAACCTCAACCTGGCTAGTCATGGGAGTTCGTTCTCACGATCGATCCAAGGCCCGTGGGCCGCACGCCGCGAAGTCACCCAGCACCGTGGGCCAGCAACCCGGAACAACGCCAAAGAAATAGGGGGCTCGAATTCGCCCCTTATACAGACGCACGCTGCAATTTACGCGCGAACTCTAATAAATTACTATCTGTGAAAAGTGTACTGGCATGCGAATCGCCCCTTTAGAACGCTAATTACAGGCTTCATGGCGGTAAGGGGTGCTTGGCTCAATCCGTTTTATTGATCCACATTGTGGAAATTCTTATGGTTGAAATCAATGTTTTCCGCAACTACGAAGAATAGGGGACATCGCAACCGGCCAAAATTTTTATAGTATATTAATACTAATTGTCTATTTATATTAAGGGAAGTTTTCTGGGCTCCCCCTGACGAATCGGATGAGCTTTGAAGTGTTCGATTGAGTTTATCGGCTTCGTTGGCCGGAAAATTTTCGTTCGATCGGTACTCGATGATCGGCGCGAGATGAGTCCCGTGGCGGGCATGCCGAGCTGGACCTGACCGCGGCGGTCGGCCCGACGATCCGGCCGAATGAACCGCGTCTTGTGCTTTGCGTCCGGCCAACCCTATCGCGAAGCCAACAGTCAACGCATGGCGACACATAGCATCAACCTTCGCGATCTCGTTGTCCTGGTCGCCGACTCAAGCTCTTACCTGTCGACGATCATCCACCGCATGCTGCGCGGTTTCGGCGCCAACAAGATCATGGAGTGCCGGACGTCCGTCGAGTTGCTGCAGACCCTGACCGACCAGAAGATCGACGTCCTACTCTGCGACGCCAATCTTCCGCCGCTCGGCGGCCTCATGGTGACGCAGATGATCCGCCGCAAGGTCGACAACGAAAACCGCACCATCCCGATCCTGCTGATGAGCAGCGACACGCGCGAGACCGCGGTCAAGCAGGCGCGCGACGCCGGCGCCAACATGGTCATCGCCAAGCCGATTTCACCCGCCAGCCTCTATGACCGGCTGGCCTGGGTGGCGCTTACGCCGCGCCAATTCGTCGACGCGCCGACCTATTTCGGCCCCGACCGCCGGTTCAAGATCGAAGGTTATCCGGGCGGCGTCGGCCGCCGTAAAGGCGACAACGCCACCGAGGTGGCGGAAGAAGCCGGGCCCGCGCTCGATCAGGGCGACATCGACAACTTGTTCAGCGCCGCCCGCATGGGGAAGGATTGATGTCGGACGACAAGAACAACAACGAAGACAACGTACGAGTCTTCGACGTCGAAACGACGTTTCAGAAGTATGCCCGTCGCCCGGGCGGCGTTCCGCGCGACCGCGCCATAAAATACGCGATGTCGCGGGTCGACGAGCTCAAGCCCGAGTTCGACGACTGGCTCGACAAGGAGTTGCAGGCGCTGGCGGAATCCGTCCGCAGAGCGGAAGAAGGCCATGAGGCGCGCGGATGGATCGATACGATCAACAACCATGCCCGGCAGCTACGCGACGTCGGCACCACCATGGGCTCCGAACTCTTGACCTATATTGCCGGGTCGCTGTGCTCGGTTCTCGACCAGATGGCGGCCGGCGCGAAGTTCAACAAGGAGTCGATCTCCTGCCACGTCGATGCGTTGTTCCTGGCGCGGCAGCCGCAGTATCGCGGACTAAAGCCGGAGCAAGTGCCGGAACTGATCGCCGGCCTGCGCCAGGTGCTCGAGCACGTCAGCACGTCGCCGAGCTGAGCCCGCGCGTGAGGCTGGCGTGCGACGGTAGTTTAGCTTTGCACAGAATCGCCGCGTCCGCTCTTCACCTCTCCCCTGGAGGGAGAGGGAGAGCGCCGAACCTGCGGCGCTGCTTCGGTCTGGATCTGAAACGGCGCTAAAACTCGACGTCTTCCTGGGGCACATCCGGGGTGTCCGACGTCAGCATCATCAAATGATGAGCGAGGCGGCCCTTGAGATCGGCGAGCGAAATATTCGCGATCGCCTCGTGGCCGTATTTCGTTTCCGGGTGTCCCGGCTCCGCCTTCACCGACAGCTTGGCGAGGAGCTGGCCGAGCGTCGCGAACTCCTGCTGCAGGCGGTCGAAGTCCTGCAGCGCGACCACCAGTTCGCGGTCGGTACGGCCGTGGCGCGACATGGCGATTTCGGTGATGTGGCTGACGGTCAACTCGAACGCCGCGACCGTCTCATGCAAAACGGTCGAGATGGCGGCCAGAAACGTCTGAATCTCGTCCGGCGACCTTGGCAGCGATCGCTCGTCCGGTTCGACGGGCACCTCAGCAGCGGACTCCGCACGCGTCACGACAGCTTCCCGATCACCTGTTCGATCTTCTGCCGCAGAATATCCGCGGTGAACGGCTTCACCACATAATTGTTGGCGCCGGCCTGCGCGGCCTTGACCACCAGTTCCTTGTCGCCGCGGCCGGTAACCAGAATGAAAGGCACCCGGCGCGCCGCCGGATGACCGCGCACGGCGCGCAACAGGCCGAGGCCGTCCATCTCCGGCATGTTGTAGTCGGAGATGATCAGGTCAAGCGGCTGCAGCGTGGCAGTATCGATCGCCTTCGCCCCGTTCTCGGCCTCGTGGATGTGCCGGACTCCGATCTCTTCCAGCGTCATGCGTGTCACCTGTCGGACGCTCTTCTGGTCGTCGACGATGAGAACTTTCAGGGCTGCTACGTTCGGCATTTCACCGCTCCTACAAGGGGGTCCCCGGGGACCTTAATTGACGGTTGCATTGGCCGCCGGCTCGCCAAGGAAGGCGGCCGTCGCGGCAACGGGATTTTGCTGACTGGTCGCAAGCTCGGAGAGCTTGTCGACGTCGAGGATGAGCGCCACCCGGCCGTTGCCGAGGATGGTCGCGCCGCCGACGCCCGGCACTGCGCCGTAGCTCTCCTCCATGCTCTTCACCACGACCTGCTGGTGACCGCACAGCTCGTCGAGGATGATGCCGAAGTTGGTGCCATCGCCGGCGTCGGCGATGATCACGACCCGCTCGGCCGTATCGTCCGCTTCCGCGCCGACGTCGAGCAGGTCCGACAGATGCACCAGCGGCACCAGGTTGCCGCGCAGACGCAACATGCCGCGCCCGCCCAGCAGATTGTGGATGTCCGAGCGCGACGGCCGCAGGCATTCCACGATCGCCGACATCGGCACCACGTAGGTCTCCGCGTTGACCTTGATGACCATGCCATCCATGACGGCGAGCGTCAGCGGCAGCGCCAGTTGCAGGGTCATGCCCTTGCCGCGCTCCGACTTCAGCGTGATGCGACCGCCGAGATCCTGGATGTTGCGGCGGACCACGTCCATGCCGACGCCGCGGCCGGAAATGTCGGAGATCGTTTCGGCGGTCGAGAAGCCGGGCGCGAAGATCAGGTTGTTGATCTCGTCCTCGGTGAGCACCGCGTCGGGGCTGACGATGCCGCGCTCGCGCGCCTTCTTGAGCACGCGATCCGGATCGACGCCGCCGCCGTCATCGGCGATCTCGACGACGATGCGGCCGCCGCGATGTTCGGCGCTCAGGCGCACGGTACCTTCTTCGCTCTTGCCGTTGGCCCGGCGCTTGCTGGGCGACTCGATGCCGTGGTCGACGGAATTACGGATGATATGCGTGAGCGGATCGCCCAACCGCTCGATGATGGAGCGGTCGACTTCGGTGCCCTCGCCGTGCATCTCGAGCTTGACCTTCTTGCCGGTCTTGTGCGCGAGTTCGCGCACCAGCCGCGGCATGCGTTGGAAGACGGCGCCGATGGGCTGGGCGCGCATCGACATCACGCTGTCCTTGAGCTCACGGGTGTGATGGCTGACTTCCTCGAGCACCTGCACCAGCCGGCCGGTGGTCTCCTCCTCCAGGCCGTGCACCACCTGGCCCAGCATCGCCTGGGCGATGACCAACTCGCCGACCAGGTTGACGACACGGTCGATCTTCTCCAGCTCGACGCGCATGGTGGTGGCGACCGCTTTCGCCGGCGCCGCCTTTGGCGTTGCCGGCGCATCGTTACCGGCGGCGGCAGCAGGCATCGGCGCAGCCGGTACGATCGACGGCGCCGCGACCGCGGGGACGGCCGCTTCCGGCGCCGGCGCATCCGCGGCTGGAGCCGGCATGGAATCCGAGGTGGAATCCGACATGACCGCCGGCACGGCATTGTCCTCGGCGATCTCGAGCTCGCAGTCGTCGCTCACGAACTCGAAGACGTCCTCGACCTGCTCGCGGGTCGCGTCGGTGGTGAGCGTGCCGGTCCAGCCGATATAGGGCCGGTCGGGTTCAAGTTCGTTCAACGGCGGCAGACTGCTGGTATCGGCGGTCAGCGACAAGTCGCCGAGCTTCTTCAGCTCGCGCACGATATAGAGCGGCTCGTTGGCTTTTTTCAGCAGGTCGGGCTTCGGCCGGAACACGATATTGTAAACGTGCTTGCCGTCGGCGGCGTCGCCGTCCATGTCGGCGAGCGTCACGGGCGTGAAATCGAGGCCCTCGAAATCGGCCGGCGCCGGGGTGTTGTCGTCGTCCGCCTC
>JARRQH010000045.1:15052-26203 GCA_037381985.1 Pseudolabrys sp.
GGCGGGATCGGCTCGCCCGCGCCCGACATGCCGATCAGGTCGCTGAGGATGTCGTTGGCCGTCAGCAGCAGGTCGATGTTGTCGTGGGTCGGCTCCAGTTTGTGCGCGCGCATCTCGTCGAGCACGGTTTCGAAGACGTGCGCGAAGTTGACCAGGTCCTCATAGCCGAAGATGCCGGCACCGCCCTTGACCGAATGCACCGACCGGAACACGCCGTTGATCGTGTCGTCGGAAGGACCGCTTTCGCGCATATCGGTGAGGCCGGCCTCAAGCTGCTCAAGCGCCTCGCTGCATTCTTCGAAAAAGGTCTGCTTCAGTTCATCCAAGCCTGACATGGCGCCGCGCTTTCAGTCCGTTTCAAGGGTTCAGGGTGCAACCTTGTTGATCGTCGCTATCAGCCGCTCGGGATCGAAGGGTTTGACCATCCACCCAGTCGCGCCGGATTCCTTCGCAATGTTGCGCTTTTCTTTCTCGCTCTCGGTGGTGAGCACCAGCACCGGCATGCCGTCGTAGCGCTGCTGGCCACGGATATGGCGGATGACGCCGTAGCCATCCATCTTCGGCATGTTGATGTCCGTGATGACGAGGTCGACCCGGTCGTCCTGCTTCTCCAGGACGTCGATGCCATCCTCGCCGTCAACCGCCTGCAGGACTTCGAAGCCGGCTTCCGACAGCGTGAGGTTGAGCATGTCCCGGATGGTTTTCGAATCGTCGATCGTCAATATGCGCTTGGCCATGGAAGCCTCGGGCGTTTGAGTATCGGATGTGACGTTTGAATCGTCTTCGGCGATGTCCGGAGCCGACGCCTTGTCCGCAGCCGCCGCCTCGGCGGGCGGCGCGTCCTCATCGGCCGTCTCGGCCTCCGGTGCAGCGGCGAGCTCGTCGGCAGGCTCGTCGCGTGCTTCAGTATATTGCTGAGCCGCCGCCAGGAACGCCGCCTCGGTGTCATCTTCCGGATTGATCGGCGCGGGCGCGACGGCGTCTTGGGTATCTTCTATCGCGGCTTCTTGCTCGACTGCTTGATCATCTTGACGCCAGTCGAGGGCAAGGTCCGCGAACGCCTGCACGAACGCCTCGGACGGCTTTTCGATCCGCATGCCCGGGCTGGCCTTGAGCGCGGCGAGGATGACCTGCATGCAGGGCGAGGTCACGACGTCGACGCCGGAGGCGTCCACCGTCGCGGTCTGCGCGTCGCAGGCCTGGCGCATGGTGTCGAGCAAGGCCTCGGAGGCGGCCAGGTCCAGGACCGACGGCAATTTCAGCGAGGAATCGGGGGCGCCCTGCATGGTCAATGACTCTGTTCCAGCTTCAGTCGTTCGGTCCGGCGGTCACGCGGCATCGGTGGAATGGCCCGCCACGGCGCGCGGCGGCACTGCACGTTCGCAAGCATCGAGGATCGCCGACGCCATGCGATCGAGAGAGAACTGCTGGCCGACGGCGCCGCAGTCGAACGCCGCGCGCGGCATGCCGTAAATCAGCGACGACTCTTCGTCCTGGCCAAGGGTGACGGCGCCGGTCTTGCGCAGCTCGAGCATGCCCGCGGCGCCGTCCTTACCCATGCCGGTGAGGATGACGCCGACGGCCGCGTTGCCGACCAGGCGCGCCGCCGAGCGGAACAGCACGTCGACCGACGGCCGATGCCCGGACACCGGCGCCTCGTCGGAGAGCACGCAGCGGTAATGCGTGCCGTGGCGGCCGATTTCCAAATGGTGCGCGCCGGGCGCGATGTAGACGTTGCCGGGCTCGACCGGCTGATCGTGCTTGGCCTCGCACACACCCATCGCCAGCTCCCGGTTGAGGCGCTGGGCGAAGGCGTCGGTGAAGCGCGGCGGCATGTGCTGCGTGACCAGGATCGGCGGGCAGTCGGCGGGTATGCCGACGAGCAGGCGCTTGAGCGCCTCGACGCCGCCGGTCGACGCGCCGATGAAGACGATGCGGTTGCCGGCGCGCCGCGTGGTCCGCTGCGGGGCGCTCTGGACCGGCGCCGCGCGGCGCACGCCGACGCGCGTGTGGGCGGCGGCCTTGACCTTGGTTTGAATCTCGGCGGCGAAAAGTTCGCGGCCGGCGTCGGCCGTCTGCTTGGCAACGAAATCGACGGCGCCGATCTCGAGCGCCTCGAGCGTCACCTCGGTGCCGGCCTGCGTCAGCGTCGAGACCATGACCACGGGCGTCGGCCGCAGTGTCATGATCTTATGCAGGAAGGTGAGCCCGTCCATCTTCGGCATCTCGACGTCGAGGGTAATGACGTCGGGATTCAGCGCCTTGATGCGCTCGCGCGCGATGTAAGGATCGGAGGCGGTGCCGACAACCTCGATGTCGGGGTCGGCCGACAGCAGCGTCGACAGCAACTGCCGCATCACCGCGGAATCGTCCACGACAAGCACCCGCACCGGCCCACCTAGTCTTGTCATCAATCGTCTCCGAAGAGTTCAATATCGCCGAAGGACTTCTTCTCGGCCTGCAGCCGCTTCTCGTAATCGGTCTCCTCGCGGCGGACGAGGAAGGACTCGCCGACACCGAGAAACCTGCGCACCACGCGGCCGGTTTGCGGGTAATAATGAATGCGCCGCGGGTGCGAGCCGCCGAGATCCTGCGCCGCGCAGCGCAGACCCTCGGCCTGCAAGTAGCGCAGCACGAATTTGGCGTTGTCGGTGCCGACGGCATTCGATGAATCGGTGACGTTGCCACCCCCGAACACCTTGATTTCCAACCGCTCACGCCGGGCGCCCGACTTGATAAGCTCGTTGATGAGCTTCTCCATGGCGAAGTTGCCGAACCGCGCCGAGCGCAGATCGTTGCCCCAGCCGCCGGACGTGTGCTGCGCCAGCATGAAATGGTTCATGCCGCCGATGCCCGCTTGCGGATCGCGGATGCAGGCGGAGACGCACGAGCCCAGCACGGTGACGATCATCTCGTCGGTCTTGCGGGTGGTGTAGTATTCGCCCGGAAAAACCTTGACCATCCACATGCCGCTGGCCGCGTCGAACACGCGGCGGCCGGCGACAGCATGCATGCTGGCGTCACCGTCCGACGTCTCCCTCTGGGCGGCGGCGAGGCTCAATCGTCTCTCCGGTAGATGGTGCGGCCGGACGACTGCAGGCCGGGATGGGAGCCGATCAGCGACTCGGAATGGCCGATATAGAGCCAGCCGCCCGGCTTGATGTGCTGCACGAAGCGCTGGATCAGCTTCGCCTTGGTGGGGCCGTCGAAGTAGATCATGACGTTGCGGCAGAAGATGGCGTCGAACGGCCCCTTGAACGGCCACGGCTCGTTCATGAGATTGAGCTGGCGGAAGGCGATCAGCGACTTGACCTCCGGGTCCACGACCACCTTGTCGCCGGCGCGCTTGAAATATTCGGCGTAGGTCTTCGGCACTTCGTCGACGGTGGCGCTGGCGAATTCGCCGCGGCCGGCCTTGGCGAGCACATCGGTGTCGATGTCGGTGGCGAGGATGCGCACGTCGTAGCCGCGGAAATCGCGGATCTCGCGCTTGAGCACGACGCCGATGGTGTAAGGCTCTTCGCCGCTCGAACAGCCCGCCGACCAGATGCGCAGCCGCCGGTTGCCGGTCGCCGCCGCCTGCTGCGCGAACGGCACGACGATGTGCGTGCGCATGTGGTCGAAGTGGTGCGCCTCGCGGAAGAACTTGGTGTGGTTGGTCGAGATCGAGTTGATGAAGTTCTCGATCTCGCGCTGGTCGCTCTCCAGCAGTTCCCGGTACTCGCCGAAGGTCGCGATGCCGAGGATGCGCAGCCGGCGCGACAGCCGGCTGTAGAGCAGATTGCGCTTGCTTTCGCTCAGCGAGATGCCGGCATGCTTATAGGCGAGCTGCACCAGATGCCGAAAGTCGGCCTCTGAAAACGCGAATTCCCGCCCCGCATTACCGCCCTGCTCGGGTTCGACAAACGCCCGAGCTTCGCCCCCACTCACCACCGCCATTTAGAAATCCTTCCACTCCGGATCTTCGTAAGCGGCGGCGAGCGCCGTCTGCATCTGACCGACGGTGGCCTGGCGCGGGACCGCGGCGGCCAGTTTTGGCGCAGCGCCGGATCCCGCGTTGGACGCTTTGGCCGGCGCGGCCGGTTTCGCGGTCCGCACCGGTTTGCGGACGGCGGCCGCTTTCGGCGCCGCGGCCGGTCGCCTTTGAAGCGGCGACACGATCTGCTGGCCGTCGTCATCGCCAACCTTGAAGACGCTGACCTCGGTGGTCATCGTGTTCGACTGCTGCTCGAGCGTCTTGGCGGTGGCGGCATTCTCCTCGACCAGGGCCGAGTTCTGCTGCGTCACCTCGTCCATCTGGGTGAGCGCCCGGTTAATCTGATCGATACCGGTCGACTGCTCGGTGCTGGCGGTGGCGATGTCGGAGACGAGATCGGCCACCTTCTTGATCGAGCCGACGATCTCGGTCAGCGCCGAGCCGGCGCGGTTGACCAGTTCGACGCCGTCCTTCACCTGGCCACCCGAGTTGGTGATCAGGTCCTTGATGTCCTTGGCGGCCTGCGACGACCGCTGCGCCAGGCTGCGCACCTCCGAGGCGACCACCGCGAAGCCGCGGCCGGCGTCGCCGGCGCGCGCGGCTTCCACGGCAGCGTTGAGCGCGAGCAGATTGGTCTGGCGCGCGATTTCGTCGATCACCCCGATGATGTCGGAAATCTTGCCCGAAGATTCCTCGATGCGCGCCATGGCGTCGACCGCTTTGGCAACGACCTGACCGCCGCGGTCGGCGACCTCGCTGGTCTCGCTGGCGGATTGATTGGCCAGCAGCGCGTTCTCCGCGTTCTTCTTCACGGTCGCGGACATTTGCTCCATGGAGGCGGAGGTCTGCTCCAGGCTGGCGGCCTGTTCCTCGGTGCGCTGCGACAGGTCGGTGGTGCTGGCCGCGATCTCGGCCGAGGCGTTGGAGACCTCGCGCGACGCCGCCTTGATCCGCTTGACCACGGTCGCCATGGTGTCGAGCAGGCCATTGACGCCGGCGCAGAGCGTGGCGATCTCACCCGACTTGCCGGCCATCGGAATGCGCTGCGTGAGATCGCTGGCCTCGGCCGCCTTGACTACCGTTTGCGTCTGCTGCACCGCATTCTGCAAGGCCTCGCTAGCACGCACTTGATCGGTGATGTCGGTCGCGAATTTGACGACCTTGATCGGCTTGCCATCATCGTCGAGGATCGGGTTGCAGCTCGCCTGCAGCCAGACTTGCTTGCCACCCTTGCCGATGCGTTTGTATTGACCGGCGTCGTATTCGCCGCGCCGGAGCTTTTCCCAGAACGCGCGGTACTCGGGACTCTCGGCATACGCCTTGTCGACGAACATGCGGTGGTGGTGGCCGCGCACTTCGTCGATCGAATACCCCATAGCGTTGAGGAAGTTCTCGTTCGCATTCAGGACATTGCCACTGAGGTCGAACTCGATAGTGGCCATGACCCTGCTGACGGCCGCAATCTGGCCCGCGTAGTCGACCTCCTTGAGCTTCTGCTCGGTGATATCGGTCGCAAATTTGACGATCTTGTAGGGCTTGCCGTTGGCGTCGAGGACCGGATTGTAGCTCGTCTGCAGCCAGACCTCCTTGCCGCCCTTGCCCAGGTGGCTATACGGGTACGAGATACCCTTTCCGGCGCATAGGCCGCCCCAGAATGCCCTGTATTCCGGGGTGTCACGGAAATTAGGAAGAACAAACATCGAGTGAGGCTTGTTACGGATTTCCTCCAAGCTGTAGCCCAGCAATTTCAGGAAAGTCTGGTTCGCCGTGACCACGGTGCCGTCGAGACGGAATTCGACAACCGCCTGCGTTTTGTCGATGGCTTCGAGCAGCCCCTCGTTCGAGACGTCGCGCCACTCCAGCATGTGGCCGGTCAACGCGCCTTTGGCATCAAAGCAGCCGTTGACATGGAGCGAAATCCGAATGTCACCGACGCTGATCTCAGTCCGGTACGGCAGATTTTTGGGATCCGCCAGCAGCTTACGCTGGTGTTCCGGTTTCGCATGGAACCTGTCGATGCAGGTGCCGACGATCTTGTCGGCCTGGAAGCCCGGCCATTTCGCGCTGAACGCCGCCTCATGCTGCTTCAGCAAGTCGCGTGTCGACTCGTTGACATAGGTGACCACGAAATCGCGGTCGATCATCATGAGCGCGGACGTAACCTTGTCGGCAATCGCCGCCTTCTGCCTCTCAATGTTTGCATGGCTGTCTGCGCCGCCCGCGCGCGTCTTACGAAACGAGATCATTCGGTCCCCCGGCGCTTCAGGCAGTTGCCGCGTAAGCGGCATTCGAGCTGTCGCCCACTTCGTCGGCGGGTAGCGACAAAAGATTCGGAAGGTCGATCATCGCGATCATCGCGGTGTCGGTGGTGACCAGGCCGGACAGGAAGTTGAGGCGCTGGGCCTGCGCCACGCGCGGCACCGGTTTGATCTCGTTCTCGTCCACCGCGACGATGTCGAGCACGCGGTCGGCCAAGAGGCCGATCGGCTTGTTGCCGACATGGACGATGATCACGATGTGAAGCGGGGTCGCCTGCGTCAGGCCTTGGCCGAAGCGGCAGCGCAGATCGACGATCGGAACGATGATGCCGCGCAGGTTGAGCACGCCGCGGACGTATTGCGGCTGGCGCGGCAGCGGGGTGATGTCAGTCCAGCCCTTGATCTCGCGCACCGCCATGATGTCGACGCCGTATTGATCGTCACCGATGGCAAAGCTGATGAGCTGGCTGGGAGCGGCGGCGTTCGCCGCGCCGGCGACAGCCTGCGGACCATGCTCGACAGGAGCGGCGCCGTCAGGCGCCGAAGCGACAGCTAGATCCGTCATGTGTCTGGTAACTCGCTCTGGAACGTGTGGAACTATCGGACGGTCGGAAAACGCGAATTCTACCGTCCCGAAATTGCGGCGCAGGCGCTTGCAGAATGGTTAATGCGGAGCCGTGAAGGCCGCCATTTGCGGTATAATTTTCGGGCCTTGGGACGGAACAACAATCCAGGTTATCAAGAACCGAGGGTCTTGATTCGAATGATCAACCTTCTGCCCACGCTCTGACGGCAGCGGCAGCAGCCGGGCGCGCCCATCGCCAGCGCCGCGCCGCGGCAGGGTGCGCCAGGGTAAAGACAACCGTTAAAATTCGATTGATGTAGGCCCGACCGGCAACGGCGACGAGCCTGGATGGCGCCGCCACCCGGTGTGGCTCATGCCCGCCTACGCGGGCACGGGGCGGCGCATGGAAGCCCATGGGGCTGCCCGGCCGCCGGCCCGTACCACCGCGGGCGCCGGTGGCATGACGCGATCCCGGCCGTTGCGCCGGGCGCTCTCCCCGGTTCGCCAGACACGGCGAGGCCATCGGTCGGCCTTTGGCCGGCCCAAGAAAAACTAATATTTTCAGATGCTTAATCGTGGTTGGCGGAGAGGGAGGGATTCGAACCCCCGATACGGTTGCCCGTATGCCGCATTTCGAGTGCGGTGCTTTCAACCGCTCAGCCACCTCTCCGGAAGCCCGGACGGGCTTGAAAAAGCCCTGTTCGGACGGAGGCTATGTAACGAAGTGAGCCAAGACAGACAAGGGCGACGGGCCTATACTCTAAGGCTACCGCAGGGGGGTTCCCCAAGACCTGCACACGATGCCGAAGGTTCCGAAGTCCGACCGTCTCCGTGGCCCGTTGCGCAGTATCGCGCTGACCCTGGTCGCGGTCGCCGTCACCACCCTGGCGGTTGACCTGCTCATCAACGAGCTCGGCTATACCCGCGGCACCGTTCTCTTCCTGATTCCGGTGCTCTTGGCCGCCACCCGCTGGGGGCGCGTCCCCGCGCTCGTTGCCGCCTTTGCCGGCATGATGGCGTCGGCGTTCCTGTTCTTCCCGCCGTTCTACGACCTGCGCATTCGCGATCCGCAGGAAGTGATCAACCTGCTACTCTACATCTTCGTCGCGGTCGTAGTCAGCCAACTCGCCAGCAGGCTGAAGCGACAGCTCGAGCTGGCGCGCCGGCGCGAGGTGGAGACCCGCAACCTCTATGATTTCATGCGCCGCCTGGCGAGCGCGTTCGCGGTGTCGGACATCCATGCGGCCATCGAGGATCACCTCGCTACCGTCACCCAGCGCAAGGTGGTCCTGTTCGCCAGCGGGCGCGACGCCACCGACGCGGCGGACGGCAAGTCCGGCAAGATGGAGCCCGCCAAGATCGAGACCGCCAAGGTCGCCGTGCCGAAGCCCGTTCTCGACAAGGTCATCGAGGTGGCTTCCGCCGGGACCGCTTCGTCCGGCGACGACACGGTGACCGCGGACAACGGCGACACCTGGACGGTCCGCGCGGTCTCGCCCAAGAACGCGGAGTTCGGCGTTATCGCGGTCAACCTCGACAGCGGGCGGAACAAACGCGCCGACGACCTGCGCAGCCGCGTCGACGCCGTGCTGGCCGACGCGACCGCGACGCTGGAGCGGCTCGACATCGCCCGCGCCATCGGCGAGGCGCGCATGCGCTCGCAGACCGATCAGTTGCGTGAGGCGCTGATCGAATCGGTCAGCCACGAGCTGCGCACGCCGCTCGCCTCGATCCTCGGCGCCGCCACCGTGCTGAGCGCGGCGCCGGTGCTCAGCCACGAGGAAAAGCTCAAGGCGCTGGCCCTGGACGTGCGCAACGAGGCGGAGCGGCTCAACAACGATATCCAGAACCTGCTCGACGCCAGCCGTATCGCCAGCAACGGCGTCAGGCCCCATGTCGAATGGGCCGAACCGTCCGACATCATCAATTCGGCGCTCGATCGCTGCCGCCGCCGGCTCGCCGATCGCGCCGTTTTCAGCGACCTGTCCGCCGATTTGCCGCTGATTCATGTCGACCCGGTGCTGGTGCAGCAGGCCCTCATCCAGATCTTCGATAACGCGGTGAAGTATTCGTCGCCGGGATCCACCATCACCGTATCGGCGCGCGCCCACGACGGCCGCATCACCATCAGCGTCACCGATCAGGGCTGCGGACTGACGGCGCCGGAGCGCGAGCACATGTGGCAGCGCTTCGAGCGCGGCCAACGCCACGTCGCCATCACCAGCGGCTCGGGCCTGGGGTTGTGGATCGCCAACGCCTTTGTCGGAGCCAACGGCGGCACCCTGAGCGCGGACAGCGAGGGGCCCGGCCAAGGCACAACCCTGACAATCGAACTGCCGGCGACACAGGCCGCAGTTCCACAACTGGAAACCGACGAAGATGAGTGAAAATTCTCCGGTCGTTCTCGTCGTCGACGACGAGAGCCAAATCCGGCGCTTCCTGCGCACGGGTTTCGAGCTCAACGGGTTCACGGTGCAGGAGGCCGGCACCGGCACCGAGGCGATCCGCGCCGCGGCGCTGCGGCCGATCGATCTCGTCATCGTCGATCTCGGCCTGCCCGATATGGACGGCGCCGATGTGGTCGAGCGCCTGCGCTCGTGGTCGAGCGTGCCGATCATCGTGCTGTCGGTGCGCGCGACCGAGGTGCAGAAAGTCCGCCTGCTCGAGCTCGGCGCCGACGACTACGTCGTCAAGCCGTTCGGCATGGCAGAACTGCTGGCGCGCGTGCGCGGCGCGCTGCGCCGGCAGATGCGGGCGGTGAGCGGCGAACCCACGCTCAAGATCGGCCCGCTTACCATCGATCTCGCCGCCCGCGCGGTGCTGCTCAACGGCAAGCGGCTGGCGCTGACGCCGAAGGAATACCGCCTGCTGCAGGTGCTGGCGCAACACGCCGGCAACGTGGTCACGCATCAACACTTGCTGAAGGAGGTGTGGGGCTCGGTGCACGTGCACGACACCCACTACCTGCGCATCTTCGTGCGCAAGCTGCGCCAGAAGATCGAGCCTAACCCGGATGCGCCGCGCATCCTGATGACCGAGCTTGGCGTCGGCTATCGGCTGGCGCAAGGCGACGGCGAGACCAATAACAACGCCAGCGACGAGGCGGCATCGGCGGACCAGCCCGAATACGCGCCGCGGGCCGTGCACACCGCAACGTGCATCATGTGGTGGTGCATATTCGGAGTCTCCCGTGACGACGTCCCTGCTGGCGGCGGCGCCTGACCTTATGGTGCTGGCCGCAATCTCTGCCTTGATCCTCCTCGCCATGGTAACCCTGCGCAATCCGCTGCTGCCGGCCTGGCTGCAGAACGAAGGGATTGCCAGCGCCCTCGGTCTCTTTCTGACGGCCGGCATCCTCGCCACGGTGGTCGACGCCGTGCCGAAGCTGAGCGCCGCGGACATCCCCTACAGCCTCATCGCTGCGGTCATCGCCGGCGTCATCGCCGGCTCCATCTTCGTTCTCTGGAAGGTGTTCGACGTCGGCGGGCGGCTGGCGCGGGCCGAGGCCGGCCACGCCCCGGTGGCACGCGCGCCGTTGCCGCTCGTGGTCGGCCCTGAGGCGCCGGTGCCGCCCGTTCCTTGACAGTTTGGCCCCGGATCGCCATAACCCCACCAGCCGCGGGCCCTCGGGTCCGCGTGTTTTTTGCTGGGCACACTTTAAGCCCTTGAAAGCACACAATTTAACCGACTGAAAGAAGCCGGTCCGGAACGGTCAGTTCCGAGCGCCGGAATACCGAACACGAGGACAAGAAAGATGTTCGCAGTCATCAAAACTGGCGGCAAGCAGTACCGGGTTGCCCCGGAGGACGTGATCCGGATCGACCGGGTCGCGCAGGAACCCGGCCAGGTGGTCGCGTTCGGTGACGTTTTGGTACTGGGCGGCGACGCCGCCCAAGTGGGCAGCCCGACGGTGGCTGGCGCGACCGTGGCCGGCGAGGTGCTCGAGCACACCCGCGGCGACAAGGTCATCGCCTTCAAGAAGCGCCGGCGGCAGAATTCGCGCCGCAAGCGCGGCTACCGGCACGAGTTCTCGATGATCCGCATCACCGAGATCCTGACCGACGGGGCCAAGCCCTCGGACAAGGCGCCGGCGCGACCTCAGCGCGCGGCCAAGCCGAAGGCGGAAGCAGCGGCCGAAGGCGAGACGGCGGAAGCCGCCGAGGCTGCGCCGAAGAAGGCAGCCGCCAAGAAGACCGCGGCTAAAAAGCCCACCGCCGCCAAAAAACCGGCGGCGAAGGCCAAAACTGCGGCCGCTGGCGAAAAAGGTAAGAAGAAGTGAAGTGATTCCGTCACGGAATCGGTGTAGACACTAGATACGAATTCGAGAGCAAACAGATGGCGCACAAAAAAGC